>DASQXS010000028.1:0-2264 GCA_035639615.1 Gaiellales bacterium | reverse complement strand
GACGCGTTTTGAGGCGTTCTAAGGCCCTTGGCGAGGTCGCCGTGGGTGATCGGTCAGGCCGTTTCTGGGCTCTGGCGGGTCGGGCGGGGGCCGAGGTCGCGGTCGCGCAGGCGGTAGCTGTCGCCTTTGAGGGCGAGGATCTCGGCATGGTGGACGAGCCGGTCGATCATCGCGGCGGCGGTGACTTCGTCGCCGAAGATCTCGCCCCACGCGCTGAACGGTTTGTTGCTGGTGACGATCAGCGAGGCGCGTTCGTAGCGGCGCGCGACGAGCATGAACATCAGGTTCGCCGCCTGCGGGTCGAACGGGATGTAGCCGACCTCGTCGACGATCAGCAGCGGGATCCGCTGCAGCCGCTCGAGCTCGGCGTCCAAGCGGCCGTGGCGTTGGGCGTCGGCCAGCAGCGCGACCCATTCGGTCGCGGTCCTGAACGCGACGCGATGCCCAGCCAGACAGGCGCGGATGCCCAGCGCGATCGCCAGGTGCGTCTTGCCGGTGCCGGGCGGGCCGAGCAGGACGATGTTCTCGCGGCCGGCGAGGAAGTCGAGCTGGCCGAGGTGCAGGACGGTGTCGCGCTTGAGCGAGGCTTGGAAGGCGAAGTCGAACTCCTCGAGTGTCTTGCGCGCCGGGAACCTCGCGGTCTTGATCCGCGCCTGCCCGCCATGCGAATCGCGCGAGTCAGTCTCGGTCTTCAACAGGGCGGCGGCGAACTGCTCGTAGGACCACTCCTCGGTGCGAGCGCGGTCGGCGAGCTTCGGCAAGGCGCGGGCGGCGGCGGGAGCTTTGAGCTGGCGGAACAGATGCGCCAGCTCCGTCGCGGGTCGGCTCATGCGATCAGCGCGTCGTAACGGTCAAGCGGGCGGACCTCGACCGGCGTTTCCGCGGGAAGGCCTCGCGCGGCTTTGAGCGCGCGGGCGTGCGCCAGCGCCGTGATCGTGCGGTGCCGCGCGAACACCCTCGCGTGGTCGGCGGCGAGCTCGCCGGTGTCCAGGGCGACCGCGCGAACCGTCTGCTGGTCGATGCGGACCTCGACGCGCCGACCGACCAGCCGCGGGTCCAGCGAATAGTCGTTGGTGTCGAACCGCAGATGCGGATCGGGCGGGACCCTCGTGACCCAGCGCCGCGCCGTGTCGGGCATCTCGGCGGGCAACGGCGCCATCACCTCGTGCTCGTTCGCGAGGCGGTCGACCGGCCGGGCCCGCAGCGTCTTGTGCGTGCGCGCGTTGACCTTCACAAACCAGGCGTCGAGCTGGTCCTGGAAGTCGAGCTCGTTGGCGAACCGCCGGCCCGGCTCGAAGTTCGTCTCGGCGTAGCCCTGCAGCCGCTCGACCGCGCCCTTGGCCTGCGGATCGGCCGGCTCGCAGAACCGCCAGCCGACCTTCAGCTGACCGCAGAACGCGGCGAACGCCTCCGATGGTCGACCGCCGTGGCCATGGATCCCGGCCTGGCGATCCCAGACCAACTCGCCGGGCAGCGCCCCCAGTCGCTGCACGCAGCCGACGATCCCGGCCAGCAGATCCTCGGTCTCCTTGCTGAAGATCAGGACGCCGGCGCCGGCGCGGCTGTAGCCCAGGCACGCGATCACGACCCAGCCCTGCCGGGTCTGGCCGTGCCCGACCGGCACCTCCTCGCGTGGCTGCCAGACATCGAACTGGCAGAGCTCCCCAGGCCGGTAGACCGTGCGCTGGAACGTCCTGGGCGCCGGCGCGAACAACGGCCGCACCTCGCGCAGATAGTCATCGACGACCGTCTTGCCGACGGCGCAACCCAACGGCTCCAGCAACTCGCGAACCCGAACACCGGTGAGCTTGGGGTCGTCCTTGAGCAACCGGTGGATCTCCGCCTTGAACGGATCAAGCACGCCCGCCTTCGGCGCCCGCCGGTAGCCCGGCGGCGTCTCGCTCCTGAGCGCCCGACGGATCGTGTTCCGCGACAGCCCGGTCGTTCTCGCCAGCGCCTTGATCGACTTGCCAGCGACGAAGTGCTCCCGCCGCAACTCGGCCCACTGCTCCACACCAACCACCCTCTCGCCGCCTCCTCGTCGCTGGCCACGACGAGGCTCGGCATCGCCTCGGACGACTCCGCCGACCCGCCCGAGGGGGTCAGATTTCGCGCGGCGGAGGGGGGTCAGTTTTCACGCGGCGCCGACAGGCACGGTCGCGCCGCCGTTGAATCCCGTCACAGAGTTTGTGCCGGGCCCGATGCCGTTGCTATGCGATCCACCCGGCGCAGCACAGACACTGTGACGAAACGCCTGCATTTCG
>DASQXS010000027.1:0-11575 GCA_035639615.1 Gaiellales bacterium | reverse complement strand
TGGCGAGGTCGTTGGCGATCTGATCCTGCCGCACCTGCTCGGCCAGCATGCCCGAGGCGGCGATGTAGAGACCGCGTTCCATTCGGAAGTTCCTCTTCTCGTGGTCGATAACCGGGACCAGGGGCGGCCCGGCCAACCCGGTAGTCGTCTCCAGCGGACGCAATTTGAGATGCAGGCACAGACCATCACCCTTCGGGCGATCTCGCCGGCGGGCTCGGCTCCGCAGGTCGGCCCACGCCTGGAGCCGGGCGCAGAGCTGGTCGCCCGGCTGATCTCCGCGCCGGAGAACGGCGGCCGGGGCCTGATCGCGCTCGCCGGGCTCGTGCTCGAGGCCCAGCTCCCGGCGGGGCTCGTGCCGGGGCAGCGGCTCCGCCTCGCGGTCGTTCACGCCCGGCCGGACGAGCTGCGCGTGCGGGTCCTCCACGAGAGCACCGGCGCCGATACCGAGCGGCGGACGGCAGGCCGGCTGGCCGGCGCGCTCGCGGCCCACGGCGACGGCACACTGCTCAAGGTCGCGCTCCATCTGGCCGACGGCGCGCCGCTCTGGCTTCCCGGCGGCGTCGCCGCGCAGGTCCGGGTCGAGCCCGACGCGGGCGAGGGCGAGGATCCCGTCGTCTCGGGGCACGGCCCCGATGGGGAGGCCGCATTCGTCCTTCACTCGCCCGACCTGGGCGCGATCGAGGTGCGGCTGCGGATGGCGGGCGGCTCGGTGCAGGCCGGCGTCGTGACCGCGCCGGGCGAGCCGGCGCGGCTCGCGGGCGAGGCGCTCGGCGAGCTCGTCGACGCGCTCGGGCGGGCGACAGGCCGGCCGGCCGCCGCGGCGGTCGCGGCCCGGACGGAGTCGGACGCGCCGGCGCCGCCGGAGGGAGCGTTCGATGGCTACGCCTGACCGCTCCGCCGCGCGCGCCGCGGCGCTCCGCTACCGCCCCGGCGAGAACGCCCCGGCGCTGGTCGCGTCGGGCCGCGGCCACGTCGCCGAGGCGATCCGGCGCGCGGCCGAGGAGGCAGGGATCCCGATCCGCGAGGACGCCGTCCTCGTCGAGGCGCTGGCGGGCCTCGAGCTGGGCGACGAGGTGCCGCCCGAGCTCTACCGGGCGGTCGCCGAGGCGCTCGCGTGGGCGTACCGGCTGACGCGGCGTGGGTGAACGAGTGGCCCCCCTGGGTCGAGGGTACAATCCGGGCATGGTCGAGCTGACCGAGTTCGCGGCGGAACGTGTGAAGCAGCTTGCGGCCTCCGATCCGGAGGCGAGGGTGCTGCGGCTCGCCGTCGAAGGCGGCGGCTGCTCCGGCTTCCAGTACGCGATCGGGTTCGACACCGGGTCGGAGGACGGCGACCTCGAGGTCGACTCGCACGGCGTCCGGCTCGTCATCGACCCGGTCAGCCTCCCCTACCTGCGCGGATCGCGGATCGACTATCACGACGGCCTCATGGGTGCGGGGTTCAGCTTCGAGAACCCCAACGTGCAGTCGACCTGCGGCTGCAACGCCTCCTTCCAGGCCAAGCCGGAGGTCGAGGGCCCCTACTCGCCCAAGCCCGGCGGCTGCGGCTGAGGCGCTCCCAGGCCGGCGCTCAGGCGCCGGGCTCCGCATGCACGCTTGACATAGCCTCAATGCGATAATAGCATTTGAGCTATGGGGTGTGGAGACAGGACCCACGAGGGGAGGCTGAGATGGCGGACTCGTCCGCAGACCTGACCGATCTCACGCGGCGCGTGTCGGTGCTCGAGCGGCAGATGCTCCGAGTGCTGGCCGAGCGCGGCGTCGAGCCCGTCGTCGCGCCCCGGCCGGCGCCGCGGCCCGCGCCGGTTCCGCCGGGGCCCGGCCGGCCTGTCGCCATCCCGGCGCCGGAGCCGTTCGACTGGCGCGAATCGCTGCCGTCGGTAACGAGCGCGCAGGTCCTGGCCTGGGTCGGCGGGGCCGTCACGCTGCTCGGGATCCTCTTCTTCTTCATCCTCGCCGCCCAGCACGGGCTCTTCACGCCGCCGCTGCGGCTGGGACTGGGCACGCTCGTCTCGCTCGGCCTGCTCGGGTTCGCGCTTCGCATCCATCGCCGCGAGGGGCGCATGCAGGCGGCGCTGGCGGCAGCGGCAACGGGCGTCGCCGGCCTCTACACGACGCTCCTTGCAGCCACCAGCCTCTACGGGTACGTCGACCGCCCGGTGGCGCTCCTGCTCGCCGGCGGCATCGCCGGCCTGGCCGTCGTCGTGGCGCTCGTGATGGACGCGGAGTCGCTCGCCGGCTTCGGCATCGTCACCGCGATGCTCGCCCCGGTCGCGGTCCAGGTCGGCGAGATCACGACGACCGGCACCGCGTTCGTGGCAGTGATGGCGGCCGCCGGACTCGCCCTGCTCGTGTCCAGGGAGTGGCACCGCCAGCTTCTGGCGTGCGTCGCAGTGAGCGCGCCGCAGGCGGTGCTCCTGCCGCTGGCCGACGTTACGGGCCCATACCACGGCGGCGCCACGCTGCTCATCCTCGCGGCCGTCTTCGCCGGCGTCTACCTGGCGGCGGCGTTCGTCCACGGTCTCCGCCCGTCCCTGCGCCTGCTCGACTTCACCTCGTCCACACCGACGCTCGCGGCCGCCTCCGTCGTCACGGTCGCGATCATCCGCGGGCTGAACGGCGAGGTTGGCGGCATCTCGCTCGAGGGGATCGGCCTGCTCGGCGCCGGGGCGGCCTTCGCCGCGGCGGCGCTCGTCCCCCGGCTCGTCAGGCGGCCCTTCACCGACCTGTCCGACCTCATGGCGGCGATCGCGCTCGCCTATGCGGCAGCCGGCTGCGGGGAGGTGTTCGCGGGCCAGAGCCTGGTCATCGTGTGGTCGGCAGAGGGAGCGGCGCTCGCGCTCGCGGCGCGGCGGATCGGCAAGGACCGGCTGTTCGCCCCCGCGGTCGCCTATCTCGGGCTCGCCGTCGGAGACGCGGTGGCGTTCCAGGCACCGCTCGCGGATCTCCTGACGAGCGGGCCCGGCCTGCGTGACGGGCTTGTAAGCCTCGGGGCGGCCCTCGCCGGCCTCACCGGGATGTGGATCGCCCTGCGGGGACGCCGCGAGCAGCCCGTCGCAGCGTGGGCCGCGCTCGCGCTCCTCGCGTACGCCGGCGCCGAAACGCTCGCCCACCAATGGCTCGTGCTGGCATGGGCCGGTGCCGCGGTCGTCCTCGTCGCGATCGCCGACCGCGCCAGGCGTTCCGACGTCCACCTGCACGCCGGGGCGTTCCTCGTGCTCGCGACCGTCGACGCGGTCGGCTACCAGGCCCCGCCCGCCGGGCTGGCCACGTACGGCGCCGGCACCGCCTCCACGGCCGGGTGGATGAGCCTCGCCGCCTGCGCCGCGGGCGCCGCCGTCATCGCGGTGGCCCTGCGCTTCGGGCGGGCCCGCGAGCGCGCCGCGGCCGACGCCGCGCTCGTCGCGGCGACGGCACTCACGGGATACCTGACGGCCGCCGTCCTCGGCGGCCAGTGGCTCGTCGCCGCCTGGGCGGCCGAGGCCGCCGCCATGGCCGTCGCCGGCCGGCTCCTGCGGGAGCGGGCGTTCATGGCGGCCGGAGCCGGCCTCCTCATCGTTGCGGCGATCGACACGCTGGCGCTCCAATCGCGCCCGTCCGACCTGTTCGTGGCCGGGCCGCACCCGGCCGCCGGCCTGCCAAGCGTGGTCGCGGTCGCGGCCGCCGCGGCGGCCTTCGCCTGGGCAACCCGGCGGGAGCCGGAGTGGCCCGCCGCCGCCTGGGCGACGGCCGCCGCGGCGGTCTACGCCGGGACGGTCGCGCTCCTTGGTGCCGCCGAAGCGCTGCCAGGCGTCGGCGCGAGCAGCGTCGACATCCGCTCGGCGTTCAAGAACGGCCACACTGCGGTCTCGGCCTTCTGGGCGCTCACGGGGCTCGGCGTCCTCTACGGCGGCCTTCGCCGCCAGGCGCGCGGGCTCTACGCGGGCGGGTTCGTGCTCCTGGCGCTGGCCCTCGCCAAGATCTTCCTCTACGACCTCGCCTACCTCGACTCGCTCACCCGAGCGGGCTCATTCGTGGCCGTCGGCACGACACTCCTCCTCGGCGCGCTCGTCGTCCAGCGGCTGGCGCCGCGGCTGATCCGCTCGTAGCGATGTTCATCCTCCACGGACTTTGGACACCTGCGTACATCGGGGTCGCTGCGCCCGTGATATGGCGCGGCGCCCACTCGACCGAACGCGTGCCGTGGCGGATCTGGCTCGCAATCCTTGCACCGGTTGACGTGGTCCTCATTCTCGTGGCTCGCGATGGTCACCGTGACCGTCGCCGAGGCCCTCCGCGTCTACCTCGGAATGTGGGGCGCCAACCCCTGCGCCTCTCATGAGCGCCTGACGACCCCAATCCGCCGCGACGCATCGCAGCGCTGATACGGTCGGCGGGTGCCGCCGACCCAGGACCAGGTGGAGGCCTTCCGCCGCGACGGCGCGGTGTGCGTGCGCGGCGCCTTCAGCCCGGCCGAGGTGGCGCTGGTGGAGCGCGGGATCGAGCGCAACCTGGCCGATCCCAGCCCGCGGGCGCTCGTCGCCAGCCGCCCGGACGACACGGGCCGGTTCGTGGAGGACTTCTGCAACTGGAGCCGGATCCCCGAATACGAGGAGGTGATCCGCAGCTCGCGGGCGGCGGGCGTCGCCGGCGCGCTCATGGGCTCATGGCGCGTGCGCCTCTTCCACGATCACATGCTGGTCAAGGAGGCGGGCACGCGGCAGCCGACGCCGTGGCACCAGGACCAGCCGTACTACAACATCGACGGCGCCCAGACCTGCAGCGTGTGGATGCCGGTGGACGCCGTCTCGCGGGCCTCGACGCTCGAGTTCGTGGCGGGCTCGCACCGGGGGCCGTGGCTGATGCCGCGGACGTTCATGGACGGGCAGGCGCGCTGGTTCCCCGAGGGCAGCCTGGCCGAGCTTCCCGACGTCGAGGCCGACCGCGATGCCTTCCGTATCGTGGGCTGGGAGCTCGAGCCGGGCGACGCGGTGTTCTTCCATATGCTCGCCCTGCACGCCGCGGGAAGCGCCGACCGGCGCCGGCGGGCGTTCTCGATCCGGTTCCTCGGAGACGACGTCGTGCACGCGCCCAGGACGTGGAAGACGTCGCCCGAGTTCCCCGGCCTGGCGGACGAGCTGCCCGCCGGAGCGCCGATGGAGCACCCGCTCTTCCCGGTCGTATGGGAGGCGAGCCCGCCGCCCCGGCCGGCTGATACGTTGCCCGGCGGTGGGTGAGGATGCGGCAACGTCCCGCCGCCGGACGGCGGCGCGCCCGCCGCCGGACGGCGAGCGGGAGACCAGCATTCGCCGCGGCGTCGAGGCGCTCCTCGCGCTCGCCGGCGACGAGGCGGCGGCCGAGGGCGGGCTCGGGGTGACCCGGGTCGCGCGCATGCTCGGCAGGGAGAAGACGCAGGTGTCGCGCACGCTGGCGACGCTGGCGGAGTACGGGCTCCTCGACCGCGATCCGGACACGCGCGCGTACCGCCTCGGGTGGCGGATCTATGCGATGGCCCACGTCGCCGGGCAGCGGCTCCTGCTCGATGCCGCCCGCCCCCGGCTCGTCCGACTCGTCGACCGGTTCGGCGAGGGCGCCCATCTCTCCGTCCTGCAGGGCACCGACGCGGTCACGGTGCTCTCGCAGCAGTCCCCGCGCGCGGTGCAGGCCGTCACCTGGGTCGGCCGCACCGCGCCCGCGTACTGCACGTCGGCCGGCAAGGCGCTCCTGCTCGACCGGACGCCGGCGGAGCTCCGCGAGCTCTTCCGCGGGTTCGACTTCGCCCGGGTTGCGCCCAACACGCCCACGAGCGTGACGCGCCTCATCGCGTCCATCGCCGAGTCGCGGTCGCGCGGGTACACGGTTGCGGACGAGGAGATGGACGCGGGCCTCGTCGCCGCCGCGGCGCCTGTCCGCGACCTGCACGACAGGATCGTCGCCGCCGTCAACGTCTCCGGGCCGGCGTTCCGGATGCGGCCCGTGCTCGCCGAGATCGGGGCCGGGGTCGTCGAGGCCGCGGACGAGGTGTCCGCCGTCCTGGGCGGCCGATGAGTCAGGCGGCGGCGGGGGGCGCGGCGGGCGGGATGCCGACCCGCACGGGCTCGTCGCCGAGCTCGCGCGTTCGCCGCTCGACGAACTCCGTCAGCTCCTCGCGCACCGCGTCGTCGAGTGGCGGCGGTTCGTAGCGCTCCAGCACCTCGCGCCAGAGCCCCTCGGCCCTGCCGGCCGCCGTGCGGCTTCCCTTGCCCGACCAGCGGTCGAAGTTGTCGGTGGTCGCGAGGAACGGCCGGTAGAAGCAGTCGCGGAAGTGCTCGAGCGTGTGCTCGCACCCGAAGAAGTGGCCGCCGGGCCCCACCTCCTGGTGGGCGCCGAACGCCAGCCCGGCCTCGTCGATCTCGGTCGCCTGGAACTGGACTCGCAGAAGCTTCAGGAGCTCCACGTCCATCATGAACTTCTCGAAGCTCGCGACCAGGCCGCCCTCGAGCCACCCCGCCGCCTGCCACACCACGTTGGCGCCGGCGAGGAACGCGGACGTGAGCGTGTTCAGCGCCTCGTACCCGGCCTGGGCGTCGACCGCCGGGCTGGCGGTGAGCGTGCCGCCGCCGGCCCGCCAGGGCAGTCCGATCCGACGCGCGATCTGGCCGGAGGCGTAAAGGCCGATCGCCGATTCGGGCGTCCCGAACGCGGGCGCACCGGACTTCATGTCGGTCGAGGAGAGGAACGACCCCATCACCACCGGACAGCCCGGGCGCACGAGCTGGAGCAGGGCCACGCCGGCCAGCACCTCGGCGGTCTGCTGCGCCAGGGCCGCGCCGATCGCCACCGGTGCCATCGCGCCCATGAGCAGGAACGGGGTCACGATCACGGCCTGGTTCGCGGCGGAGAACTCGAGCATCGCCTCGAGCATGCGAACGTCGTAGCGAAGGGGCGAGTTGACGTTCACGTTCGCGAACATCACCGGCCGCTCCTCGATCTGCTCCCGCCCCCCGAAGAGGATCTCGCCCATCCGCACCGAGTCGCGGGCGGCCACCGCCGACATCGGCACGCCCTCGAACACCTTGTCCGAGAGCGTGATCAGCGCCATGTTCATCGCCAGGTGGCGCGAGTCAAGCGGCGTGTCGTTCGGCTCGCAGATGCCGCCGCCGGGGGTGTCGAGCTCGTCGAACGCCTGCGTCAGCATGATGAAGCGCTCCAGGTCGGCCAGGCTGGCGTCGCGCCGTTCTCCCCCCATCCGCACGAACGGCGGCCCCTGGGTGGGCGCGAAGATCATCGTGTCGCCGCCGATGTGCAGGTCGCGGTCGGGATTGCGCGCCCGCATGTCGAACTCGGTCGGGGCCTTCCCGGCCTGCTCGAGCAGGAACTCGGGATCGAAGCGGACACGGCTCTCGTGGTCGACCTGGGCTCCGGCGGCCCGGAAGAGGTCAAGCGCCTGGGGATGGTCGAACTGGACCCCGATCTCGGCCACCAGCCGCCGCCACCCGCGCTCGACCGTCTCGAGCGACTCCTCCGAGAGGACCTCGAACCGCGGCATCTGGTTTCGGTACACGGGAGCCTCCACGTGCCGGATCGCCAACAGTGGTTGCAAATAGTAGCAAGGCTGGCGTACGATCGGCCGGTGATGGAGACGGAGGCCAGGCCGCGCTGCGGCTGGGGGCCGAGCGCCCCGACGGCCCGCCGGCTCGCCGGCGCGGTGGCCCGCCGCGAGATCGCGGCCGAGGAGCTGGCCGCCGAGGCCGGCCGCCGGGCCGAGGCCTCGAGTGACATGAACGCCGTCGCGGTGCCGATGTTCGACGAGGCGCTCGAGGCCGCTGGGCGGCTCGACGCTCATGCCGGATCTGGCCCCCTCCAGGGAGTGCCGGTCACGGTGAAGGAGACGCTGTGGGTGCACGGAACGCCCTGCTGCGCCGGCGTCGAGCGCCTCGCCGAGGCCCGGAGCCGGTCTGACGGCGCAATCGCAGCGGCGCTCCGGCGGGCCGGCGCCGTGATCGCCGCCAAGGGAAACGTGGCCCAGCTGCTCTGGTACGCCGAGGCGGACAACCCGGTGTACGGCCGCACCGAGAACCCGTGCGTGCCCGGCCGCTCCGCGGGCGGCTCGAGCGGCGGCGACGCGGCGCTGGTGGCCGCGGGCGTCGTCCCGCTCGCGGTCGGCACCGACATCGGCGGCAGCGTGCGCATCCCGGCCGCGTGGTGCGGCTGCTACGGCTTCGCCCCGACGCCGGGCCGGCTGACCACGCGGGGGAGCCGTGACGACCAGCTGTTCGCCGGCACGGCGCTCCCGAACCGCCCCGGGATCATGGCGCGCGACCCCGGCGACCTCCGCCTCGCCCTCGCCGTCCTCGACGCGGGCGCGCCGGGAGGTGCGGTCCCCGAGGTGCCGGACGAGCCGGTCCCGCAAAGGGTGCGGGTCGGGGTCGTGACGCGAAACGGCGTGCTCGACCCGTCGGCGGCCGTCCGCCGGACGGTGCTCGAGGCGGCCGACCGGCTCGCGGGCTCCGGCGCCGAGGTCGAAGAGATCGAGCTGCCGGACGCCGCCGAGGCCCTGGCCCTCTTCGACGCCGTGTTCGCCGTCGACGGCGGGCGCCGCCTGCGCCGCCTGCTCGGCGACGGCCCCACCCACCCGCACGTGCGGCGGGCGCTCGCCGCGATGACCGGCGGCGCCCTCGACGCGGCCGGCGTAGGCAGGCTGCGAACGCGCATCGCGGCCCTCCGGCGCCGGTTCTGGCGGATGCTCGACCGGGCCCGGCTCGACGTCCTGGTCGGCCCCGCGCACGCGCTCGCGGCCGTGCCCCACGGGATGGCGCTGGACGTCGTCGAGGGGCAGAGCTACGCCTCGATCTACAGCCTGCTCGGGATGCCGGCCGGCGTCGCGCCGGTCTCGCAGGTCGGCCCCGGCGAGGGCAGGCACCCCGCCGGCGACAGCGCCCGGCCGCCCACGGTCCGGCGGGCAGAGGCCGGCTCGCGCGGCCTCCCGGTCGCCGTCCAGATCGCCGCCAGGCCGTGGCAGGACGACCTCGTGCTGACCCTTCTGGAGCGTGTTTCACGACATTGAGATGGCCAGATGACTGTGATACGTTGGCAGCTTGACGCCGTGCCCGTCCCCCCAGACCTGCTCCCCGGCGGGTCTAGATGGTTGATCGATAACTCCCCTGATGTGCCGCTCTGGGCGCGCGCCGTGCGCCCGAAGCCCGGCGCCCGTGCCGGCGCGCGTCCCCTGCGATCACCCCCTGACAAAGCGAGGTTCCACCGGTGAAGGATCTTGAGTATCACCTGTACGAGGAGGCACGGGCGGGCCGGCTCACGCGACAGCAGGTGCTCGTACGCGCGAGCGTGCTCGGGGTGTCGGCCTCTGCGCTCGGGGCCATCCTGGCAGCGTGCGGCACCTCGGCGTCCTCGTCCTCGTCCTCGCCCTCGGCCGGGGCTCCCAAGCGGGGCGGCAAGGGCGTCTTCGGCATCACGTCGCCGGCATCCGACGTCGACCCGGTCACGATGTTCAATACCGGCGCGATCATGACGTCGCAGCTCGCCTGCGACTACCTCGTGTTCCCGGACCCGCAGTACGTGCTGCAGCCGCGGCTCGCGATCAAGTGGGAGGCCGGATCGACGCCCGACTCGTGGACGTTCACGATCCGGCAGGGAGTGAAATGGCAGGACGGGTCGCCGTTCACCGTCGACGACGTCGTCGCCTCGTTCGACCGGATCACCGACCCGAAGATCGGGTCGGCTGCCCTCTCGGCCTTCGCCGGCGTCCTCTCGAAGGGGAACGTCGAGAAGCAGGACGAGCAGACCGTCGTCTTCCACCTCGACCGGCCGTACGCGGACTTCCCCTACCTGGTGTCGTCGTTCAACTACAACTCGCTGGTCCTGCCGAAGAACTACGAGGTCGGGCAGTTCACGAACGGCGGGATCGGGACCGGGCCGTTCATCCTGAAGACGTTCTCGAAGGACCAGGGCGCGACCTACGTCCGCAATCCCAACTACTGGGGCCAGGGCCTGCCGTACCTGGACTCGGTCGAGGTGAAGTACTACGCGGACACCCCGCCGATCGTGCTCGCGATCCAGGGCGGCGCCATCAGCGTCTTCCCGCAGGTGCCGTACCAGGGCTCGCAGGCGCTCTTCTCGGACTCGAACATCACCGTGATGGAGACCCCGTCGAGCGAGTACCGGACGCTCCAGATGCGCGTCGACCAGCCGCCGTTCAGCGACAAGAACCTGCGCCAGGCGGTGGCCTACGCGCTCGATCGGGACGGCCTCGTCCAGGGCCTCTTCGACGGCAAGGCCCAGCTCGGGAACGACCACGCCTTCGCCCCCATCTATCCGGGATCGCCGACGACCAGCGACGTGCCGCAGCGCGTCCAGGACATCGACAAGGCGAAGCAGCTCGTCTCGGCATCGGGACAGAGCTCGGTGAACGTCAAGCTGACCACCGAGCAGTTCCTCGAGATCCCGCAGTACGCGCAGTTCATCAAGCAGATGTGCCAGCCGGCGGGGATCAACGTCAGCCTCGACGTGGAGCCGCAGACCCAGTTCTACGGCTCGGGGTCCAACCAGCCCTGGCTGCAGGTGCCGTTCGGCATCACCGACTGGGGCGCCCGCGGCACGCCGGGCCAGACGATCGACCCCGCCTACCTGTGCCGGTCCGTGCCGAAGCCGGACCTGTCGAACTCCGGCGCCTGGAACTCCGCACACTGGTGCAACCAGCAGTTCGACAGCCTGGTGCAGCAGTTCGAGGGCGAGCTCGATCAGAGCCGCCGCAAGACCCTGGCGGTGCAGGCGGCGAAGATCCAGCAGGACGAGGTGCCGGACGTCATCGCATACTGGATCAAGGAGCTGCGCGCCATCCGCAAGAACGTCCACGGCCTGGCTGCGGGGCCGACATTCCACCTCGACGCGAGGGCGATGTGGCTCTCGTGAACCGCTGAGCAGCGTGGGGCCGGCGCACGTAAGTGGTGGGCCGGCCCGACCAGCGGTACGCTTGCAACGACGATGACCCGATACCTCCTGAAGCGCCTGGGGTTGACCGTCATCACGCTGGTGCTGGTGTCGTTCGTCGTCTTCGCCGCGTCCCAGCTTCTGCCCGGGGACGTCGGCCGCACGATCCTCGGCCCGTACGCCAGCAACCAGCAGGTGTCCCAGCTCGACCACCAGCTCGGTGTGGACAGGCCGCTCCCGGTCCGGTACTGGAACTGGGCCACGGACTTCGTCCGCGGCGACTGGGGCGAGTCGCCCGTGCAGAACGTGGAGGTGCGTCCGCTGGTCCTCCACCGGCTCAAGAACTCGCTCATCCTCGGCGGCTTCGCCCTCGTCCTGATCGTGCCCGTCTCAATCCTGCTCGGGGTGCTGGCGGCGCTCCACTACGGCCGCGCGCTCGACCGCATCATCTCGATCTCGGGCCTCTCGTTCATCGCGCTGCCCGAGTTCGTCGTGGGGGTGATCGTCATCGTGGTGTTCGCGGTCCAGCTGGGCTGGTTCCCGGTCTCGTCGCAGGTGCCGGGCACCGACCCGGTGGACTGGTTCCGGCAGCTCCTGCTCCCCTCCCTCCCGCTGGCGTTCGTGCTCTTCGGGTACATCTCGCGGATGGCCCGGGCCGGGACGGTGGTCG
>DASQXS010000026.1:0-3574 GCA_035639615.1 Gaiellales bacterium | reverse complement strand
GCGCGTTGGCGCTCCAGGTGCGGGCTGGTGAGGAGGAGCTCGTGGCCGTGGCGGACGATCCCGAGACACGGCGCCGCATCGAGGCGGAGCGGGCATGCGTGTTCGCGATTGGCGGCGGCTGCCTGGCGCCGGTGGCGGCGCACCACGACGGCGAGACGCTCTCGGCACTGGTGGCCGCGGAGGACGGCAGCTGGGTCGAGCGCCGAAGCGGCGACGATCCGGCGGCGCTGGCAGCGGAGCTGGCCGTTCTGGCCAAGGTGTGACGGGTGTCTGGGGAAGAATCGTGACGAATCCGACACAAGCACGTCACACCCCCGTGCGCAGTTCGCCGCTACCGTGACTAATCCCCTGGGTGGGTGGGGGTTGGGGATGGGACCCGCCCGAACTCCGCTGCGCGTGATCGTCACGCGGCCGCGTGAGCAGGCGGAGCCGCTTGCCGAGCGCCTGGAGGCGCTCGGGTACGAGGTCGTCCGGTGTCCGCTGATCGAGCGCGAGCCGACGGGTCCGGCGACCTTCGACGTCTCGGGATACGACTGGGTCGTCGTCACGAGTCCGAACGCCGCCCGTGAACTGGCCGGTCGGGCCCGCGGAGATCGCGCGCGCGTCGCTGCGATCGGTCCGGGAACGGCCGCCGCGCTGCGAGAGCGCGGGATCGAGCCGGCTATCGTCCCGAAGGTCTCCACCCAGGAGGGCCTGGTCGCCGAGTTTCCTCGGCCGCCGGGGCGCGTCTTGTTCGCAGGCGCCGTGGGAGCGCGCCGCTTCCTCGTCGAGGCGCTCGGCGCCGACTTCGTCGCCCTCTACCGCACGCGTACGCTCCACCCCGATCCTCCGCCCACCGGCGACCTGGTCGTCCTCGCCTCCGCCTCAGCGGCCGAGGCCTTCGGGGCGGTCGGGCTCGATCTGCCGGCGGTCTCGATCGGCCCGCAGACGACGCGCGCGGCAGAGGCGGCGGGCATTCGCGTGGTCGCCGAGGCCGAGACGCACGACCTCGACGGTCTCGTCGCCGCCGTCTCGCGCGCTGCCGTTTAGGCTCCCGGCCGTGGTGATCACGTTCCTGTCCGACTTCGGGCTTCAGGACGACTTCGTCGGTACATGCCACGGCGTGATGAAGCGGATCGCGCCTGAAGTCGAGATCATCGACATCACGCACGGCATCCCTCCGCAGCACGTGCTCCAGGGAGCGCTCGTGCTCGCCAACACGCTCCCCTACATGCCCGAGGGCGTGCATCTGGCGGTGATCGATCCCGGCGTCGGCGGGCATCGGCGCGCGCTGGCGCTCAGCACCGCGGACGGCCGCAGGCTCGTCGGGCCGGACAATGGGCTTCTCATCCCCGCGGCCGAGGCGCTCGGCGGCGCCGCGGCCGCCCACGAGCTGGTGAACCCCGAGTACGCCCTCGACACCGTCTCCCGCACCTTCCACGGCCGCGACCTCTTCTCGCCGGCGGCAGCGCATCTCGCGCGTGGAGTCGCGCTGGAGGCGCTGGGCCCGCCGATCGACCCGCAGGCGCTCGTGCGGATCGATGTTCCCGAGCCCGAAGTCGGGCAAAACAGGATCCGCGCGACCGTCCTCTACGTCGACCACTTCGGGAACATCCAGCTCAACCTGAAGGGGGAGCACCTCGAGCTGGCGTCGGTGCGCCCGGGCGTGCGGGTCGAGCTCGAGCTCGCGCTCGATCGCTACTACGCCGTCGCCGCCCGCACCTTTGCCGATGCCGGGCCGGGCGACATCATCCTCTACGAGGACGCCTACGGGAACGTGGCGATCGCGATCAGCGGCGGCAGCGCGGCAGACATGTTCGGAGTCGGTGCAGGCCAGGAGGTTCGGATCCACCTCCGGGCGCCGTGAGAGGGGGGCTCACAGAGCGGCTTGGCGAGCGGTTCGCTCGCCTGACGACGAACGCGGTGCTGCGCCGGCCCGGGCTCTGGCGCCTTTTCCGAGGCCCGATTCGCTTGCAATTCGACCGCCTCGCGCCCGTCTGGGACTCGATGCGAAGGCCGGACAGCCTGGCGTCCTTCGAGCGCGCGCTCGACGAGATTCAGCCACCGCCCAGGCGGGCGCTCGATCTCGGCACCGGAACCGGCGCCGGCGCGTTCGCAATCGCGCGGCGCTTCCTGGGGGCAGAGGTGGTCGGCGTCGACCTTGCACCGGGAATGCTCGCCGAGGCGCGGCGACTGACGCCGCCCGACCTGGCCGAGCGCGTCCGCTTCGAGTACGCCGATGCCTCTCGATTGCCGTACGACGACCAGTCGTTCGACCTGCTCGGGTTGGCGAACATGATCCCTTTCTTCGAGGAGATCGAGCGGGTGCTGGCGCCGGGCGGCTGGGCGATCTTCTCGTTCTCGGGCGGTGCCGAGACGCCGATCTGGGTCCCGCCCAAACGCCTTCGGGCGGAGCTCTCGCGCCGTGGTTTTTCGGAGTTTGCGGATTTTCACGCGGGGCGGGGAACGTCGCTTCTTGCCCGCAAGGGTGGCCGCGGGTAGGCTCCCGGTCCAAAGGACGTTCGCGGCGCGGTAGCACCGGCCCGGACGTCCTTTTAGTCGTGGGGGACCCCCTGGTTCCCCCACGTGCCCCTCCTTCCCAACGCGGGCGCGGTTCATGAGTCCCCGGAGCCGCCGGAGGGTAGCGGTGCGTCGGATGTGACTTAGTGAGCCTCCCGGGCGAAGCCCGCCTCCGGCGGCAGATCGCTGTATTCACCAGAGAGTGGGATGAGCCGCGGCTACACTGGGCCCTCGCGGCGAGGTAGCTCAGTTGGTAGAGCACACGGCTGAAAACCGTGGTGTCGCCGGTTCGATTCCGGCCCTCGCCATCTCTCGCGACGACGTCCGGCTCGTTCGGGGCGGGCCAGGCCTGCGGCGGCGCCTACACCTTCTCGCGCACGGCTGACAGGCGCTCGACAAGGCCTTCGACGAGCTCGGTCTTCAGCAGGACCTCGTCGGCGCCGGCTTCGCGCACGGCCTTGTGGAGTTCGGGCGCCTCGTCCCCCGTGAGCGCGATCAGGCAGACGTTCGGGTGGTCCCGCCGCAGGCGCGCAGCGGCCGTGACCCCATCGAGGAGCGGCATGTGGAGGTCGATGACCACCGCGTCCGGGTCGAGATCGTCCGCGAGCTCGATCGCCTCGAGCCCGTCCTGCGCGGCGCCAACGACCATGAGCTCCGGCTGGCGCTCGATCAACTGCTCGAGCGAGGCCCGAAACGCCTCGTCGTCGTCTGCGATTAAGACGCGAATGTGGCTCCCCCCACCCGGCTCGGGCCCCTCGTTCATCGATCTACCGAAGGTAGCCTTGAGCGCGTGCGGGTTCAAGAGGACCGGCGGCCGGTTGCAGTCATCGGCGCCGGACTCGGACCTCGGAGCAGGCCGCCGGGGCGTCGACATGGGGCCGTCGGCGAGCGGTACGCCGGGCTGGAGGCCAGGATCGAGGGACTCGGGCGCCGCTGTGAGGACTGGGGCAACGTCTAGGCGGCCGTCGCCGAAGCGAGCGCGGTGGGCGACGAGCGCGTGCGCTTCCTCTCGCAGATCAAGGAAACGTGCGGCCGGGTCGCGCGCCTCGTGGCGAAGGCGGTCGACCAGGGCTTC
>DASQXS010000025.1:0-19298 GCA_035639615.1 Gaiellales bacterium | reverse complement strand
CGCCTGCGAGGCGGTGTGCTGGGTGCCCGGCGACCGGTGGCGCACGATCCAGCGCGGCTGCCACCCGGCCGAGCTGCTCGCCCGCGAGCTGGGCCGGCGCTGGTCGCTCCCGGTGATGGAGCTCCTGGCCGCCGCACGGCTGCGCCGGCCTCAGCGCGGTCTCGACCCCGCCGCCCGCCGCCGCAACGTCAGCGATGCCTTCCGCCCGGTGCCCGGCCGACGCGTGCCGGAAACTGTGATACTCGTGGACGACGTGTACACGACGGGCGCCACGCTGGACGCCTGCGCCCGGGCCCTGCGGCGCGCCGGGGCGGGCGGCGTCGGCGCCGTCACGCTGGCGCGCGCGGTGCGCTGGTGACCGGGTATGGTTCAGTGGCACCCGACCGCGCTGAGGAGTCGCCCATGAAGCTTCAGGTGAAGGGCCGAAACGTGGACGTGACCGACTCCCTGTTCTCTTACGCGGAGCGCAAGCTTGGAAAGCTCGCGCGGCACCTGTCGGACGAGAGCCGCTGCGAGCTCGAGCTCGCCGTCGAGCACAACCCTTCGATCAACCAGAAGCAGGTCGCCGAGGCCACAGTGTGGACGAAAGGGCCCGTCCTGCGGGCCCGCGAGAGCTCGACCGACATGTACGCCTCGATCGACCTGGTGGCCGACAAGCTGGAGCGGCAGGTCAAGCGCTACCGCGAGCGGCGCACGCGCAAGGCCGCCCAGCACGTCGCAGTCCATCACGCCCCGCCGCCCGTCGAGGTGCCGGCGCTTCCCGACCAGGAGACAGCGGTGATCGTCAAGACCAAACAGTTCAACATGAAGCCGATGCCTCCCGAGGAGGCCATGCTCCAGCTCGAGCTGATCGGCCACGACTTCTTCGTGTTCGTGAATGCCGAGTCCGAGGACGTGAACGTGATCTACAAGCGCCGCGACGGGAACTACGGCCTGATCGAGCCGTCCCGCAACGGCGAGGGCTGACCGCCCAGCCGCGCGACCGCGTCCCCGCGCCGTTTCGCCTCGTTCCCCGGCGGGGAATCTTTCGACTGCTGCATTCGTTGAGTGGTCAAGTAGGTTGCGAGATGGCTGTACTGGGAGATCGCACTCGAGAGGTTGGGAACCGGCGTCTTGGGGTCACCCTGCTCTTCGGGCTCGCGGCGGCGGGGCTCGTGCCGTGGATCGTCGTGCTCGGCCGCGAGCTCCCGTCGGCGCGCCGGGCGCCGCACTGGGATGTCGCCTGGGTCGGCCTGGACGTGGCGCTTCTGGTGCTCCTCGTTGGAGTGGCGGTGGGAGCCTGGCGGCGGGCGTCGTGGCTTCAGGCCGTTGCGGCCGCCGCGGCGACGCTGCTCGCGGCCGACGCCTGGTTCGACGTCCTCACGGCCGCGACGGGGGCCGAGCTCGTGGCGGCGCTCGCCGAGGCCGCCCTGGTAGAGCTTCCGCTCGCCGTCGTCTGCGTGTTCGTCGCCCGTGCCGCCGGGGCAAGAAGGCGGCGTGACGTTCGGGAGAGGAGCGATGCATGGCGCTGAGTAGTGCTGCCGTCGCTCGCGTGCACGAGGTCTTCGGCCTGTTCTTCCTGCTCGTCCTGACCGACGAGCTGCGGCGGCTGGCGCGGGGCGACCACCGGCCCACCGGCCCCGTGCTCCCTGCCACGTTCGTGGTCGCAGGGGTCGGGATGTGGGCGGCGACCGTCTTCGCCACCGACGCCGCCGAGTACGTCGTCCATTCGGTCTGGGCCGACCTTCTGCTCGTCATGGGCGGTGTCGAGTGGGCCCGCCGCTCCGGCCGCCTGCGTTCACGCGTGGCGCCCTATGCCGTACCCGTCGGCATCGCCGTCGGCGGGGCGCTCTTCTTCACCCACCTCCACAGCTCCGTCTTCACGTCCATGAGCGCCCGCTGGCACGCGATGATGGGCGCGGCGCTCGTCGCCGGCGGTATCCTCGCCGTCCTGGTCGAGGCCGCCGGCTCGCGGGGGCTCGCCCGCTATTTGCCCGAGCTGCCGCTCGCCGGGTTCGTCGTCCTCCTTCTGACCTACCCGTCCTAGGCGTGCGCAGGCCGGCCGTCATCGCCCTCGTCGCTGCCGTGGCCGGCCTGGCCCTGCCGCAGGTCGCCTCGGCCCACGTCCGGCTCGTCTCGACCTCGCCCGATTCGGGTGCCCGCCTGGCGCGGGCCCCGGCCGTCCTGCGCATGCGGTTCGACGAGCCGCCGATCCTCCGGTTCTCGCAGGTGGAGGTCTCGGGCGACGAGGGCCGCATGCTCGCCGACGCGTCCACACGCCTGCGGCTTCGCGGAAGCGTCGTGATCGTGCCGCTGGCACGCGCGGGGAAGGGGCGGTACACGGTGCACTGGCAGATGCTCTCGGACGACGGCCACGTCGTCCGCGGCGCATTCGCCTACGGCGTCGACCGCGCGGCCGGGACGCCGCAGCCGTTCCCGGGCGACGGCCCCGGCGTGCGCGCGGACATCCTGCGCTGGCTCACCTTCCTGTCGTTCGCCCTCGCCGGCGGGACGCTCCTCGTCCGCCGGCTCGTCCTACCCGTGCTTCCGGCGCGGGCCCGCCCGGCCGAGTGGCGGCGAAGCGTCATCATGGCCTCGCTGGCCGTGGTCGTGGGGCTGCACGCCGACCTCTACGGATATATCGAGTGGACGCACGAGGTGATCGGCGGCGACTGGCGGTCGTTCTCCGAGGCGCAGATCAACGCGCTCCGGTGGGGGACGCCAACCGGCCAGGCGTGGACGGTGACGACGTTCACGTGGCTTCTGGCGCTGCTCCTGCTCGGCGCCGCGCTGGCGTGGCCGCGGTACCGCGACCGCCTCGCCACGACGGCTGGAGCCGTCACCATCGCGACGGCGGCCGGCCTCAGCCTCTCAGGGCACGCCGCCGCCCGCGAGGGCCGCCTGAGCCTGGCGGTCGCGGCCGACTTCGGCCACATGGTGGCGGCGGCGCTCTGGCTCGGAGGGCTCGTGTGGCTGGCGGTCGTGCTGTGGCCGGTCGCGGGCGCCTGCGCCGACCGCCGCGCGATCCTCGCGGCCGGGGTCGCCCGCTTCTCGGCGCTGGCGACGTGGCTCGTGGCGGCTCTGGCCGCAGGCGGCGTCTATCTCGCGCTCGTGCGCATCCACCGGCTCGGCGACCTGGGAGAAGGGTACGGCGAGGTCCTCGTCGTCAAGACCGCGATCGCCGCCGTCGCGCTCCTGTTCGGGCTCCGCCACCGGGTGCTCGTGCTGCCCCGCCTGCGGCGTCCTGCCCTCGGGCTCCCCCGGCTCGACCGCTCGCTGGCCGTCGAGGCGCTGGTGGTCGCCGCAGCTCTGCTCGCGGCGGCCGTCCTCACCAACACGGCTCCCCCGGCGCGGTAGCGGCTCAGGCGGTCAACTCGTCCGTCCCGGCGCTGTTGGACGCCGGATTCCACGCCCCGCTGGTGCCCGACGCGTTGGCGTTCATGAGCCCGACGAACGTGCCGTTCACCCACTTCCCGTCGCTGTTGACGCAGGGCCCCGGTTTCGAGGGATTGCCGCAGCCGGTGATGACGAACCAGGCGAAGCCGACGACGCGCACCTGGCCTGAACCGTTCGGCCACGTCGTGCCGCCGCTCGTGTTGAGCACGATCGGGATCAGGACCAGCTGCGGGCTGTTGGCGTCGAGCAGGGTGTACTGGCCGTTGCCGTCGACCTGCACGATCTGGTTGAACGACTTCCACCCGCCCGACATGCGGCTGTTCAGCCCCTGGGCGATCGGGCCGGTGTTGTTGCCGGGCTTCGTGTCGACGATCTGGTTCACGGAGACGGGACAGGCGATGTCCGCGCCGCTCACCGTGTCCTGGAGGTCGTTGGCCCCGTTGGCGGCGGCGCAGCTTGCGCCCGATTTGATGTCGAGGGAGAGTGCTCCGTTGTTCGATGAGCTGCCGTCGCCGTAGATCGTGTACGAGCTTCCGAGCGTGTAGTTCCCCTGCATCACCCCGAAGGGCATCACGTTGCCCGAGCTGACGATGGTCGTGTACGACTCGACGGTCGCCCGTGCCGAGGCGCTGAGGTTGACGCTCCCGAACCCGAGGAGGCGCACGAAGTAGGTCACGGCGCTGCGCCGGGTCGTGACCGTCACTGAGTCGTTCGCGGTCAGGTTGCTCGTCTGCGCGATCGTGACGGAGTCGGATGCCCTGCCGTTCTTGGAGTACTCGTTGCTGGCGGCGGCCTGGGAAGCCGCCCAGCCGGCGGGCAGCTCGGACGCGCCGGCGAGTGCAGCCGCATCGGCCGCGGCCTGAAGGGACTGCCTCTGCTGGTACCAGCTGCCCACGTCGACGGCGAGTGCCGACATGCCCAGGACGCTCATCAGGAACAGCACCAGCAGCGGCAGGGTCTGGCCGGAATCGCGCCGTGGCCTGCGGCGCAGGTAAGCGAGTCGAGCGACGGGAGCTTCCTCTCGGAACGCGGTTTGGGGGGATGCGCGGACGCAGGACGCCCAGCTACTTCACAGGATCGACCTTGGTTTCACAGGATGCGTCCCCCGAACGGGGGACGCCTGGTTTGCGCTCGACCGATCGGCTCAGCCACGCCGGCCCCAGGAGAGCGTGTCGAGCTCGGCCTGGGCGCGGCGCACGAGCTGGCCGCTCGGCGTCTGGGTGCCGAAGAACACGCGCACGTCGAGCAGATGCTTGTCCATGCTCGTGAAGAGCACGAACTGAGGCACTTTGGGCACAGGCCGGCCTTCCCAGCCCTCGCGCGGCGCGCGTGTGGAACCCGGGGCCGCCCGTCGGTGTCGAATGGGTGCAATGCGCTCGACCCTGTCTGCCCTCTCGGTGCTCGCCGTGCTCACGACCGGGTGTCTGGGCGGAGGTGCGGGCGGCCTCGGCCGGCATAACCAGAACACCGTCGTCATCACGAGGTATCGCTCGCTCCCGCGGCTCCTCGCCGGCGCCGTTCCCGCCGCGTATCCCGGCCGCCTCACTGCCGGCCGCCGGCGCGCGGCCCTTCTCGGAGAGACGCGTTTCGACGGCCAGGTGCGGCTCGACGCGCGCCGGGTCGACTGCCGGGCTGGCCGGCCTGCGTGCCGCGCGGTGCGCGTCCTCCTGCACGCTCGGCGGCCGAGGCGCCCGTGCATCGGGGTTCTGGCGGGGTCTCCGCCGGGCGCGGATCTCGTGTTGGTCACGGGCCGGCTCGGCGGGAGGCGGCTGCATCTCGTCGTCACGATGCCCGTGTGCGGCACTCGTCCCGAGGTCGCCTCAGCCGCCCGGACGCTGCTCGGAGGCCTCGCGTAGGCCGGAGGGGCGGGGCGCCGAGGCGTGGCGTCGCGCCGTGCGGGGTGGAAGAGCCCTGCGGGCTCTCCGACGACCGGCCAGCCCTATTGAGGGCGCGCCGGCCGTCGTCGGGAATGCGCGGCGCCGGCGTGTCACGGGGCGTCGACGGGTGCGCCGCCTTCGGGCGCCGACAAACTGCACCGCTTGGGGCCGGGTGCTCGGCGAAGGGCACGGGCTTCGGCAGGGTCTCAGTCGCGCCGGTCCTCGACGGTCGGACACGTTAGGCAGAGCTTGTGCGCGGCGCAAGAGCCTGCGGGCTCTCCGCCGACGACGGCCAGTGCTATTGAGGGCGCGCCGGCCGGCCGCGGGGAATGCGCGAGGCGCCGCGGTTCAGCGGCCATTCGGCCCCTTTGCGGAGTGCCATTTGAGTTCCTCCACAGACTCCTGACGCCCCGCGACACCCCCGTGACATCGACCCTGCCACACTCGCTCCGTGAACTACCTGCCCACTCTGTACAAGCAGCGGCGCGTGCCGACCAAGCAGGCGGTGTGCGCGATCTGCGTCGAGCGGACCAGAGGGCGGACGACGCTCGTCACGTACGGGTATGGGGTCAGCGTGTGGTTGTGTCAGGCGCACGCGTCGCACGAGTTCCAGACGCAGCGGAGCGGGCGTGACCTGGTGCTGACGCTGCAGCGGCTCTGGCACGCGCACGGGTGCCTCACGGCCGCCCGACGACAGGCGCTGCGCGCACATCTGGACGCCTGCTCCGGCGCGGCCGCGCGGCCGCGGCCCGGGAGCTATAGCTGGCCCGACCTGCGCCGCGAGGCGGAAGGGCACTTCGCGGCGGGAGCGGCGCCGGGGGCGGTGATCGATGAGCTGCGGCGGCGGCACGCGGACTGCCCGGCGCGGCCGCCGAGCGTGCGCACGATGCGCCGCTGGCACGCGGAGCGGCGCTGGCTGGCGCGAGGCCCGTGACGGCCCCCGTCCTCGGCGCCTACGCCGCCACGTCCCCAAGGCGCGCCCGCGCATCGCCGAGCGGCCTCGCCGCGTCGGCCATCGCGGCCCACGGGTCGCGCCTGCGACCCAGCCGGCGGAAGACGTTGCGGACGGTGAAGTCCTGCGGCTCGACACGGCCGACCTCGGTCCACTCGAGCGGCACGGCCACCGGAGCTCCCGGTAGGCCGCGGACGGCGTACGGCGCCACGGCCGTCTGCGCATAGCCGTTGCGGGCAGTGTCGAGGTAGAGCCGTCCCCTCCGCTTCTCCTTCCGCTGCTCCGTCGTGTACGCGGCCGGGTCGCGGTCGGCGACGAGCGCCGCCACGTCGCGGGCGAAGGCGCGCACCTGGTCGAAGCCGGCCTCGGGCTTGAGCGGTGAGACGACGTGCAACCCGCGACTCCCGGTCGTCTTCACGAAGGCAGCCAGGCCCGCGTCCTGGAGCACGTCTCGGATCGTGCGCGCGGCCCGCCGCACGGGGGCGAGGTCGCGCCCCGGCGGGTCGAGGTCGAAGGCGACCATGTCCGGGCAGTCGAGGCGGTCGACCCGCGAGAGCCAGACGTGCGGCGTGATGCAGGCCTGGCCGGCCAGGTACACGAGCGTCTCCGGGTTCTCGATCACCGCGTGGACGACCTCGCCGCCGCCCTTGCGCGGCACCGTAGCCCGGCGCACGAAGTCCGGAAAATAGTCGGGGACCTGCTTCTGCTGCACGACCTCGCCGCCGATCCCGTCCGGGAACCGCTGCATGTGCACAGCGCGGCCGCGGACGTGCGGG
Source organism: Gaiellales bacterium (assembly GCA_035639615.1). Classification (GTDB taxonomy): domain Bacteria; phylum Actinomycetota; class Thermoleophilia; order Gaiellales; family JAICJC01; genus JAICJC01. Next base: position 12,318 of record DASQXS010000025.1, on the reverse strand, counting down.
AGCATCGTCTCCGCGATCCGCTCGTAGTAGGCGGCCAGCTCTGCCTTCGTCAGCCCGTCCGGGAAGAGCGGCTTCTCGGGATTGGGGATGCGAACCGTGGTCATGCGATCCCCCGCTCCAGCACAACCTCCTCGGCGGGCTTGTCCCGGCGCAAGCCGCGGAACCGGGGATGCCGCAGCCGCCCCTCGCGGGTGATCTCGGTGAACGCGATCTGGGCGACCAGCTCCGGCCGCACCCAGTGCGCGTGCGCGACCGCCGGCCGGGCGTCGAACGGCGGGTCGCGTTGCTCCAGCCCGCGCAGCCGCTCGCCGAGACTGCGGAGCGTCTCCTCGTCATAGCCGGTTCCGACCTTGCCCGCGTAGCGGAGCCGGCCGCTCTCGTAGTAGCCGATGATGAGCGCGCCGAACCCGGCCCTGGAGCCGCCCGGATCCGTGAAGCCGCCGATCACGAACTCCTGCTCGTTCACGCACTTGAACTTGAGCCAGTCCGTCGACCGGCCGGCCCGGTACGTCCCGCTCGCCCGCTTGGCGATGACGCCCTCCCACCCGCGCCGGCAGGCATCGCGGTAGGCCAACTCGCCGGCCTCGTTGCGGTGCGGCGTGAACCGGAGCGGAGCGGCGAACCGGACCGTCCGCCGCAGGCGCGCCTTCCGCTGCCGCAGCTCGACCCCGGTGAGGTCGTCGCCCTCGAGCCGAAGGAGGTCGAAGACGTAGTAGACGACCCTGACGCCGCTCGCTCGTGCCCGCTCAGCGCTCCGAAGCTGCATCCGCCGCTGCAGCGCGGCGAAGCTCGGCTCCCGGCCCTGGTAGCCGACGATCTCGCCGTCGACCACGAAGTCGTCTGCGGGCTGGCGGCCGAGCGCGTGCACCAGCTCCGGGTACGCGTCGGCCAGATCGCGACCCGTGCGTGACCGAAGCGCCGCCCGGCCGCCGACCCGGCCGCCCAGCGCCCGCTCGCCGTCGAGCTTGCGCTCAAAGATCCAGTCGGGGTCCGAGAAGCGCCGCTCCGTCAGCGTCGCCAGCATCGGCTGCGGCCAGGCGGCGGTCATCGCCCGCCGACCTGCTCGACCGTGCGCCCGCTTAGCACCGACTCGGGCTCTGAGCTCACCGGGTTCCGGCGCCGGTCGGCGTCCGCGTCGTCGAGCTTGACCAGCAGCCACCGCTCCCGGCCGCCGCCGCCCAGGCGGGTGAGCGCGTAACCGCCGCGCAGCTTCTGCCCGTCCAGCCGCACCTTCAGGTGGCCGCGCTTGAGCGCGGCCGCGGGATCCTCGTCCTCCTCGCCGGGGATCACGGCGTACGTGCCCCGATCCCAGACGATCACCGAGCCGGCGCCGTACTCGCCCTCGGGGATGACGCCCTCGAAGTCTGCGTACTCGATCGGGTGGTCCTCGGTCGGCATCGCCAGCCGCTTCTCGCGCGGGTCGGTCGACGGGCCCTTCGGGACGGCCCACGACCGCAGCGCGCCGTCGACCTCGAGCCGGAAGTCGTAGTGCAGGCTCCGCGCCTTGTGCTTCTGGACGACGAAGCGCGGCCCGCGGCGGCCGCGGCGGCGACCGCCCCCGCGCGGCTCAGGCGAGCGGCGGAAGTCGCGCTTCTTCCGGTAGGCGTCGAGGCGGCTCATCGCTACGCCTCCTACCCGCCCGCGGGCAGGTCCATGCGCTCAACGGAGCGGGCCGCGCATGAACACGTCGCGGAACCCATTGGTGGCGCCCGGGACGAGGTTCGTCGCCGAGACACGAACGCGAGCCACACGCCGCCTTCGGCGAGCGACCCGAAGATGATGGCGTGGTTCGGCTGCACGCCGCGGCCGCCGACCGCGACCCGTCGGGTGTGCGAGCCGACCCGGACGAAGAGGTCACGGACGCCGTCGGTGTCGCCGGGGACGAGATTGCTCGCGGCGGACACGAAGAGCTTGACCCGGCCGTGCGCGGAGATGCCGGCGGCGCCGCTCGCCCCGTCTCCCTCTCGCCACCGGCCCCGACGCTGATCCGGCGCGTGCGCCCGGTGATGCTGGAATGGACGAAGACGTCCGTCACGCCGTTCGTGTCGTCTGGGACGATGTCGTCGGCTGCCGACTCGAATACCTGGTGCATGCCGTCCGCGCTGATGGCCGCGCGTAGCTATCGGCGTCCGGGAACCCGCCGAAGCGGGCTCGGCTGATGACCTCGAGGCGTCCGGTTTGGCGGTCGACCACGCTCGCGAGGACGCCGGAGTCGTTGGTGGAACCCGTGAAGAGGAGGAGACGGCCGTCCGCGCTCATGCCGTTCAGCCCCGCGCCGTCGACGCCGAGATCGCCCAGGTTGGGCGTCGTCGTCCTCCCCGTCCTGCGGTTGTAGACCGAGATCCAGCCGTCGAACGAGTCGTAGGCGACGATGCGCGCATCTCGCGAGAGCTCGATGTCGAAGACGAAGTCACTGTCGGGGATCCGGCGCGTGGTTCCGGCAACGCGGTCGCGAAGGAACACGTCGTCGAAGTTGCCGTCCGGATCGTTGGGTACCAGGTTCGATGCGAGCGAGTGGAAGGCGACGTAGCGACCGTCCGGCGTGATCGCCAGCGCGCCGAAGCTCTCGGCGTTTGCCTGCGCGCTGGTCGACGAGACGCTCACGCGCTCCGTCCTTCCCGTCTTCCGGTCGTGGGACGAAGACGTCCGTCCTTCGGTTCGTGTCGCCGGGGACGAGGTTCGAGGCGTCCGAGAAGAACGCCACGTAGCGACCCGACCGGGAGATCCGGGCCTCGCTCGTATGCGCGCAACCGCTCGCGCCGTTCCCCTGCGCGCCCGCGGAGGACACGCCGCCCGGATGGTCGTCGGTGCGGACGCCGCGGCCGGCGCTCCCGCGGCCGCGATTGCGGCGAGCCCGATCCGAGTGGTGAGAGACCTCATGACGACCCCCTTCGACTCGACCCCAGAGTCTGGCGCCGCGCGAGGGCGCGCGCATCGGGTGGATCCCTGACGTTCGATACCATCCATCCGCCGTGAGTGTCTTCCAGAAGATCCTGCGTGCCGGCGAGGGCCGCACGCTCAAGCGCCTGCACGAGCGCGTCCAGGAGATCAACGCCCTCGAGGACGAGATCGCCCGCCTCTCCGACGAGGAGCTGCGCGCGAAGACCGATGAGTTCCGGGGCCGGTTCGACGAGGGCGAGGACCTGGACGACCTGCTCCCCGAGGCGTTCGCCTGTGTCCGCGAGGCCTCCAAGCGCACGCTCGGACTGCGCCACTTCGACGTCCAGCTGATCGGCGGCATGGTGCTTCACGAGGGCCGCATCGCCGAGATGAAGACCGGCGAGGGAAAGACGCTCGTGGCCACGCTGGCGCTCTACCTGAACGCCCTGGCCGGCGTGAACGTGCACCTCGTCACCGTGAACGACTACCTGGCGAAGCGCGACGCCGAGTGGATGGGGCCGATCTACGAGGCTCTCGGCGTCACGGTCGGCGTCATCCAGTCGAACATGCCCGACGACTTCGAGCAGACCAACCGGCGCGCGGCCTACGCCTGCGACATCACCTACGGCACGAACTCGGAGTTCGGGTTCGACTATCTTCGCGACAACATGGCCGTCGACCTGGCCCAGACCGTCCAGCGCGGCCACTGGTACGCGATCGTCGACGAGGTCGACTCGATCCTGATCGACGAGGCGCGGACGCCGCTCATCATCTCCGGCCAGCCCGAGCAGGCGGCCGACACCTACTACGCCTTCGCCCGCGCCGTGCGCGACCTCGACCCGGGCGCCGATTACGAGGTCGACGAGAAGTTCCACACCGCCGCCCCGACCGAGGAGGGCGTGACCAAGGTCGAGCGGGCCCTCGGGATCGAGAACCTGTACGCGCCGGAGAACGGCCAGCTCGTGAACCACCTGATCCAGGCGATCAAGGCGAAGGAGCTGTACAAGCGCGACGACGAGTACGTGCTCATCGACGGCGAGGTCAAGATCGTCGACGAGTTCACCGGCCGGATCATGGAGGGGCGGCGCTGGTCGGAGGGGCTGCACCAGGCGGTCGAGGCGAAGGAGGGCGTGAAGATCCAGGAGGAGAACGTGACCGTGGCCACGGTCACGATCCAGAACTACTTCCGCCTCTACACCGAGAACGGCAAGCTCGCCGGCATGACGGGCACGGCGCTCACCGAGGCCAACGAGTTCCACGAGATCTACGGCCTCGAGGTGGTGCCGATCCCGACCCACCGGCCGATGATCCGGGCCGACCAGAACGACCAGATCTACCGCACCAAGGACGAGAAGTTCAATGCCGTCGTCGAGGACATCGTCGAGCGCAACCGGCTGGGGCAGCCGGTGCTGGTGGGGACGATCTCGGTGGAGGTGTCCGAGCACCTGTCCCGCATGCTCGAGCGGCGCGGGATCGCGCACGAGGTGCTGAACGCCAAGAACCACGAGCGCGAGGCGGCCATCATCGCCAACGCCGGCGAGCCGGGCGCGGTCACGATCGCCACCAACATGGCCGGCCGCGGCGTCGACATCAAGCTCGGCGACGGCGTCCCCGACCTCGGCGGCCTCTACGTGCTCGGCACCGAGCGGCATGAGTCGCGCCGGATCGACAACCAGCTCCGCGGCCGCTCCGGCCGCCAGGGCGACCCCGGCGAGTCGCGCTTCTACCTGTCCGCCCAGGACGAGGTGATCCGGCTCTTCGCCGGAGAGCGCATCTACAAGATCCTCGACTCCCGGTTCGGCCCGCCCGACGGCGAGCCGATCGAGGCGAAGATGTTGACGAGCCGCATCGAGGGCGCCCAGAAGAAGGTCGAGGAATTCCACTTCGTGAACCGCAAGAACGTCGTCAAGTACGACGACGTCCTGAACGAACAGCGCAAGCAGGTCTACGCGACCCGGCGCGAGATCCTCGAGGGCGGCGACCTGCGCGGCCTGATCCTCGAGGGGTCGGAGGAGCAGCCCGGCTGGATCGAGCAGGTGATCGAGGCTGCGGTGGCCGCGCACACCCAGGGGGAGTTCGGCGAGGACTGGGACTGGGAGGGCATGTGGGTGGCCCTGCACTCGCTCTACCCGATGCGGATCGGCCTCGACGACGTCGACCGCGAGAAGATCGCGCGCGAGGAGCTGCTCGACCACGTCTTCGACGACGCCGCGGGCTACTACGAGGAGCGCGAGCAGGAGTGGGGGGCCGAGCTGGCCCGAAACGTCGAGCGCTTCATCACGCTGCAGGTGCTGGACGCCCGCTGGCGCGAGCACCTCGACAACGTCGACTACCTGCGCCAGGGCATCGGCCTGCGCGGCTACGCCCAGAAGGACCCGCTGGTCGAGTACAAGCTCGAGGCCGAGTCCATGTTCCAGGAGATGGACATGCTGGTGAAGCAGGAGGTCGTCCGCTTCCTCATGCACGCCGAGGTGCAGGTGGAGGAGACGCCGCAGTTCGACCAGCCGCAGCGCGACGAGGCGCTCGACTACCTGCACGCCGAAGCGGCGACGCTCGAGGCGCTCGCCGCCGGGGCGGCGCAGGAGCCGGTGGACGCGGAGCCGAACGGCTTCCCGGTGGTCGAGCAGCGCCACGTCGACCGGGAGCGCGCGGTCGGCCGCAACGACCCCTGCTGGTGCGGGTCGGGCAAGAAGTTCAAGCGGTGCCATGGCGCATAACGGCGACCATTCGGAGCCGCGCTCGCTCGAGGACCTGCGGGCGGCGGTCGAGGAGTTGAGGGCCCAGCTGCACTGGGTCCGTGATTACCTTTGACCCCGACGCGCTCGCGGCGCGCCGCAGCGAACTCGAGCGGGCGACGCTCGCGCCGGGGTTCTGGGACGACCAGCGCCGCGCCGCCCGCGTCTCGTCCGAGCTTCACCGCGCGCAACGCAAGCTGGACACCTATGAGCGCCTGAGCGCCGACGCGGGCGAGCTCGACACCATGGCCGAGATGGCCGCCGAGGACGGAGAGTGGCGGGCGGAGCTGGAGCGGTCGCTGGCCGCGCTCGAGCATGACCTGCGCGGCCTCCAGGAGGAGGCGCTCTTCACCGGCGAGTACGACGCCGGCCCGGCCGTCGTCACCGTGCATGCCGGCGCCGGCGGCACCGACAGCCAGGACTGGGCCGAGATGCTCCTGCGCATGTACCTGCGCTGGGCGGAGGCGCGCGGGTTCCAGGCCCAGCTGCTCGAGGCGACGCCGGGCGAGGAGGCCGGGCTCAAGAGCGCGACCTTCACGCTCACCGGCTTGAACGCCTACGGGATCATGCAGGCGGAGAAGGGCGTGCACCGACTGGTGCGGCTCTCGCCGTTCGACTCCGCCCACCGCCGCCACACCTCGTTCGCCCAGGTGGAGGTGTCCCCGCTGGTCGACGAGGACGTCGACGTCGCTGTCGACGAGTCCGACCTGCGCATCGACACCTACCGCTCGCAGGGCGCCGGCGGCCAGCACGTGAACAAGACCGACTCTGCGGTCCGCATCACCCACGTCCCCACCGGCATCGTCGTCCAGTGCCAGAACGAGCGCTCGCAGCTGCAGAACAAGGCGCAGGCGATGCGGATCCTGAAGTCGCGCCTGCTCGAGCGCGAGCGCGAGGAGCGTGAGAGCGCGATCGCGGCCGAGCGCGGCGAGGCCCAGGACATCTCGTTCGGCTCGCAGATCCGGTCGTACGTCCTTCACCCCTACACGATGGTGAACGACCACCGCACGAACCTGAAGATCGGGAACGCGCAGGGGGTGCTGGACGGGGATCTGGACGAGCTCGTGCATGCGGAGCTCCTACGCCGGGCGGCGGCGACGTGAGCGCCGACGACGCCCCGTCCCGTTTGCGCCCGTCCGGGCCTCCCGGTACCCTGGGATCCGGGACGCCGCCCGGTCACGGCCTCCCGAAGCTGCCGATGAGCGACGAAACCGAACTCCAGGAGGCCGTCGCGAGTGTGCCCACGCTCGCGCGCGAGCGCGCCGCCACGCTGAGGCCCGCGGCGGAGCCCGCGCCGCCGGCGCAGGCGATGATCCTCTTCGACGGGGTGACGAAGCTCTACGAGCCGTCGATCGTCGGCCTGGACGACGTCTCCGTCCAGATCGACAAGGGCGAGTTCGTCTTCCTCGTCGGCCCCTCCGGCTCGGGGAAGTCGACCTTCATCAAGCTGCTCCTGAAGGAGATCGAGCCCACCTCCGGCAACCTGATCGTGGGCGGCAAGTCGCTCCCCAAGCTGAAGCGGTCCAAGGTGCCGACGCTGCGCCGGAACATCGGCTGCGTCTTCCAGGACTTCAAGCTCCTGCCGAACCGCAGCGTCTATCAGAACGTGGCCTACGCCCTGCAGGTGCAGGGCAAGTCGCGGGCCGAGATCCGAAAGAAGGTGCCGGACATCATCGGCCTGGTCGGGCTCGCCGACAAGAGCGACCGCTACCCGCACGAGCTCTCGGGCGGCGAGCAGCAGCGCGTCTCGGTGGCGCGCGCGTTCGTGAACCACCCGCCGCTTCTGATCGCCGACGAGCCGACCGGGAACCTCGATCCCGACACGTCGGTCGGGATCATGCAGCTCCTCTACCGCATCAACCGCGCCGGCACCACGGTCGTGATGGCCACCCACGACCGGGAGATGGTCGACAAGATGCGCCGGCGGGTGATCCAGCTCGAGGACGGCCAGGTCGTCCGCGACGACCGCCGTGGGGGCTACGAGGGGTGAGGTGGCGGTTCTTCTTCTCGGAGGCGCTCCGCTCGATCAAGGGGAACGCGGCCACGACGGTCGCGGCGACGGTCACCGTGCTGATCGTGACCTTCCTGATGGGGATCTTCGTGACGACCGGGTGGTGGGTCTACCACTACGCCGTCGAGAAGCGAAACGAGGTGACGGTCAAGCTGTACCTCCCGTCCGACTATTCCAAGTCGGCCGACAAGCGCGGCCAGATGGCAAACCTGGTGCGGCAGCTGCCGTACGTGAAGAGCTTCCGCTACGTCTCCCCGGAGGAGGCCAAGAGCATGCTCTCACCTTCGGCCCGCAAGGCGATCGACGAGCTCGGATTCAACCCGTTGCCGCCTGCCTTCTACGTCAAGCTGACCGATCCCGAGAAGGCGTCGGTCACGGCCGCGGCGGCGCTCAAGATCCCGGACATCAAGAACTGCGGCTCGCCCGGCAAGTGCGTGAGCTACGGGAAGAAGATCACCGACCAGGTGCTGACGACGCTGAAATACATCCTGCTCTTCGTCGGCGGCCTGGCGCTGCTCCTCGGCGTGGCGGCGGTCGTCCTGATCCAGAACACGATTCGGCTCTCCATCTTCGCCCGGCGGCGCGAGATCGAGGTGATGAAGCTCGTCGGGGCGACGAACAGCTTCGTCCGGCTGCCGTTCATGCTCGAAGGGATGCTGACCGGCCTCCTGGGCGCGATCGGCGCGGTCGGGCTGCTCGCCATCGTCTACGTGGCGCTCGACAGCTATAACAACGGCCTCACCGACCCGGCCCGGCTGGTCGGGATCCCGCTTCTGATCGCCCTTCTCGCGTGCTTCGGGCTCATCCTCGGTGCGGCCGGGTCGGGGCTCACGCTGCGCCGCTTCCTGCGCGTCTGAGGCCGGCGCGGCCCTCGCCCCCTGCGACCCGCCGCACAGGTCGGGGGCAGGTGCCGGTGTACACTTGCGACTGACCGGTGAAGGGGCACCGCTCATTGGCATATGCGGCGATCGCGGCGGCTCTCGTCGCCTCCTTTGCAACCGGATTCGCGTTGCGCTCGCGGGCGATGGGGTCGCATCCGCACGCCTCGCATCCGGCCGTGGTGTCGCTGCGGCGGCAGGTGCTCGACATGCTCGAGGCCCACTACTACCAGGCGGTGCCGCGCGCGGCGGTCGCCGCCCGCGCCGTGCCGGCGATGCTGGCGGCGCTCGACGACCCCTACACGCGCTACCTGTCCCCGCGCGCCTACCGGTCGCTGCGGGAGGTCGAATCGGGCGCGTTCACCGGCATCGGCGTCGCCGTCTCGCACGACGCCCACGGCCTTCGGGTGACAGACACGATCCCGCAGCTTCCCGGGCGGGAGGCCGGCATCCGGCCAGGCGATCTGATCACCACGATCAACGGCACCTCGCTGGCGAGCCTCTCGTATAGGCGCGCCCTCGAGCTCATGCGCGGCAACCCGGGAACCCGCGTCAGCCTGCGGGTCGTGCCCTCCGGGGGCGGCCATCCGCGGATGGTGTCGGTGGTGCGGCGCTCGATCGTCGAGCCGTTCGTGTCCTCGCGCGAGGTGAAGGCGAACGGGCACCGCTACGCGTACGTCCGCCTCCTCGGATTCCCTGCGTCGGCAGCCGCCAACGTCCGCCGGATCGCCGCACAGGCGCTCAAGGCGCACGACGACGGCCTCGTCATGGACCTGCGCGGGAACCCGGGCGGCCTCCTGTCCGAGGCCGTGGCCGTGACCCGGGTCTTCGTGAACCAGGGCACCCTCGTGACGACGGTCGGCCGCCACGAGCCGCGTCAGGCCTTCTACGCCAACGGAACCGCCGTCGGAAAGCTCAGGCTGGCTGTCCTGATCGACGGCGGCACCGCTAGCGCGGCCGAGGTCACGGCAGGCGCGCTTCGGATCGGCGACCACGCGCTCGTCGTCGGCCGGCGCAGCTTCGGCAAGGGCACGGTGCAGGCGATCGAGCCGCTCGCCGGCGGCGGCGCGCTCAAGCTGACGGTCGCCCGGTTCGTGCTCGCCGGCGGCGTCGTCGTCGATGGGCGCGGCCTGGCCCCGGACATCAAGGTGCCGTACCGGCCCGGCGCCGCGACCGACGGCGTGCTGCGCGCCGCCCTGCGGGCGCTGGCAACGGCTTGACGCCGGCCGTCGCCGGCGGGCGGGTCGTCTGCGAAGTCTCGAGTCGCGGCCGGCTGGCCGTGGGAGAGCCGTTCTTCGAGCCGGGCCCGGCGCTGACGCTTGGGCCGTGGGGCGCCCTCGGCGCCGCCGCGCCCGGCGACCTCGTCGCGGTGGAGTCGGACGGGCGCGGCCGGGGCCGCCTCGACCAGGTCCTCGGCCGCCCGGACGACGCGGCGGCGGTCATGCTCGCCCTGGCCGTCGAGGCCGGCGTCGCGGAGCCGTGGCCGGCGGCCGCCGAGGCGGAGGCGGACGCGCCGTCTCCCGCGACCGCCGGCCGGGTCGACCTGCGCGGCCTCTTCACCTTCACCATCGACCCGGAGGGAGCGAAGGACCACGACGACGCGCTCTCCGTCGGCGACGACGGGCGCATCTTCGTGCACATCGCCGACGTGGCGGCGCATGTGCCGCCGGGGTCGTCGCTGGACGCGGAGGCCGCCCGCCGGTCGACATCGGTGTACCTCCCCGGCCGCGTCGACCCGATGCTGCCGCCGCGCCTGTCCGACGATCGCTGCAGCCTCCGCGCCGACGCCGACCGCCTGGCGGTGACGATCGAGATCGGGCCGGGCGATGCCGTCGCCGCGCATCGCAGCGTCATCCGCAGCCGGCACACGCTGACATACCCGCAGGCGCAGGCGATCCTCGACGGTTGCGAGGCCGCGCCGGAGCTCGAGCTCGCGCTCCGGCGCGCCGCCGAGGCCGCGCGCGAGCTCCGCCGGGCGCGGATGCAGTCGGGCGCGCTCGCGATCGACTCGGCCGAGGTCGAGGTCGACGTCGGCCCGGACGGGCCGACCGCCGGGCCTCGCACGCTCACCGCGGCGCACGGCGTGATCGAGGAGTTGATGATCCTCGCCAACCGACGTGTGGCCGAACGGCTCGCCGCGGCCAGACAGCCGGCGCTCCACCGCGTCCACGAGCCGCCCGAGGCGGCGGCGGTTGAGGCGCTCGTGGAGCGGCTGGATGCGCTCGACGTCCCGACCCCTGCCGCGCCGGCGCTCCACGGCGGGCCCGAGACGGCCCGGTACGCCGGTCGCCTGAGCGCCGTCGTGGGCGGCTATGCGCGCGCCTCCGGGCGCGGCCGCCAGGCCTTCCCGGCCATGGTGCTGCGGGCGATGCGAAAGGCCCGCTACGACGCCTCGCCGCGGGGCCACAGCGGGCTCGCCGCTCGTCACTACTGCCACTTCACGTCTCCGATCCGGCGCTATCCGGACCTGGTCTGCCACCGCGCGCTTCTACGCGACCTCGGCCTCGAGCGCGGCGCCGGCCCCGAGCCGGACGACCTCGTCCGGCTCGCGGTGCACGCCTCCGAGGCCGAGCGCGACGCCGAGTGGCTGGAGCGGCGCGGCACGGCCGTGTGCCTGGCGTTCCTCCTCCAGCACCGCCTCTACGACGAGGGGTGGGACGCGGTATGGCCGGGCGAGGTCGTCGGGCTGATCGAGCCGGGCGCCTTCGTCCGCTTCGGCGAGGTCTTCGAGGGGTTCCTGCTGGGTCGGTTCTGGCGCGGCGAGCGGGCGGCCCTCGACGCGCTCGGCGTCAGCCTGGTCGCCGCGAGCGGGCGGCGGCTGCGCCTGGGGGACCCCGTCGACGTGGTCGTCGAGTCGATCGAGCGGCCCCGTGGGCGCGTGCTTCTGCGCGCCGCCGCGACATAGGGCACAATCCCGCGATGGTGAGTGTGGGCGGAAGGCAGTGGATTCTGCGGGCAGCCGCGGTCCTCGCTCTTGTGGGCGTCGCCGGGGGCATCGCGGCGGTCGTGATCGACGCCCGGGGCGACCCCCTGTTGGGCGGCCCGTCCGCGGATCCGGCAGAGCCGGCGTCCGCGTTCCTGGCCGCATGGCACGACGGCAAGTACCGGGCGATGTACCGGCTCGTGACCCCGCAGGTGCGCAGCACCGTTCCCTACCGGCAGTTCGCGCACGCGTACCGGGCGGCGGCCCGCACGGCCGGGATCACGGCGATCCGCCAGCTGGGAACCGTCCACGCCACCTCGCGGTCCGCCTCGGTCAGCGTGGCCGTCGGGACGGCGACCGTGGGCCGGGTGTACCAGCGGCTCGTGATCCCGCTCGCGCAGGTCGGCGACGGCTACCGGGTGGCATGGGGCAGGCAGCTGGTGTTCCCGGGCCTTCGTCCGGGCGAGACGCTGGCGCTCAAGAAGCGGGTGCCGCAGGGCCGAGGCCGCATCCTCGCCCAGGACGGAAGCGTTCTCGCCGAGGGCCCGGCAGACGCGCGCGTCTATCCCCAGGGGAGCCCGTTCGCGCTCGTGACCGGATTCACGCGTGCGCCGGAGGGCGCCGATGCCGCGGCGCGCACGGCGGCGGGCTGGCCCGCCGGCCAGCCGTACGGCCAGGGCGGTCTCGAGGCGTCGCTGGACAGCGTTCTCGGAGGGCTTCCCCGGGCGCGGCTGGTGGCCGTGTCGAGCACTCCCGGCGTTCCAAACCGCGTGCTCGGCCGCCGACAGGGGCGAAAGCCCAAGGACGTGATCACGACGCTCGACGTGAGCGACCAGGAGGCGGCGGCGGCCGCGCTCGGCGCACGGTACGGCGGCATCGTCGTGCTCGATC
>DASQXS010000024.1:0-42798 GCA_035639615.1 Gaiellales bacterium | reverse complement strand
GGACGGCGGCCAGGTACCCATCCGGGAGCGGCACCGCCGCGCCCGAGGAGCCGGTGACGGGCTCGACCACGAACGCGGCGACGTGGTCGGCGCCGCGTGAGAGGATGGCCGCCTCGAGCGCTGCCGCGCCCTCCTCGGCCGTAGCGCTGTTCGGCACGACGGCGTACTTGCGAAGGAGCAGCTCGAACGGGGCCCGCCACTTGGCGCCGGAGAGTGAGAGCGCGCCCATCGTCGAGCCGTGAAACGAGGTGACCCGCGAGAGGAACTCGACCTTGCCGGGCCGGCCCAGGAGCTCCCAGTAGAGCACCGCCAGATGCACGGCTGACTCGTTCGCCTCCGAGCCCGAGGAGTTGAAGAAGCACCACTCGAGGTCGCCGGGCGCGAGCCGGGCGATGCGCTCGGCCAGGTCGAGCATCGGCTCGTTCCGAAACGAGAACCGGTACGTGAAGGCGAGCCGGTCGGCCTGGCTGCGAAGCGCCTCCACCAGCCGCGGGTGGCCGTGACCGAGCAGCATCACCATCGCCCCGCCACAGGCGTCGAGGTAGCGGTTGCCGTCGGCGTCCTCGATCCACGAGCCGGAGCCGCGGACGGCGACGGGCAGGGACGCGCCCGGGCTCGCGGTCATCGAGAAGTCCGTCCGGACGGGCGCGCTCATCGAGCCACTCTACTCAGACGGACTGTCCGGGCGCCTTGAGAGCCGCCTGGAGCTCGACGAGGACCGGTGCAGACCGGTCCGCGAGCGCATCGGCGAGCGCCGCGCCCAGGCCGGGGATGCCGTCTGCGCGGATGTACGTCACGCCGTACGCCGCGGCCAGGCCGGCGAAGTCCGGCGCGTTCAGCTCGACGCCGACGGTGCGGCCGAACGTCGTCTCCTGATAGTTGCGCAGGATGCCGTAGGCCGAGTCGTTGATGACCAGGGTCACGAAGGCCAGTCCCTCGGCCGCCGCGGTGAGAACCTCGTGGCCTCCCATCAGGAAGCCTCCGTCGCCGACGATGGCGACGGTGGGCCGGTCGGGATGCGCCGCGGCCGTCCCCAGCGCGAGCGGCACGCCGCATCCAAGGGCGCCCGACGACGGGTAGACGAAGGCGCCGGGGCCCTTGGCGTCGAGGTAGAGCGCCGCCCAGTAGGCGGCAACGGTCATGTCCGCGATCACGATCGCGTCGTCGGGCAGCGCCGCGCCCAGCACGTGCATGAGCTCGACCTCGTCCGGCGCCGCGTGCCCGGCCACCTCGACGTCGCGGGCCTGAAGCGCGGCCCGCACGGCCGCCTCGCCGTCGCGCGAGCCCGGCGTCGGCCCGGCGGCGAGGAGCGCCCGGCAGAAGAGGCCGACATCGGCGACGACGCCCTCGGCCGGCGCGTACGTCCGCCCGAACCGGCCCGCGTCGAGGTCGACCTGGACGAGGGCCGGCGGAACGGCGAGCGTCCAGGCGGCGGTCGTCTCCTGCGAGAAGCGGGTGCCAAGGGCGATGCAAAGGTCGGCCCGCTCGACGAGCCGGCGCATCGCCTCCTCCTCCACCGACGAGCCGGCATGCAGCGGATGGCCGCTCGGAAGCGCCCCCTTGCCGTTGTAGGTGGTGAGCACCGGCGCGTCCAGCGCCTCGGCGAGCGCGCGCACGTCCGCCGCTGCCGACCGGGCGCCCCCGCCGGCCCAGATGATCGGGGCCTCGGCCGCGTCGACGAGCGCCTTCACCCGGGCGATTGCCGCCGGGTCGGGCGCGGGCGGCGAGACGCGGGTGACCCTGACGGCGCCCTCCGGTGCGGCCGCCGCCATGACGTCGGTAGCGATCTCGATCGTGGCCGGGCCCGGGTCGACCGCCATCCGCCGGAACGCCTCGTCGACGGCCTCCGCGAGTGCGGCGGGCGTGGCGGGACGGACGTGGAACCGCGAGACGGCGGCGAAGGCCTGGGACTGGCCGCGGCTCTCGTGCAGGTAGCCGCGGTTGGCGCCGACGAGGTCACCGGGGATCTGGGAGGTCAGGTGCAGCACGGGCGCACTCGAGGCGTCGGCCTCCGAGAGCGCCGCGAGCGAGTTGAAGGCTCCGGGCCCGGTCGAGGTCAGGTACACGCCGGGCCGGTCGCCGGTGCGGGCGTAGCCGACGGCGCCGAAGCCGGCGGCCTGCTCGTGGCGGACGACGATCCGGCGGATCGGCGACGGCACGAGCGCGTCCCAGAGCGGGAGCGCGTGGATGCCCGGGAGCCCGAAGATCACCTCGACGCCGTGCGCCTCGAGCGCCTGGACCAGGACGTGCGCGCCGGTACGCAGCGCGGGGGCGGGCGCCACGGTCATCTCACCGGCCTACTTCTGCGCCGAGGCGAGGAAGGCGACCAGATCGTTGATGTCCGAGGACGAGAGGCTCGAGCCGAAGTTCGACGGCATGACGCCGTCGGGGTATCCGGGGGCGACGTAGGCGCTGGGGTCGACGATCGATTCCTTGATGAACGCGTTCAGCGGCTTCCCGGCCTTGCTCGCGCTGGAAGCCAGGTCGTCGAGGTTCGGCCCGATGGTGCCGTTCGTCCCGGCCGCTGTGAGCGTGTGGCATCCGCCGCATCCGGCGCTCCCGGTGAAGATCGTCTTCCCGTTCGCGGCGTTGCCGCCGCCTCCGCCGCCGGTTGAGGTGGGCGTTGATGAGGGCCCCGACGAGGGCGTCGACGTGGCCGGGGCGCTCGAGACCGCGGCCGTCGAGAGCGGGAGCGATCCCAGCCCGACACTGGTGTGGCCGCTCGTATCGGTACCGGCCGTGACGATCACGATGATCATCACCGCGACGCCGGCGATCGTTCCCAGGAGTCCCGCGACGAGCACCTTGATCATGGCCGCGGCGCACTATACCGGGAGACGCAGGAAATACCGCAAGGAGGGGATATGCGCCGCCGCGTCGAACGCCGAGCCGAGAGAGCAGCATGCTCGACAAGCGAGACATCCAGACCCTGATGTACTGCATCCGGGTGGCCGAGACGGCAGGCCAGTGGCAGCCGGGCTACCCGGTGAGGACGCCGAACGATCTCGAATGCAAGCTCGCGGAGCTCCTGCAGGAGATCGAGGCGCCCGCGGTGCGCGCGGCCGCCTGAGCGCCGACGGCCTGCGATAGCGTGGCGGCCCGGCCGTGCGCGCGTTCGTCGCCATCCCGCTCCCCCCGCATCTGCAGTCGACCCTCGCCGACTACGCCGGCGGTGCGGGCATCGCCGGCGCCCGGCCGATCCCGGCCGAGAACCTGCACGTGACCGTGCACTTCCTCGGCGCGGTCGGCGACCACGACGCGGCCGGCCTCGCGGCGGCCCTGGCCGAGGCCTGCCGGGCGGCGGAACCGTTTGCGATCACGGTCGCAGACGCGTCGCTCGCGCCGCCGCGGAGGCCGCGCATGATCTGGGCCAGGCTCGATGCGCCGGAGGCGTTCGCCGACCTGGTGGCGGCGGTCGCCGACGCGGCGACCCCGTTCGCCCCCGATGCGCGGGGCCCGCGGCCGGGGCGGCCGCACGTCACGCTGGCACGTATGCGCCGCCCCCTCCGCCGGGCCACGCCCCTGCCGCCGTTGCCGGCGGCCGGCACCACGGTCGCCGTGCCGGCCTGCGTGCTCGTCCGCTCCGAGCTCGGCCGCGGCGGCTCGCGCTACACCACCCTGGCCACCCTCCCACTCGGTGAATAAACGGAGTCAGACTCCTCTGATTCATGGCCTGCCATGAGCGGCCGGGTGCATAAAACGAGCCAGGCTCGTTTTATGCACGGCCGGCCTCGGGCCCGATCGTCAACTGTGCATCAGAGGAGTCAGACTCCGTTTATTCAGTCCGCCGGGCGGCGGAAGCGGGCGCGCCAGACGCGCAGCTCGAACGTCGGGGCGGCGATCAGGTCGCGGACGGTGGCCGCGGCGCTGCCGGCGCACCCGGCCACGTCGAGCCACTCGTCGACGTCGAACACCCTGAGCCACGTCTCCTCGGCGTCGAGCTCGAGCCCGGCCCCGAGCAGCGGGCCGCGCGGCTCGCCGGGCGCCATCAGCCGGCCGTGCTCGGGATCGCGGATTCGTTCGACCTCCTCCCACCGACGGGCCCGCGCAGGATCCGGGTCGGAGACGAAGTCCTCGAGCACGATCCGGCCGCCGGGCGCCAGCACGCGGGCCATCTCGTCGAGCGCCCGCGGCGGGCGGGCGATGTGGTGCAGGCTGTTGACGCACGTGACGAGCTCGAAGCTCGCGTCGGCGAAGGGCAGCTGTTCGGCCCGCCCGAGGACGCGGACGACGCCTGCAGGGGCGTGCTCGAGAAGCCGGGCGGACGCGTCCAGGACGGTCGCCTGGGCCACCCGGCCGAGAAGCGCGCCGGCCAGCAGCCCCGGCCCGCCCGCCACGTCGAGGGCGCGGTCGTGACCGCGCGGCTCGCACCACTCGAGGAAGCCGGACCAGTCGCGCCGAGCGGCGTGCTCCACGTACCGGTCGGCGGTTCGGTCGAACCGGCTACCCGCGGACAAACGCCTCCGCCTCCTCTCGCGTCGTGATCGTCCCGGCGGCCTGCTCCTCCGCAAGCGCGTCGACCAGCTCGCCGATCCGGGCCCCATCGACGCCCGCGATCGCCGCGATCTCGTCGCCGCGCAGGAGCGGCTCGACCGGCGCCGCCTCGAGCGCCTCGACCAGGTCGAGCAGCTCGGCGGCCGTCTCCGTGTGGGCGCGCATGTACGCCTGGCGGGCACGCACGCCGCGGGTGGCAAAGCGATCCGACAGCGAGAGGATGACGCTCGCGTCCGTGTACGGCCGCGTTGCCCGCAGATAGCGGAACGCCGCTCGGCGGTCGAGCGGCCGCTTGGGGACCATGAACCCGAGCCGTAGGTGCTCGGCCACGAGCAGGCGGCAGAACCGGCTCACGGCGGTCGATGCGCGCCACCTCTTGAGGATGCGGCCGGCCGTCGCCGCACCGGCGCGATCGTGCCCCATGAATCCGATCCGGCCGTCTGGCGAGATCGTTCGCGTGCTCGGCTTCTCGACGTCGTGGAAGAGGACGGCCAGACGCAACGCGGCGCGGGCGTCGAGCTCGTCCCCGACGGTCACGGCGAGCGCGGCCGCGAGCCGCTCCTCGTGGCGGGGGAGGTAGTGGCCGGGATGGGCGGCCACGTCGGCGACGGCGTCCAGCACCTGAAGCGTGTGCTCGAAGACGTCGAGATGGTGGAACGGGCTCTGCTCGCAGCCCTTCATCGGCACGGCCTCGGGGAGGATCACGTCGAGCACCCCGAGGCGATCGAGCATCCGCACGGCAGCGTCCGGATGGTCGGGCGCGAGCAGCCGCCGGATCTCCATGTAGATGCGCTCCCCCGCGGCCCGGTCGGCCAGGTGCGCGTCGCGCCGGGCAAGCCGGGATGCGTCCTCGTCGACCTCGAACCCGAGCTCGTGCGCGATCCGCGGCAGCCGCAGGAGCCGCAGCGGGTCGTCGGCGAACACCCGCTCCGAGACCACCCGCAGCCGCCCCGCCTCCAGGTCGGAGACGCCGCCGAACGGGTCGATCACCTCGGCCCGCTCCGCGGACCCGGCGAACGGAATCGCCATCGCGTTCACCGTGAAGTCCCGCTCGCCCAGGTCTGCGACGATATCCCCGCCGCGGCGCGCGGTGATGTCGACGGTGCGCTCCGGCAGGACGACGCGCCAGGCGCCGTGGGCCTCGGACAGCGGAAAGGGCGCGCCCCCGGTAACGCGCGCCAGCCGGCGGGCGGCCTGGGCCGGATCGGCAGCCACGACCACGTCGACGTCCGTGATCGGCCGGCCCATCCAGCGGTCGCGCACGCAGCCGCCGACGAAGTGGGCGTCGTCGCCGTCGATCAGGCGGCGCAGCTCGTCAAGCGTCGCGGACGACATGCTCCACCCGCCGCGCCCGCGGCGCCAGCGACGTGACGATCTCGTAGTTGATCGTTCCGGAGAGCTCGGCCCACTCCTCCGCGCGCACCCGCTCGCCGCCGTCCTCACCGATCAGCGTCACGCGGTCGCCGACCTCGACGTCGCACTCCGGCCCGATGACGAACGTGAGCTGGTCCATGCTGACGGTCGCGGCGACCCGGCGGCGGCGGCCCCGCACCAGCACGTCGGCGCGACCGGACAGGAGGCGCGGCACCCCGTCCGCGTAGCCGGCCGGGACGAGCCCGATCCAGGTCGGCGAGGAGGCGACGAGCCGGCGCCCGTAGCCGGCGCTGTCCCCCGCCCGGAGGAGCTTCACGTCGGCGACGTGGCTCTCGAGCCGGAGTGCCGGCCGCAGGCCGTCGTCCGCCGGGTCGCCTGCAAACGGCGAGAGCCCGTAGACGGCGATCCCGCAGCGGACGGCGTCGAACCGCGCATCCGGGAACCGCAGTGCGGCCGCGCTGTTCGCAATGTGGCGCGGGCACGGCGGGAACCGGGCGGCGAGCGCGGCGAACCGCTCCACCTGGCCGCGGGTGAATGCCGGGTCGGTGTCGGCCACGGCGAGGTGGCTCATCAAGCCGGCCAGCCGGAGGGCGTCGCCGTCGCCGAGCTCGTCGGCGACCCGGAGGGCGTCGTCGGGCGCCATCCCCCACCGGCCCATGCCGGTATCGACCTTGACGTGGACGCCAAGCGCGGCGCGGGCGGCGGAGCGCAGGCGGGTGAAGCCGTCGACCGAGGCGACAGTGACGTCGACGCCATCGACGTCACTCTCCTCGCCGGGGAGGAGCGGCCCCATCACGAGGACGGGCACGTCCGGGAGCGCCTCGCGCAGCGCCCGCCCCTCCTCCGAGGTGGCGACGCACAGCCGGGTCGCGCCCGCGGCGACCGCCGCCCCGCCCACCGCGGCGGCGCCGTGGCCGTAGCCGTCGGCCTTGACGACCGCCCAGACCTCGGCCGGCGCCGCAGCGTCGCGCAGCCGGGCGACGTTCGCCGCCACGGCCGCCAGGTCGACGGTGACCGTGGCCCGCGCCCGGGCCGTCCCGATCACGGCAGAACCGCCGGCAGGGCGTCGATCACGTCGGTAGCGATGATCCCGGACGGCCCCCGCCGCTCGACCGCCAGCCGGCCGGCCAGGCCGTGCGCCTCCGCCGCAATGCACGTCGCCGTATACGGATCGCCGCCCTTGGCCAGCATTGCGGCCACCGCACCCGTCAGCACGTCGCCGGAGCCCGCCGTCGCCAGGCCCGGCGGCCCAGCGTGGGAGATGCCGAGGCGACCGTCCGGCTCGGCAACCAGGGTGTCGGATCCCTTCAGGAGGACGACGCAGCCGCTCACCGCCGCCGCCCGCTGCACGGCCTCGAGCCGGTTCGACCGCACCCAGTCCGACGCTTGCCCGAGCAGCCGCCCCATCTCGCCCTCGTGCGGCGTCAGCACGGCGGGGCGCGCCCGATCGCGCAGGCCGCCCAGCTTGTCGTTGAAGGCGAAGAGTCCGTCCGCGTCGATCACGAGCGGCCCGGCGTGCTCGAGGGCGATGCGGCGGGCAAGGTCGACGGACTCGGCCGAGCGGCCGAGGCCCGGACCGAGCGCGACCGCGTCGGCCCGCTCCAGGAGTTCGAGCGCGGCCGGGAGCGGCCGCACCATCACCTCGGGCACCCGGCCCTCGATTGCCGGAACCGCGTCTGCCGGGGCCGCGATCCAGACGATCCCGGCGGTGGCGCGAAGCGCCGCCAGCGCGGCCATCAGGGGAGCGCCGGTGAAGCCGGGCGCGCCGCCGACCACGAGCACCGCTCCGGCTGAGTACTTCGATCCGCCCGCAGCCTTCGGCCGCGCCGCAGCAAGCGTCTCGACCCCGGAGAGGAGCGTCGCACGCGTCTCCTCGTCGGCCCGCGGCGGAACGCCGATGTCGGCGACGACGACGCGGCCCGATGCGCTCCGGCCAGGCTCGATCGCCGTGCCCAGCTTGCGGCCGTGGAAGCAGACCGTCACGTCCGCCGCCACCGCCCCGGCCGCGACGACGCCCGTCGATCCGTCCACGCCGGACGGCACATCGAGCGCGACGAGCGTGCCGATCGGGCGCCGCATCGCCTCGATCGCCCGGGCCGCCTCCGCGCGCGGGGCGCCGCGCGACCCGGTGCCGAGCAGGCCGTCGACGACGATGTCCGCCCGCGTCAGCCGCGACCGGCGCGCGCCGTCGTGGACCGCGATCCCCAGCCGCTGCACGATCTGGTGGTTCACGCGCGCATCGGCCGGGAGCCTGGCCGGGTTTCCGACCATGTGGCACTCGACGTCCCAGCCGGCCACGTGCAGGTGGCGGGCCACCACGAAGCCGTCGCCGCCGTTGTTGCCCGAGCCGCAGACGACCACGGCGCGGCCGGGATCTGCGTGCACGCGCATGATCTCGGCCGCGGCGGCGAGCCCGGCCCGCTCCATGAGGACGACGCCGGGGATGCCGTAGTCCTTGATCGAGCGCCCGTCGACGGCGCGCATCTCGTCGGCCGTGTAGAGCGCCTCGTCGCGGATCATTCGTCGTGCACGATGGCGACCGCCGCCGCCATCCCCTTCGAGTGGGTCATCGAGAGGTCGATCGCACCCGCGCTCACCCGCAGGGCCCACGCCGCGGTGCGGCCGGTGAGGCTGACGCCCGGCTTCGGCCGCCCCGCGATCTCGATCTCCCGCCAGGTGAACGGCACCCCGAACCCGAGCGCCTTCCCCACCGCCTCCTTCCCTGCGAAGCGGGCGGCGAAGTGCTGGGGCGGGTTCGCCCGGGAAAGGCAATAGTCGCGCTCGGCCTGTGTGAATACACGGTCGACGAAGCGCGGGTGGCGGCGGAGCGCGCGCGCCACGCGGTCGATCTCGATCAGGTCGATCCCAACCCGCATGCCGGCCATACTATGCTAGGGGTTGTGCCGCGAGCGGTTCCCCTCACCGAGAGCGCGACGTGGTGGCCAAGCACGGCCTTCCAGACCACCACGCTGGAGCTCCGGCGCAGCAGCGAGCGGCTGCTGGTCGACCCCGGCGTCTCGCCGTGGGAGATCGAGGAGGTCGTCGAGGCGTCGAGCGACCCGGTGACGCAGGTCCTGGTGACCCACGCCGACTGGGACCACGTGATGGCGCTCGGCATGCTCCCCGCGGCGCGGGTGACCGCGTCGACCGGCGCCGGGGAGCGGATCCGCTCGGGCCAGGCAAAGGCGTCGATCGAGAAGGAGGCCGTCGAGGCGTACGTGCCCTACCGGGAGCTCGACCACCTCCACTGCGAGCACGACGTCGACCCTCCGGCGGACGTCCAGCTCGGCCCGTGGAGCGGAACCTGCCGGGCTGGCCGCGGGCATACCGACGACGGCCTCATCACCTGGCTGCCCGACGAGCGGGTGCTGGTGGTGGGCGACTACCTCTCCGAGCTCGAGATCCCGTTCGCGTACTCCTCGGTGGCCGACTATCGGGCGACGCTGCATACGCTGATCGGCGTCATCGAGCGCGAGCGCCCCGCCTTCGTCGTCGTCGGCCACGGGCACCCGCACACCGCCGAGCGGGCGCTCGAGATCGCCGACGAGGACCTCGACTACATCGACGGCATCCTCGCCTTCGCCGAAGCGGGCTGCCCGCCCGACCAGGCGAGCAGGATCGCCGTCCCGTTCCGCGGCGGCGGCCCGTACGACCGCCAGGCGCACACGGCCAACGTGAAGCTCGCCTGCGAGGCGGCCGGCGCCCCCGTGCCCGCCTAACTTCCATGGGGGAACCCATGGTTCCCCCATTGGACCCCTCCTTCCGGATGAGCCGGATCGCGGTCGCGCTCCGGCGAGAGCGTGGTCTCGCCTCCGCCGCGGATGCTCGGATCCACCCTGAAACCGCCACGCCACGAAACGTTGGCCACTGCATGAACTCGTCACAACGTCGCCGCTTCCCGCCCCCAACATGGGGCTGGATGAGTCATCGCCTCATCGGCGCGCCCCCGGGTGCAGGAACCAAGCAGCGATGCGCCAACCCCTCGCTCGGGAGGCGATTGCCCTGCGGCCGGCGTAGTTCCTGCCGATAACCGGGATGTGCTCCGCATCGTCCGCCACCCCCTCGGGCCCCGGGTGTACGTCGCCGGGATCAGGATCCACGAGTGCTACGCCGGCCTCGTGGCAAGCTGCGCGCTGCTCGCCGCGGAGCTCACCGACCACGCCTCGCACCGCCCGTTCGAGGCAGGGGTCGGCGTGGTCGCGACCTGGATGATGGCGAAGGACTGGCCGGACTTCTTCCCCTCGCGCCGGGACACCTATGCCTGGCGCATCGGCGTGCACCGGCGCGGGGACTAGGCGGCGGAGCCGGCAGCCCGGCCGCGCCCCGTTCTCTACTCCTTGAACTCGCCGAAGCCCTGCTGGACGACGCCGCCGAGCTTGGTGAAGTCGCCGCCGGTGGCGACGACTCCCGCGCCGGCGGCGATCGTGTATACGCCGAGGGCGCTGTTCGCCGCCGGGTGCCACGTCTCGAGCGCGCCGGTCGCGGCGTCGACGGCCAGGAG
Organism: Gaiellales bacterium; assembly: GCA_035639615.1. Classification (GTDB taxonomy): domain Bacteria; phylum Actinomycetota; class Thermoleophilia; order Gaiellales; family JAICJC01; genus JAICJC01. The sequence continues at coordinate 32,429 of DASQXS010000024.1, read as the reverse complement.
GTGCGCCCGGGCGGCGACCCATGGGCACCAGTTGTTGCCCATCACGAGGCCGCAGTAGCCGGTGTAGTGGCCGCCGACGTAGAGGACGCCGTCCATGACCGCGACGCCCACGACGTTGCCGTTCGCTCCGCCGATATAGTCGAGGTCGCCGGTCGACTGCGTGAACTTCATGAACGAGCCGCCGTTCCCGGTGCCGGCCGCGTAGACCCCGGTGCTGTCCGCGGTCATGGCGACGACGTCGAACGGATGGGTGCCCCAGCGGAGCGGGCCGTGCCAGTTCCAGGTCACCGAGGCGCCGCTTGCCGGGTCGACGGCGCCGATGGCGTAGCTCGTGGCGCCGTTCAGCGTATTGAAGGCGCCGCCGATCACGATGTGGTTCGAGCCGTCGGTGGTCGTGATGAGGGCGTTCACGGGCCCGTCCAACTGCGGCGCCCATGCGAGGATCGCCGCGCCCGTCGCCGGGTCGACGGCCGCGGCGTAGGGGTTGGGCGTCGTGAACGCGCCGCCCAGGTAGAGCCTGCCGTTGGAGAGTTCGATCGCGCGCACCTCGCCGTCGATGGGCGCCTTGAAGCTCGTGACCGCACCGGTCGTGACGTCGACCGCCGCCACCTTCCTGCGGCTCTTGCCGCCGACGGTCGTGAACCCGCCGCCGATGTAGACGGTGCCGCCGTTGACATCGATCGCGTCGACGAGGCCGTTCGCGTTGGGGTCCCACGGGAGGAGCGCGCCGGTGGTCAGGTCGATCGCGGCAACATGGTTGCGGGGCACCTCGCCGCTGCCGGCGGGCGCGCCGGCCGGCCGCATCGAGGTGAACTTGCCGCCGAGGTAGGCGGTGTTGCCGCTGATGACGGTGATGACGACGCGGCCGTTGGTCTGCCATGTCGGCGCGGGCGTCGAGCCCACAACCGCCGCCTGCGCCGGACCTGCGACCGCCGCCCACGCGACGACGGCGAGCGCCGCCTTGAGCACAACTCCGACCTTCCGCATGCAGACAGCCTCCTCTCGGGTACTTCGCCAGCGTACCCGCGGCCACTTGCATGTCAAGCTGTACGTTATGGGATGGGGACAGACCCCCACAGGGGCGGCGTGACGCGTGGTCCACAGACTCGTGACGCAGTTTGAGTCTGGGAGCGGGCCTGCATCACCGAAGCCCTCCTACGGATGACGCGCAGGGGTGCAACGGCCGCCGCGACGGGGTCAGGCCCCGATCAATCCGGATCCGGGGGCTACGGGCCCAGAACCACGACGGGGGACGCATCTGCGCCCCCCGTCGTGATGCCCACGTCTGCGATCCCCTCCTAGCTTGGACCGCCTCCTCCGTGGTTTCTCCGGTGATCGCCCGACTTGCCGGGCGACGCCGGAGGCGACGCGTGCCCGTGGCTGCTCGAGCCTCCGCCGTGCTCGCCGGCGTGGCTCTTCCCGCCACTGGCCGCCGTCGAGATCTCCGCGCCCTTGTCGACGCCCGTCGCGGTCGTCGTCCGGGCGAGGGTCGAGATCTCCTTACCCTTGCCGTGGCTCGTGCTCTGGCCCTTGGCCTTGCCGTTGCCTTTGCCGTTGGCGTTGTGCCGGCCCTTGTGCCCATGCTCGCCGGCATGGCTCTTGCCGTCGCTGGCCGCGGCCGAGATCTCCGCGCCCTTGTCGGCCCCCGTCGCGGTCGTCGTCCGGGCGAGCTGCGAGATCGTCGCGCCGTGGCCGTTCGACTGGGCGTCGCCTGTGGCGTGATGAGCCGCCGGCGTGGCGACGCCGAGCTCGTCCAGCACCGCCGACGCCGTGGACGACGCCGCGTCGGGCAAGCCGGCGGCGTAGGCGGCGCCGGTCGTGCCGGCCAGGATCGCAAACGCGACGGCCAACGGTGGAAGCCGGCGCGAGGAAGGGACACGTGCGACCATCGAACGCCTCCTGGTCAGGTGTGAAGGGTCGATGCGACGGTCCGCGCGCGGCGTGCCCCTCGCCGTCAGGTCGGCGGAAGCGTCCAGACCCGCGCCCGCGGCGTGGATCACACGGCAGACGCCCTCGAACCCAGGAGGAGCGTCTTCCGGGAGAACCCCGCCGCCGAGCATGCGGTCTGCGGTCTCGCGATCGAGTCGCAGCCTCGGCATCACTTTCCACATCGCGCCGGCCAGCATCCGTGTTACACCTCCCACCCGCCGTCGGCCTCGATCTGGCGGCGGAGCCGGCGCAGCGCCCGGTGCTGCATGACGCGCACGGATCCGGGGGACTGCCCCGTGATCTCGGCGACCTCCTCGGCGGAGAGGCCTCCGATGACGCGCAGGAGCACGACCTCGGCCTGGGCCGCGGGGAGCACCGAGATGAGCGCGAGCGCCGCCTCGGTGTCGTCGCTGTCCGGGCCGGCATCCGCGGACGGCTGCTCCCATCCCGGGTGGTCGGGTGCCCGCACCACCACCCGGCGCTGCCACCACCTGCGGCGATGATCGATCGAGCGCCGCCTGGCGATCGTGAACACCCACCGGCGCATGTCGTCCTCGCCCTGACCGCTGGGACCGCCGCTTGCGACGACGTCGAGCCATACCTGCGAGGCGACGTCCTCGGCCGCCTCCCCGACGGTCGCGCGCAGATAGCGGAGCACGCGCCGGTGAAGCGCAGCGAACTGCGTCGCCAGCTCGGCGACTTCGCCGCCGCGAGGCCCGGGGAGATTGGGGTCGTAACCCACGGCTGCCGCAATCATGCGTCCTCTTCGGCGCCCCCGCCAGGCCCGGAGGACACTCCTTACACACGATTTACGGCCGCGCGGACCTGCCCCGATCGAGCGTTGCGCTCGTTGCCGTTTGGGGTGACAGTGGGATCATGATCCCCCGCGAGACGCTGCGGCCGCCGGCCGGGCGGCAGCATGCCGCCGCGTGGCTCAGCCGTGCGTACCACCGCCACGGCGAGGCCGTGTTCTGCTTCGCATACCACGTGACCGGCGAGCGGGCGGAGGCCGAGCGGCTGACCGTCGCCGCCTTCCGCGAAGCGCACACCGCCACGGTCGCGGGCGAACGGATCCGGGATATCCGCCTGTGGCTCCTGCATCTCGTCCACCGTCGCGCGCCGATCCTTCCGCACGACCGCCGCGGCGGCACCGTCCGTCACCTCCCGCCGCCGAGCGCACACGCGGTCACCGAGCTTCGCGCCGACCTGTGGCCGCTTCCGCCGTGTGTGCAGGAGGCGGTCGTCCTGCGGCACTGGTGCGGGCTCGCGCCAAGAGCGATCGCACACGTCCTCGACCGCGACGCGGGCGACGTGCGGCGGGCGCTCCGCACAGCGGCGCGCGGGGACCACGGCCGGGGCCGGCTGGCGGCGACCGCGGTCGGTGCGGGCGCCGGCATTGCGGCGGCGGAGCTGCGGGCGGGCGTGCCGAACGCCCTCGCGGCGACCGTACCCGGGTTCACGAGCGGCGCTGCGGGCGCGGCCGGCACCGGCGCGATCCCGCTCGCCGCCGGTGCGCTCAAGGTCGCGACTGTTGCCGTCGCCGCTGCCGCCGCGATCGGGGCCGGGCACGAGGTGACAGGGAGGCTGATCGCGGCGGCAGAGAGCCATGCCGGCGCACGTGCGGTGCAGCATGCGGAGCGCCGTCGCGGCGAGGCGCACGGCCACCATGCAGATCATCGCGGGACGCGATCCTCCACGGGGCAGACGCCGATGGGAGGCGGAAGCGGCGGCGACGACAGGCCGCCAAAGCATGCACACCGCAACCGGCCGACGGCCGGGCAGCCGACGCATCCCACGGCTCCGCCGCACCCCACTGAGCCGACGCACCGTGCGAAGCCGACCCATCCCGCCAAGCCGACGCACCCTGCGAAGCCCACACATCCCGCCAAGCCCACGCATCCCGCCAAGCCCACGCATCCCGCAAAGCCCGCCCACCCGGCGAAACCGAGCCACCCCGCGAACCCCGCGAGGCCGGTGACGCCGACGGGCGGAGACAACCACGGGGCACGGCAACCGGTCGCATCCGACGCCGTGACCCGCCTGCCGGTCGAGTAGGGTTGCGAGCCATGTTCTGCGGGAAGTGCCGGTCACCGCGGGCCGCGGGGGACAGGTTCTGCCCGCGTTGCGGCGCCGCCTATCCGGCAGAGCCGCCCGCCGCGCAGGCGCCGGCGGCTGCCGGCGCGACGCCGCCTCATTCGGACGACGCGTCCAACCCGCCGTACGGCTCGGAGATGACGCTCGGGGCGTGGCTGCTCACGATCTTCATGCCCTTCATCGCCCTCGTCGCCGCCCTTCTCCTGCGGGGCAGCGAGTCGCGCCCGCGCCGGCGCCCGTTTCTGAGGACGCGGGCCGTCGCGAGCGCGGCGTGGCTCTGTACCGGCTGGGTGCTCGGGCTCATCGTCGTCTTCTCGCTGGCGTCGACCTCGGTCGGCGGCGGTTGCCAGGGCGGTCCTGATCCAGTCGGCGTCCCGCTCGAGTTCACGAGCAGCGACAACAGGCACTGGACGGCGACCGTGCCGTGCGTGAACGGCGGCACGACCACCCGGCCCGCCCGGCCCGGCGAGGTGCCGGGGCCCTGACGCGGTGCCGCGTCAGAACCGGGTGACGCCGCTCGGCGAGCTCATCGCCCACCCCGCCCGCGGCCTCGTGTACGGAAACCGCGGCTGCCTCCACGATGCGGCCGGCCGGATCCGCCGGAACCACGCCGTCCGCCGCTGGATCGCCTGCCGGCTCGAGTTCCGCGGCTGGCAACGCGGGCCGATGATGCAGCCCGGCAAGTTCACCGAGCTCTTCTTCCTCGACGAGGCGACGGCCTTCGCAGCCGGACACCGCCCGTGCGCCCTCTGCCGGCGCGAGGACTACGACCGCTTCTGCGCGGTCTGGCGCGAGCTCCATCCCGGCCAGCCCCGCGCCGACGCGATCGATGCCCAGCTCCACGGTGAGCGGCTGGCGGACGGCGGGCGGGGACGGCGCCTCCACGCCGCGGCGTTCCCGGATCTACCCGATGGGACGTTCGTGCTTAGGGACGACGCGCCGTGGCTGGTGCTGGGCGGCGAGCTCCGGCGCTGGACGCCGGCCGGGTACGAGGTCCGGGTGTCTCGGCCGGCCGCCGGGCGTGCCACCGTGGTCACGCCGCCGTCACTCGTCGTGGTCTTACGGACAGGCTGGCAGGGAGCGGTCCCGCTCCTGCATCCGTCGGCGAGTAGGGCCTCCGCATATGAGCGCATTTCAGGATGAGGTCGTCGGTTTGGCCCGGTCCAGGACCTCCGCCACGTCCACCCAGTCCCCCGACACCGTGCTGGCGACGGCGGCGTGGACCATCGCCATGCTCGTGAGGTTGTCTGCGCAGTCCGTCTCGAGCGGCTCCCCTGCGGCGAGCGCGCCAAGCAGCGCCTCGATCGCCGCCGGGTGGCTGGGCGTCCCTGACCACGCCGCGGCAAGCGGGCGGCGGTCGTCTTTGGGGACGCCATGCTCGTCGTCGGCGGTCACGACACGGAACGCGTCATCCTCGCCGTTCCACACCGCGGTGGCCTCGCTCCCGTCGAGGCGCCACGTCCCGAACCACGAGGTGTGGCCACCGGGCGACTCCCACGATCCGCGGTAGGAGAGCTCGCTGCCGTCCGCGAACGCGGCCTCGGCCAGGAGCACGCCGGCGCCGGTGCGGGTGAGGCTGCGCGCCCGCACCCGGATCGGGTCGCTACCGGCGAGATACCGGGCCTGGTCGAAGCTGTGGATCGCCATGTCGGTGAGGAGCGGGTTGGCGGATGCCGTCCGCCAACCGTCGACCGGGACCGCCTTGTAGAGGTCAGCCGAGATCAGCCCGAGCCGGCCGAGGTCGCCGCGCTCCACAACGGCACGCAGGGCGCGCATCCCCGGATGGAAGCGGTGGTTCTGCATCGCCGCGTACCGGCGTCTGAGCCGCCCGCTCTCCTGGACGATGGCGACCGCGTCCGCGAGCGTCGCCCCCATCGGCTTCTCGCCGATCACGTCGCAGCCGAGGGCAAATGCCGTCCGAACGTTCTCGAGCCGCCGGTCCGGCGGGGTCAGGTCGAGGAGCACGGACGCGCCCGTGCGCTCGAGCGCCTCCGCGACGTCCGTTTCGATCGTCGTCCTGAGCCCGTGAGCCGCCGCGGCCGCCTCCGCCCGCGACCGGTCCAGGTCGGCGAGCGCGACGACCTCGACGAGCGGGCTCGCAGCCAGGGTCGGAAGCCACAGCCCGGCGGCATCTCCGCAGCCGGCGAGAACCGCTCGCAGCGTCATGGCGCGAAACCGTACAACGCCGGACGGTGACCCTCGTCACGTTTGTCTCGCGGACAAGGGTGGGAAACGCCGACCTATGAACGCCGGCCGGTCCACCCGAGAAGACGGATCGACCACGATCCTAAGATGGCTCCTCGCCGCGGTGCTGCTGACGGCGTTCTGGCGGAACCTCCACGATCACAACTACACCGCCGCGGGGTACGCCCGGCTGATCCATCACTACCAGGCCCAGGCCACGGCCCCCGACTGGTGGAAGAGCGTCGAGGGGTTCGTGGCCGCACATGCGGCGCTGTTCTCGGTCGTCCAGGCAATCGGCGAGATCACGCTCGGGCTGTGTCTGGCGATCGGGATCCTGAGGCCCGTCGCCGCCACGTTCGCGTGCCTCCATCTCGCCGCGCTCTGGATGTCGGAGTGGTCGACCGCCTGGACCTTCGACCTGGTGTGGGCCCCGGTCACGGCGGCTGCGGTCGCGATGGCGACGTGGCCGGCGTTTCGCGACGCGGCCACGGTCCGCAGCCGTGTCCTTGGGCCGCCCTCGTCACCGCGACTTGGGACCGCGGCACCCCTCGTCGGAGCGGCCCTCCTCTTCCTCCTCACGTATGCGGGTGGAGAGCCGACGGACGTTCAGCGGCGGGCATCGATCCTCTTCGGCGCGGCGCTCGTCGTCTCGCGCCTCCTCGACCGCAGCCGCGTCCATCCGACGCACGCGGCCCCGTCCCGTCATCGGGCGACGGGACGCACGCCCGCACCTACTCCACCGTGACGGTCTTGGCCAGGTTCCGCGGCTTGTCGACGTCGAGGCCGCGCCTGGTCGCGATCGCGTAGGCGAGCTGCTGCAACGGCAGGACGGCGAGCGCAGCCTGCAGCTCCGGCTCGGTGCGCGGGAGATAGAGCACGTGCTCGGCCAGCTCGCGGATCGCCTCGTTGCCCTCGGTGGCGACGGCGATCACGTCCGCGCCGCGGGCGCGCACCTCCTGGACGTTCGAGACGATCTTCTCGTAGACGTGCGAGTCGGGCGCGATCACCACCACGGGCGTCCCCTTGTCGAGAAGCGCGATCGGCCCGTGCTTCATCTCGCCTGCCGCATACGCGTCGGTGGCGATGTAGGAGATCTCCTTCAGCTTGAGCGCGCCCTCGAGCGCGATCGGGAGGCCCATGTTGCGGCCCAGGTAGAGGAAGAACTGGTGCTGGAAGTAGCGGTCGGCGATGGGGTCGACGATGCCGCCGCGCAGAAGCGTCTGCCGGGCCAGCTCCGGCAGCGCCCGCACCTCGGCGAGGAGCGTCTCGGCGCGGTCCGGGTCGATCGTCCCCCGAATCTGGCCGAGCCGGAGCGCGACCAGGTACAACAGCGTCACCTGGGCGGTGAACGTCTTGGTCGCGGCGACCCCGATCTCGAGGCCGGCGCGGGTGTAGAGCACCGAGTCGCACTCGCGCGTCATCTGCGAGCCCATCACGTTTGTGATCGCGAGCACGTGGGCGCCGCGGGCGCGCGCCTCCTTCATCGCCGCGAGCGTGTCGATCGTCTCGCCGGACTGGGCAACGGCGATGACCAGCGTGCGCTCGTCGATGACGGCGCGGCGGTAGCGCCACTCGCTCGCGATGTCCGACTCGGACGGGATCCGGGCCCACTCCTCGAGCAGGTACCGGCCGGTGAGGCCGGCGTGGTAGGACGTGCCGCAGGCGAGAAAGACGACCCGTGAGAGGCCGCGGATCTGCTCCTCGGAGAGCGCGAGCCCGTCGAGCTGGAGCTCGCCGTGATACAGGCGCTCGCCGATCGTCTGGGCGATGGCGTCCGGCTGCTCCCAGATCTCCTTCAGCATGAACGTCTCGTAGCCCTGCTTCTCGGCCGCGTCCTCGTCCCAGTCGACATCCTCGATGCCGCGATCGATGACGGCCCCGTCGCCGGAGAGGAACGTGGCCCCGTCGGTGCGCGCGACCACGATCTCGTCGTCGAACACGTGCTGCACGCGGCGGGTCTCGCCCAGGAAGGCCGAGATCGCCGAGGCCATGAACATCTCGCCGTCGCCGACGCCGACGACGAGCGGGCAGCCGCGCCGGGCCGCGACGAGGACGCCGGGGCTGTCGCGATGGGCGACGGCGAAGGCGAAGTGGCCGTCGAGCCGCCGGTACGCCTCGCGCACGGCCTCGACCAGATCGCCGGAGTAGCACTCCTCGACGAGGTGGGCGATGGCCTCGGTATCGGTGTCCGAGTGGTAGACGTGGCCGGCGGCGGCGAGCTCGCGCCGCAGCTCGGCGTAGTTCTCGATGATGCCGTTGTGGACGACGGTGACGCCCGACCCCTCGCACGCCTCGATCGGATGGGCGTTGGCCTCGATCACCCCACCGTGCGTCGCCCAGCGGGTATGGGCCAGGCCCATCGTCGCCGGATGCGCGGCGGCGCCGACGGCGTCGCGCAGCGCCGCAACCTTGCCGACGCGGCGGACGATGTCGGTCTGGCCGTTGATGAGGCAGATCCCGGCCGAGTCGTAGCCCCGGTATTCGAGCCGCTCCAGCCCGTGCAGCAAGAGCTCCTTGCAGGGCCGTGAGCCCACGTATCCGACGATCCCGCACATCTCAGGTCCCTCCGATCTCTGCGGCGACGACGCCGGCCAGATGGTCGCACAGCCGCTCGCACTCGGCCGCATCGAGCGCCTCGACCATCACCCGCACGACCGGCTCGGTGCCCGACGCCCGGACGACGACACGCCCGTCGCGTCCGAGCTTCGCCTCGGCCGTCCGCACCTCCTGCCACAGCGGATCGCATCCCGCGAGGGCGGTCCGGTCGGCGGGCACGGCGATCAGCTTCTGCGGAAACGGCGGCACGAGGTCGGCGACCCCGGCCATCGTGATCCCGAGCCGGTCGAGGGCGGCCAGCAGCATGAGCGCCGTCGCGATCCCGTCGCCGGTCGTGTGGTGGCGCAGGTCGACGACGTGGCCCGACTGCTCGCCGCCAAGCGTCGCACCCGTCGCCAGCATCCGCTCGAGCACGTAGCGGTCGCCGACGTCGGTCACCTCGACCGCGATGCCGTGCTCGCCCATCAGCCGGTGGAAGCCGAGGTTCGTCATCGACGTGACCACGACCCGTTCGAGCCCGCGGGCGAGCGCGATGGCGGCGATGATCGCATCGCCGTTGATCGGCCGGCCGTCCGCGTCGACGGCCAGGCACCGGTCGGCGTCGCCGTCGAAGGCAAAGCCGCCGGCGGCGCCGGATCCGCGCACCGCCTCGGCGACCGCAGCGAGATGGGTCGAGCCGACGCCGGCGTTGATGTTGCGCCCGTCGGGCTCGGTGCCGATGGTCCGGACGACCATTCCTACCGCCGAGAAGACCGCCGGCGCGACGGCGTGGGCGGCACCGTTCGCGCAGTCGAGCACGACATGCAGGCGAGGCGCGGCGGGGCCGTAGGTCTCGACCAGCCAGTCCGCATACGCGCCACGGGCGCCGGCGAGCTCGGCGTCGCTCCCCGCATCCGCCGCCGACGCCGAGCCGAGTCTCGCCTCGATCGCGGCCTCGGCCTGGTCGTCGAGCTTGCGCCCGTCCGGGCCGAGGAACTTGATGCCGTTGTCGCGGTAGGGGTTGTGCGAGGCGGAGATGACGCATCCGCGCTCGGCGCCCTCGAGCCGCGTGAGCACGGCCACGGCAGGGGTCGGGATCACCCCGGCTCGAAGCGCGCGCCCGCCGGCGGCGACGACGCCCTCCACGAGCGCGTTCTCCAGGCTCGGCCCCGACTCGCGGGTGTCGCGGCCGATCACGATCCGGGCGCCGGGCCCGGCGGATACGGCGGCGGCGGCACCGAGGTCGCGGGCGAGCGTCTCGGTCAGGTCGACTCCGGCGACGCCGCGCACGCCGTCGGTGCCGAACAGCCTGCGGGCGGCCGTCACGGCCGGTGCAAAAGCGGGGTCAGGCACCAACATTGCGGCGGTCGGATCACGGCGTCGCGGTCGCTCATGGCAAAGTTGGTGCCCGACCCCGTTTTTGCAGGCCTAGCGCTTCGAGAACTGCGGCCGCTTGCGCGCCTTCTTGAGCCCGGCCTTCTTGCGCTCGACCTGACGCGCGTCGCGGGTCAGGAACCCCTGCCGCTTGAGATCGCCGCGCAGGTTGGTGTCGGCCTCCATGAGCGCCCTCGAGATGCCGTGGCGAAGCGCGCCCGCCTGCCCCGAGATGCCGCCGCCGACGATCCGCGCGCGGACATCGTAGGCCGACTCCGTGCCGGTGAGCGCGAGCGGCGCGGTGGCGATTGACCGCAGCGTCTGGCGGGGGAAGTACTCGTCGACCGGCCGCCCATTCACCGTAACCGCGCCGCCCCCCGGGACGAGGACGACCCGCGCGACAGACGTCTTTCGCTTCCCGGTTCCCCGGTATGCCACCGCCTGGTCGGCCATCAGCCGCGCTCCTCCAGCGGCACCGGGTTCTGGGCGGCATGCGGATGCTCCGGCCCGGCGTAGATCTTGAGCTTCCTGATCTGGGCCGAGGCGAGCTTGTTCTTCGGCAGCATGCCCCGCACCGCCCGGCGCAGCACCTCCTCAGGCCGGCGGTCGAGCTGCTCGCGCAGCGTCCGCGACCGCAGGCCGCCGGGATATCCCGAGTGGCGGTAGTAGACCTTCTGGTCGAGCTTCTTGCCGGTCACGCGCACCTTCTCCGCGTTCACGACGACGACGAAGTCGCCGGTGTCGACGTGCGGCGTGTACGCCGGCTTGCCCTTCCCGCGCAGGACGTCGGCGATCTGGGTGGCCAGCCGGCCGAGCGTCTTTGCCTCGGCGTCGACCACATACCAGGTGCGCACGACCTCGCGCGGCTTGGCGGTATACGTCCGCATCGCGCCGGAACTGTACCGGCGCGGCTGTGAGGCGGGCAAATGAGAACGCGAACGCGTGTCCGGATGGGGTCCTCCCGGCCGGGCCGGGATCGGGCGGGCGGGGCTGTGGGCGGCGCCCCGCCCGCCCGTGGCGCGGGGGCGCTGTTACTGCCCCATCCGCACGCCCGGCTCCCCGTCCGCCACCTGCACCGGCGTGAACGGGCGCGCGCCCATCCGGTTGGCCGTCCCCTCGAACCGGAAGAGCGGCACGATCGTGCGTCCGAACGTCGCTGCGAGCATCATCGCGCTCGCGACATACCAGGCGAGGATCGCCGAGATGACGAGCACCCAGCCGCCCCAGGTAACGAGCGTCGACGACCCGATCAGGTACGCGATCGCCAGCAGAATCGAGCCCGCCGCGAGCGTCGCCAGCACTGAGAACAGGCCCAGCCCCTCGCCGAGACTCGCCAGCGCGCCCACCGTCGTGATCGCGCCGAGCACGATGAACCAGTACCCGAGCTCGACGAACGTCGAGCCGGTCGGCGGCGTGATCGTATGGTTGGCGACGAGCCACTGGAGGAAGCCGTAGGCGATCCAGAACGATCCCCACATGCCGTGCATCGCCGTCGCCAGGGCGTCGCGGGCGCGGTACGCGAAGAGGCCCGCCGAGAACTGCGCGACGCCACCGAAGACGGCGGCGAACGGGAACAGGAACTCCGGCGAGGTCTTCGTCCCGTACCAGCCGGCCAGGTTCGCGGCCACCATGAACGTGGCGGCGGCGAACCCGTACAGACCGAGCACCGAGGGTGCGGCGATCGGCTGCAGGAAGATGCGGGCGGGGATCCCGTCCCAGTCGCGTTGCCTGCGCCCGTTGGCCGCGCCCTCGCTGCGCATCGCAGCCTCATGTCGGCTTGCGCTCATTTCCCCTCCTTCGAATATACATCGTAGAACGATGTACCCACCCTGCTCCGTTGAAAACATCGAGCGTGGGCGCTTGAGCGCGCGGCGTCGGGTAGAGTCGCATCCCGCCATCGTGGCTGCCCGACCGGAAGAGGCTCAGCGCACCGCCGAGTTCTGGGAAGCGCTCCGCCGCTTCCTGCGCCGGAACGAACAGGTCGCCCGCAAGCACGACCTGACGCCCCAGCGCCACCAGCTGCTGGTGATGATCCAGGGCGCGGCCGACGGCACCCAGCGGTCAACCGTCACGGAGCTCGCCCACCGGCTGCACCTCGCGCAGAGCACGGTCACCGAGCTCGTCGACCGCGCCGAGCGGGCCGGCCTCGTCGCCCGCGAATCGTCCTCGTCGGACGGGCGCGTCTCCCACATCAGCCTCACCGAGGACGGCCGGCGGCGGATGGGGAGGGTCATGGCCGAGCTGCGCTCGGACCGGGCAACCCTGGAGTCGGTCCTCGCGGCTCTGGCCGAGCATCAGCGGAGCGGCGAGCTCGGCGAAGACTGAGCGTCGGACGCTCGAGCATGTATCGCGGCCGGACGGTCATTGCCGGGCCCGGCGCCGGCGGCGATCGTAGGGTCGATCGCGAACCGTCAAACGGAGGAGCCGATGCCGGAATCAACCGCCGCGGAGATCGTCGAGCGCTACAACCAGGCCTTTGCGCGCGGGGACGTCGCCACTGCGCGCTCGCTCCTCGCCGACGATCTCCACTTCACGGGCCCGTTCGAGGAGTTCCACAACCCGGACGACTACCTGGCGTCGCTGGCGCGGCTGGCCCCGATCGTCACCGGCACGGATGTCCACAAGGTGCTTGCCTCCGGCGACGACGTCGTCACGATCTACGACCTGCACACCTCGACGCCGGCGGGGACGTCGCCGATCGCAGAGTGGGCGACGGTGCGGGACGGCAAGATCGCCGAGATCCGGGTCTTCTTCGACGCGCGGCCGTTCGCGTCGATGTTCGAGGGCGGGTGAGGAGTCAGCTGCCCGCCGCGGCGAGCGTGCGCTCGGCCGACGCGCGGCTCGTGCGATACGCGCCGGGCGAGACGCCGAAGCTGCGCTTGAAGGCGCGGCTGAACGCGAACTCGTTGCGGTAGCCGCACCGCCGCGAGACGACGCCGATGGTCGCGTCGGTGCCCACCAGGAGAGCCGCAGCGTTCGCCAGCCGGATGCGGGTGAGGTAGCTCATCGGCGACTCCCCCGTCGCCTCCCGGAACCTGGCGGTGAACGCCGAGCGGGAGTAGGCGACCTCGGCCGCCAGGGCCGCAACCGTCCACGGGCGCTCTGGATGGTGATGGACGAGCCGCACGGCCGCCGCGATCCGCGGGTCGCGAAGCGCCGTCGCGCGGGCCTGGTCGGCCGCGGCCAGCTCCGCCACGGCCACGCGCAGCGCCTGGACCAGCATGGTGTCTGCCAGCCGCCGGAGCACGGCCTCGGCTCCGGGCGTGTCCGAGCCGGCGACCGCAGCGACGAGCTCGAGCGAGGCCGCGAGCCACGGCACCGGCCGGCCGTCGGCGCCGGCGACGTGGATGACCGGCGGAAGGGCGGCGACCACCGGGCCGAGATCGGCGCCCTCGAGGACGAAGCCGCCGCAGACGAGGTCGGTGCGGGGGCCGTCGCCCCCGTAGCGCAGGCGGCGATCGGGGGCCATCGGCGCCGTCGCGAGGATGTCGTCCAGCCACGGCGTGGGCGAGCCGGGCTCGTCGCGCATCCAGTGTTTCGGGCCGGCGGGCAGGATCACCAGATCGCCCGCCCGAAGCGGGCGCTGCTGGCCCTCGCCGGCCACCTCGAGCCAGCACCGGCCCCGCGTCACGACATGGAAGCTCGGGTTGCCGTGGGCGGCGACGGCGAACCCCCACGGCGCGCCCATCTCGGAGCGGCAGAAAACCGCGCTTCGGACCCTGACCCCGCCGAGCAGGTCGGCGACGAGATCGGGGCTCCGCGGCGTGACGACGGGCTTCACGGTCAGCGCGGAGCATATGCCGAAGTGCGTTCAGGTCGCTGGTGCGTTCGCCGGCGTAAGGATGCGGTCGGCGGAGTGCTCCTCGACATCGGGCATGGCCAGGCCGAGCTCCCCGCACAGCGGCGCGATCTTCTCACCGGCGAGCCGATCGGCGGTCTCTCGCGATTCGTAGACGTCCACGGCCAGGACGCCGTCGTCGGTCGCTGCGGCCCAGTGAAAAAGCACCCCGGGCGCGCTCCCCTCCCCCAGCTCCATCCGCTCGATCAGCTCGTCGTACTGCGCCAGCGTCCAGCCGTTGCACCGAAAGATCCGTGCGATCTCCATCGTTCCCTCCTTGATAGTCCTAGTCGGAGTGTTTGGCCGATGGCGAGAGTAAACACTCCTACTTGGGGTATTGTCAAGGGCATGCGCCGCACCGCGACGACCTCGAACGCCATCCTCGGCCTGCTGGCACTGCGCCCACGATGGTCGACCTGGGAGCTGGCCACGCAGCTGGGCCGCAACATGCGCTTCTTCTGGCCGCGAGCGGAGAGCCGTATCTACGACGAAGCCCGGGCGCTCGACCGAAACGGCCTTGCCGCCGCGACGCGCACGCTGCACGGCCGCCGGCCCCGGACCACGTACGCCATCACGGCCCGGGGGCGGCGCCAGCTCAAGCGATGGCTGGAGACACCGCCGCGGGCGACCGCGCTGGAGTGCGAGCCCGTGCTGCGCGTGCTCCTCGCCGACCTGGGTACGCGGGAACAGCTTCTGACCGCCATCGGTCAGGTCAGGCGCGACGGGGAGCGCGTGCTCGAAGTCGGACGCGTGGTGGGCGCGGAGTACCTGGCCGGCACGGCGCCGTTTCAGGACGATGTCCACGCTCGGGCCCTCGTGTTCGACTTCCTGAGCCATCATGCGCTCGCCTTCATCCGATGGGCCGATCGGGCCGAAGCGACGGTCCGCGCGTGGGAGACGATGAGCCTGGACGAGCGGGACGCGGCCGCCATCGAAACGGTCCGGGCTTGCCTGGAGGAGTACCCCGCAGCGCCAGACGGCGCGGCCTCCGCGCCAGGCTGATCGCGGCTCCGCTGCTACGTTTCTCGCATGCGAGACGTGCTCGACGATGTCCGCCGGATGGTCGCCCGCGGCGACCGCGTGGCCATCGCGACGGTGGTCGACACACGCCGCTCGGCGCCGCGTCCGCTGGGCTCGCGGCTCGCCGTCTCGTCGTCGGGCGAGATGGCGGGGTCGGTCTCGGGCGGCTGCGTCGAGTCCGACGTCTTCCTGCGCGCCGAGGAGGTGCTCGCCGGCGGCCCGCCGCGGCTCCTCCAGTACGGGATCTCCGACGACGACGCCTTCGACGTCGGCCTGCCGTGCGGCGGCGAGATCGAGGTGTTCGTGCAGATGCTCGACCCGGAGGAGCTCGACCGGGTCGGCGCCGCCGTCGAGGACGGCGGCCGGCTGGCGGTGACGACGACCCTGGCCGGGCCCGCCGCCGGCGCGAAGGAGTACGGCGACGGCGAGGGCCACTCGAGCGCCACCCGCCTTGACGAGGCGACCTTCATCGAGCACCACGCCCCGCCGCCGGTGCTGATGGTGTTCGGGGCGGTCGACACCGGCCAGGCGCTCTGCCGGATGGCCAAGCAGGTCGGCTTCCGCACCATCGTCTCGGACGCGCGCGGGAAGTTCGCGACGCGGGAGCGGCTGCCCGACGCGGACGAGCTGATCGTCGGCTGGCCGGCCATGGCGTACGACAGCCACGCTCCGGACGACGCCACCTACGTCGTCGTCCTCACCCACGATCCCCGCTTCGACGAGCCGGCGCTTGGCCCGGCGCTTCGCTCCCCTGCGCCCTACATCGGCGCGCTCGGCAGCCGGCGCGCGCAGGAGACGAGGCGGCAGCGGCTCCTGAACGCGGGCTACAGCGAGGACGAGATCGGCCGCATCCACGGCCCACTCGGACTGGACATCGGCGCCGTCACGCCGTCCGAGACCGCGGTCTCGATCCTGGCCGAGATCCTCGCGGTCCGCTCCGGCCGCGAGGGCGGCCCGCTCTCGGCGAAGAGCGGGCGGATCACCGTTCCGGGCTGAGTCGCACCGTCGCCAGCCGGATGCGCGGCTTCCGCATCGCCTACGACCTGGTCGACCCCGTCACAGGCGACTCGCTCTCGTTCGGCATCTTCGACGACGAGAACAGCGTACGCGCGGCTGAACGCCGTGTCGGCGAGGCGCCTGCAGCTCGGGATCGCCTCGTCCCCGCCCGACCACGTCGAGGTCTGGCGGGTCGTCGATCACGGCGAGCCGATCGTAAAGCACGGCTGACACAAATCCGATAGAGCAAGCAGGATGTTTCGCCGGCCGCTGCCTCTGCTCGCCCTCGCCGCGCTCGCGGCCGGCTCGGCGCAGCCCGCGCTCGCAACCGGGCCGACGTGCACGGCCCACACCCCGAACCTCCGCTACAAGCCGGAGTACACGGCGACCTGCAGCGCGAACATCACCGAGGTCGACGTTGTGAAGACGTCCAGCGGGAAGACCGTCCTTCATACGATCCTCGCTCCCGCCGCGACCGACGCGACGGTGGACGTGAACGGCGTTCTCGCCTCGGGCGCGCAGTACAAGCTGAAGCTCTGGGTCGACGACGGCCTCGGCGGAACCGTGCTCTGGACGAAGACGTGGAAGACGCTCGCGCCGCCCGCCCACCCGGGCCTCCACGTCAAGTACATCACCGCGATCCCCGCGGATGCGGTGCTCGACCTCGCCCACCGCATGGACGCCGCCAACCTGCTGGCCGTGCCGCGGCCGTCGGACTTCATCGACGCGTCCACGCGAAGCCTGAGCGCGGACGCCTATGCAGCGGCGCTGCGGAAGCACCAGGCGGCGCTCGTCGTCACCGACCTCCCGGTGCTGAACTCTCCTGGGCTCGGGGTCGCGCTCAACCGCTACTGCAACCACGGCCACGGAGTCGTCCTCGCCGGGCAGACGCACTGGCTCGCCGACGGCACCACCCCGTGGGACCAGGCGAGCGCGATCGGCGCGACGGGCGGCCCCTGGGCGAAGAACTGGAGCCTCTACAACTACGACGCGATGACCCCGGGCGACCGGGTCGCCGGCGGCGTCCTCGCCCCCGGCTCGGTCAAGCCGCACTTCCTGACCCGCGGCCTCAAGAGCTTCCGGGTCTACGGCTACGGGTCCGGTGAGATCGAGCTTCACGACTACGCCCAGGGCCATACGCTGGCGAAGCTCAAGCCCAACTCGTCCTTCTACAACACGTACGGCGGCCAGTTCTTCATTGCCGAGCACGAGATCGCCGGCGGCCGCGTGGTCGACCTCGGGTTCCGGCCGTGGTCGAAGGACGTCTCGAGCGGCGGGTTCGACACGGCGGACGGGAGCCCCGGCGGCGCGCTCACCGCCCGCGCGCTCTGGTGGGCGACGAACCGGATCCCTCCCCACGACACCCACTTCAGCTCGAAGCCCTCCAACCCGTCGAACCGGGCGACCTTGATCATCACGATGGCCGCCAAGGACGCCGACGCCGAGAACTCGTACGACCTCCACTTCAACTACCGCGTCGACGGCGGGGCCTGGAAGCGCGCGGTCGGGACGTCGTTCGTGCTCTACCACCTCGCCAAGGGCCGCTACCACACCATCCAGGCCCGAGCGATCGACTCGGGCGGAAACGGCGACCCTCACCCCGCCCGGTACCGCTTCTACGTCACGCCCGGCGCGATGGGCTGACCCGTCCGGGGGAACTTCTTGCGCGACGTCCGCGCCGTCGGATACGGTGCCCGACTTAGTGACGGCGGGTCGGGCTACGAGATTGGCAACGCTGGGGCTGGTTGCGGCCGCAGCGGCTGCCGCACCGATCGCCCACGCCTCGCCCGGCCGTGGTCTTGCCCAGCGGGTCACGCTTCGCGGAACCGCGAGCCCCGCAGTCGCTCGCGGCCTCGCCCACGTCGTCGGCCGGCCGAGCCTCGCCCAGCGCGTCCAAGCCGTCGTCGCGTTCAAGCCGCGGAACCCGGCGCTCCTTCACCGGCTGGCGATGCACTCCACCGGCCACGGGATGAGCAACGCCCAGATCGATCGGCTCTTCGCCCCGCGCCCCTCGACGGTCGCGGGTGTGCGCGCGTACCTGGCGCGGAACGGGCTCTCGGTCGTCGACTCGACCGACATGTCGCTCGTCGTCAGCGGGACCGTGGCCGCGACGCAGCATGCCTTCGGCGTCGGCCTTCGCCTCTACCGAGATGCGCGTGGCTTCACCTACCAGGCTCCGGACGGGAACGTCAGCCTGCCGCGCGGGATCGCGTCGGTCGTCCAGTCGGTGTCAGGGCTGGATACATCGCTTCGGTTGCATACGCATTACAAGGTCGCGAAGCATCTGCAGCGACATCGCGTCGCGTCGCACACCAGGGTCATGCCCAATTCAGTGACCGGGTGCGCGGCGCACTCCGGGGCCGGCGGCTACCTACCGCAGGACCTGGCTGCGGCGTACGACTACGACGGACTCATCGCCGGCGGCGACGACGGCACCGGCCAGATCATCGGGTTCGTGGAGTTCTCGAACTACCGCTTCGGGAACCTGCAGACGTTCGAGAACTGCTTCACCGGCGGCAGCTTTAGTGGCAACCACGACCTCGACGTCTCGATCGGAGGCGGTCCGACAAACTCCCTCGGCGAGGTCGAGGTCAACCTGGACCTCGAGGTCGCGGCCGGGGCGGCGCCTGGTGCCGACCTCCGCGTCTACAAGGCGCCGAACAACCTCGCGCTTGGGCCGGTTATGTGGAACCATATGATCGGTGACGGCGACGTCGACATCGTGAGCGACTCGTGGGGGTTGTGCGAGATCCTCGTCCCGCCGAAGCTGACGAGCACCGAGAACACAACGCTGGAATTGATGGCCGTCGCAGGCATGTCGTTCTACGTCGCGTCCGGCGACGCGGGGTCTTCGGACTGCCTCCCCGTCGATTCGCGATTCAAGTTCCTCGCGATCGACGATCCGTCAGGCCAGCCGTTCGCAACGGCGGTCGGTGGCACCAACCTGAAGACGGCCCCCAAGTTCGCGGGGCGGACCGAGACGGGATGGAAGGGCTCCGGCGGCGGCATCTCCATCAACTGGCCGAAGCCGGCGTTCCAGAAGGGCGCGACCAGCACGCCCAAGGTGGCCGGCGGGTTCTGCGCGAGCGGCAGGGCGCAATGCCGGCTGACGCCCGACATCGCGATGGATGCGGCACCTTCGAACGGGTACACGATCTTCAGCCACGGGCTGGGCTTCAATAACAAGGCTGTCTGGGATGTCGTCGGCGGAACGAGCGGCGCCGCGCCGCTCATTGCCGGGATCACCGCGGACGCCAACCATTCAGCTGGATTCAACCTGGGCTACGCCAACCCGTTCATCTATCTGACCGAGGTGGCGGGCGACTTCCACGACATCCCGTCGGGCAACAACAACCAGTTCGGCGGGTCCAGCTTCACCGCCCGCAGCGGGTTCGACATGGTCACCGGGCGAGGATCCGTCATCGGTTCCAGCTTCGCAAGCGAACTCGCGGGCTTCACTCCGGTCATCAGCCCAACGTTCGACACCACGAAGCTCACGAGCACCCACCCGCTCAACCGGAAGCGGGTGAAGAAGGGGGCCATCGTCAGCTTCCGGGGCGTCCTCACGGACACCACCGCGGGTCATCCGATCCCGCATCGCCAGATCCTGCTGCTCAACAGCAACGGCCGAGTCCTGGGCGTCGACAGCACAAACACCTCCGGCCAGTGGGCGATCAACTTCAAGGTGAAGCGTCGGCTCAGGTGGCACGCGCTCTTCATGGGCTCGGGCAGCGAAAAGGGCTCGACATCGCGCGCGAAGCTCGTCCGGATCAAACACTGACGCGGGCGCGTCAGTCGAGTCCGGCGGGGTCGCGGGCGACGGTGCCTGAGCACGCCGTCACGCGCTCGCCCTGGTAGCGCGCGTCCCCCTCGCCCCACGAGAACGTCTTCGAGCTGTGGGCATCCAAGGGGACCATCGCGTCCATCGCGGGCTGTGCCCCGTGGGTCACGAGGCGGTAGGACACCGCAACGTCGAACCGGCCGGACGTCCCGGCGTTCACCACCGTGCCCGACGCGAACAGATGAGCGCCGTGCCATTCACACCTGAGGCCCGTCAGCCGGGCTGCGCCGCGATCGCCACCCGTGAGCGCGGCGTATCCAGCGCTCGCGGCCACGACCATGCCGAGAACAACGGCGCCGATGAGCGCGGGCACGATGCCGCCCGACGGTCGTCCACCTCGCGCCTCAGCCATGTCCCAACTGTACGGGAGGCGGCGATGGGGGGATGGAAGAGGCGCCGCGGTGACTACTCCCACTCGATGGTCGCCGGCGGCTTGGACGAGATGTCCAGCGCGACCCGGTTCACGCCCGGGATCTCGTTGATGATCCGGCTCGAGATGCGCTCGAGCAGGTCGTAGGGGAGCCGGGCCCAGTCGGCGGTCATCGCGTCCTCCGACGAGACGGCGCGGATGACGATCGGGTAGGCGTAGGTGCGCGTGTCGCCCTGGACGCCGACCGAGCGGATGGCCGGCAGGACGGCGAAGGTCTGCCACAGGTCGTGGTAGAGGCCGGCCCGGCGGATCTCCTCGAGGAGGACTGCGTCGGCGGCGCGCAGGATGTCGAGCCGCTCGCGCGTGACCTCGCCGACGATCCGGATCGCGAGGCCCGGGCCTGGGAAGGGCTGGCGCCACACCATCCGCTCCGGCAGGCCGAGCTCCTCGCCGACGCGGCGGGCCTCGTCCTTGAAGATGAGCCGCAGCGGCTCGACGAGCTCGAAGTCCATGTCGTCGGGCAGGCCGCCGACGTTGTGGTGCGACTTGATCTTGGCAGCCGTCCGGTTCCCCGACTCGATGACGTCGGAGTAGAGCGTCCCCTGCACCAGGTAGCGGACGTCGCCGAGCGCGCGCGCCTCCTCCTCGAAGAGGCGGATGAACTGCTCGCCGATGATGCGCCGCTTCGTCTCCGGGTCGGTGATGCCGGCGAGCTCGCCCAGGAAGCGGTCGGACGCGTCGACGTGGACGAGCGGCACGTGGAAGTGCTCCTCGAACGCCTCGACCACCTGCTCCGCCTCGCCGGCGCGCAGGAGGCCATGGTCGACGAAGACGCATGTCAGCTGCTCGCCGACCGCGCGGTGGACGAGGAGCGCCGCGACGGCCGAGTCGACGCCGCCGGACAGGGCGCAGATCACCCGCTGGTCGCCGACCTGGTCGCGGATCCGCTCGACCTGCTCCTCGATGAACTGGAGCGCCGTCCACGTCGGCGGCGCCTGGCAGGCCTCCAGCACGAAGTGGCCGAGCATGTCGGTGCCGCGCGGCGTGTGCGCCACCTCCGGGTGGAACTGGACCGCGAAGAGGCCGCGGTCGCGGTCCTCCATCGCCGCGACCGGCGTCGTCGCCGACGAGGCGGTGACCGCGAATCCAGAGGGGGCGCGGACGACGCTGTCGCGGTGGCTCATCCATGCCGTCTGCTCGGTTGGAAGGTCGCCGAAGAGGAGGCTCCCCTCGCGGAGCTCGACCGGCGTCTTCCCGAACTCCCCCACCCCCGTATTCGCGACGTCGCCGCCGAGCGCCGCGGCCATCGCCTGCATGCCGTAGCAGATGCCGAGAACCGGCACGCCCAGCGCGAAGAGGCCGGGGTCGACGGCGGGCGCGCCGGGCTCGTAGATCGAGGCCGGGCCACCGGAGAGGATGATGCCCTGCGGGTCGCGGGCGGCGATCTCGGCCGCGGACGCGTCGTGGGGCACGATCTCGGAGTAGACGCGGCACTCGCGCACGCGCCGCGCGATCAGCTGGGCGTACTGGGCGCCGAAGTCGACCACCAGGACAGGGCGATGGCCGGCCGCGGCCTCGTCCCGCACCGCCGCGCGCTCCGCCCGGCCGCGCGCCTCGGCGCTCACCGGCTCATCCCGATCGCCTGCTCGCGCTGGAGCTTCTTGCCCTCGGTCTGGAGCGCCGGCGCGAACATGATCTCGGCCTTCTGGAACGCCTGCACGGTCTCGTAGCCGGTGGTGGCCATCGACGTCCGCAGGGCCCCCATCAGGTTGAGAGTGCCGTCGTTCTCGTTCGCCGGGCCGGTCACGATCTGCTCGAGCGTCGCGACCTGCTCGGTCTTCACGCGCGCACCCCGCGGCAGGCTGGGATGGAACGTCGCCATCCCCCAGTGATAGCCGTGGCCGGGCGCCTCGTGGGCGCGGGCGAGCGGCGAGCCGACCATGACAGCGTCCGCGCCGCAGGCGATCGCCTTGGAGATGTCCCCGCCGGTACGCATGCCGCCGTCGGCGATCACGTTTACGTACTGGCCGGTCTCGAGCAGATGCTGGGTGCGGGCCGCGGCCGCGTCGGCGATCGCCGTCGCCTGGGGGACGCCGACGCCGAGGACGCCGCGGGTGGTGCAGGCCGCGCCGGGCCCGACGCCGACGAGGACGCCGGCCGCGCCGGTGCGCATCAGGTGGAGCGCCGCCTGGTAGGAGGCACAGCCGCCGACGATGACCGGCACCGGCAGCGAGGCGATGAACTCCTTCAGGTTGAGCGGCTCGACGACGGTGGAGACGTGCTCGGCCGAGACGACCGTGCCCTGGATCACGAGCACGTCGAGGCCGGCGTCGAGCGCCACCTGGAAGTACTCGCGCACCCGCTGCGGGGTGAGCGATGCGGCGGCCAGCACGCCCTCGGACTTGATCTCCTTGATGCGCTGGGCGATCAGCTCCGGCTTCACCGGCTCGGCGTAGATCCGCTGCATCTCGCGCGTCGCCTCGACCTTGTCGAACGACGCGATCCGCTCGAGCTGGGCGTCGGCGTCCTCGTACCGCGTCCAGATCCCCTCCAGGTTGAGGACGCCGAGGCCGCCCAGGCGGCCGAGGATGACGGCCGTCTCCGGCGAGACGACCCCGTCCATCGCCGACGCCAGGAGCGGCAGCTCCATCAGGTGCGGGCCGAGCCGCCAGGCGATGTCGACGTCCTCGGCGTCGCGGGTGCGGCGGCTGGGGACGATGGCGATGTCGTCGAACCCGTACGCGCGGCGGGCCTTCTTGCCCCGCCCGATCTCAATCTCCACTCTTGGCTTCCTCCCCGGTTAGCACACGACCCAGGTGGCGTGGCGCCGGCCTGGGTCGTGAGGATGCTCGCTTGACGCTGCGACGGACTTTCAAGTTGCGGGCCAGTCTAGCAGCGGGTCAGGACGCCTTCGCCCGGCGTGGCGCGATCTCCTGCACCTCGACGCCGCCGGCGAAGCGGGTGGCCGCGCGCGGGTCGAAGACGCCGGCGCCGACCTCCTGGGCGTTGGCCGCACCGCACCCGAGGGCGAGCCGCAGGCAGTCCTCCGGCGCCCGCTCGCGGACGAGCGCGCTCAGGAACCCGGCCAGGAGCGCGTCGCCCGAGCCGACGGACGAGGCGGACTCGACCCGGGGGATCCACGCCCGGTAGAGGCGGTCGCGGTTCCGGGTCGAGCGCAGGAGCGCGTAGCAGCCGGTCTTGAGCGTGATGAGGACGTTCGCGGCGCCCATCCCGGCGATCTCGATGAGGCCGTGCTGGAAGTCCTCGTCCGTCTGGAACTCGTGGCCGACGAGCGCCTCGGCCTCGCGCTGGTCGGACGAGACGATGCTCGGCTCGGCCGCGAGCGCCTTGCGAAGCGGCTCGCCGTCACAGTCGACCACGGTGCGCACCTTGCGCTTGGCCAGGTCACGGACGACGTCGGCGTAGAAGGCGGTCGGCACCTTCCGCGGCAGGCTCCCGGCCAGGATCACGGTCGTGACCGCGCCGGCCAGGTAGCGCAGCTTCTCGACGACGAGGGCCAGCTCGTCGGCGCCGACCTCGGGGCCGTACTCGTAGATCTCGGTCTGCACCGGCGAGGTCGGGTCGATGACGACGGTGGACGTCCGCGACTCGCCGCGGATGCGGACGAAGTCGTTCAGGATCCCCTCGTCGGTGATCGCGTCGAGGATGCGGGCGCCGTTGTGACCGCCGGAGAGGCCAGTCGCGATCACGGGCTCGCCCAGCCGCTTCAAGGCGCGGGCGACGTTGATCCCCTTGCCGCCAGCCATCACCAGACCCTGCTGGGCACGGTGCCGGTGGCCGAGCTGGAGGTTCGCCACGGTCAGCGTCTTATCGACCGCGGCGTTCAAGGTCACGGTGAGGATCATCGGAGTGCCCCCCTCATCGGCGGCAGCCATTGTATACGCGAGTCACGAGCACCTAGCCGCCCGCTGGGGGCGCCCGTAGAGTGGACCCATGTACGGCTCTCGCATGCGCGCGGCGGTGACGACGGCGGTCGTCCTGGAGGTGGGGATCGCCGGGTGGGCGCTCGGCTACGGCGCTCTCTGGCTGCTCGTCATGACCGCGACCGTGACGATGGCCGACACCGTCTGGGGCGTCCTCCGCCGCGGCGTCCCGGCCGACATCGCCGGGCTCGAGGTGGCGCTGGCGCTGGCCGTCATGGTGGCCTTCGGCGCCGAGGCCTTCCCCACCGCGGTGACCGCGGCGGCCTGCTTCGCCTGGCTGATCCGCGACGGGCGCCGGCCCGCGCGGGCTGCGTGACGCGAGCCGGGCTCCGCCGATGCATCAAGCGGGGATCGGCGCTCGGCGCCTCGACTCCCAGAGGCGCCGAGCGAGTTCAGCTGACTACTACGCCGGGATGTGGAGCGTCACGGGCCCGAACGAGCCCAGGTTCTCGGACGCTCCCTGTCCACTGACGACGACGTTGTCGTACTCCACCGATTGCAGGAACCGCGTCTGCCCGCTCGGGCAGGTGAAGTCACCCGGGCCGGGCGGCTGCACGGTGACCGAGCCGGTGGTCTGGCCGTTTCGCACCGGGAAGGTGCCGCTGCCGCTGACGTTGGCGTGCACCGTCTCCTTGTTACCGGCCTTGGGGTGCTGGCCGCCGTTGTTGAAGCACTGGTAGACGACGGTGGCCGAGGCCGAGCACGTGATGTCGGCGGTGCCGCCGGCGTTGGCCAGCCCCGCTTCCTTGAAGTTGCAGGTCAACACGCCGGTCGAGTTGTCGACGCTGGCGCTGGCCGAGATGAAGTGCGGGCTGTCCGCCTGCGCGGCCGGGACGGCGACGATGCCGCTGAGGACGAGCGTCAGCAGCACGATCAACTTCCTCACAATCATCCCCCTTTATTGGAGTTCGGTAGCGGGGGAGCCACGAAACGTCCGCTATCGGACCGATGGAAGAACCTGGATTCCTACCCACAAATCGGGGCGCTAAACATCGCTGCGACCGGCGAGCGCGAGCACGGCGGCGTGCATCGCCGCCCCGCACGTGGTGAGGCACGAGCCGCCCGGCGCGAGCGGGCTGCCGTCGAGCTGGGTCATCACCCCGCCGGCCTCACGCACGATCGGCTCGAGCGGGGCGTAGTCCCACTCCTTCACCTCCGGGTCGACCATCACCTGGGCCGCCCCGCGGGCGACGAGCATGTGGCCCCAGAAGTCGCCCAGGCTGCGGTCGCGCCAGCACCGCTCGGCGAGGGCGCGGTAGAGCGGCTCGAGGCCAGCCCGGCGCATGCTGCGAAGCCCGCTCGAGGCCACCATCGCCTCGGTGAGCCCGGTCTCGCGCACGGCGACCGGCTCGCTGTTCATGCTCGCCCCGCCGCCGTCGCTTGCCGCGTACGTCTCGCCGAGGGCGGGTGCGTGGCAGACGCCGACGACCGCCCGCCCGTCGACTCGCAGCCCGACCAGCGTCGCCCATAACGGCACCCCGATCATGTAGCTGTGCGTGGCGTCGATCGGGTCGATCACCCATGTGGCGCCGCCGCGGCGGGGCGGGCCGCCGCCTGCCGCCGTCAGGCCGTGCTCCTCGCCGAGCACGTCGTCGCCGGGCCGGGCCTCCGCCAGGCGGGCCCGGATCGCGGCCTCGGCAGCGAGGTCGCCCTCGGTCACCCAGCTGCCGTCGGCCTTGCGCTCCGGCGCGCCGCCGCGGCGGAACCGGCGCAGCGCCTCGGCCCCGCCCAGCTCGGCCAGCTCTCGGGCCAGGACGAGCTCGCGCGCCCAGCCGCCCGTCACACCGGAAGCGCCTCGCGGCGAAGCTCGGCGGCCGCGCTGCGCACGCCCTGCTGCCAGTCGCCGCCGCGCTCGCGCCAGGCGTAGATCACCGAGCGGGCGGCGACGACGAGGCCGCCGGCGGGGTGGTCGCGAAACGCCGGCGCCAGGTCGGCGGCAGAGCCGCCCTGCGCGCCGATGCCGGGCAGGAGGAGCGGCGCATGAGGCATGAGGTCGCGGGCCCGCGCGACCGCCTCGGGATGGGTCGCCCCGACCACGGCGCCCACCGCCGAGAGGCCCGACGCGCCCACGTGCGGCGCGCCCCACTCGGTGATGAGCTCGGCGACGCGCTCCCACACCCTGCCGCCGCCGGCGAGCGCCGCCTCCTGCAGATCGGCGCCGCCGGCGTTGGAGGTGCGGGCGAGCACGAACACGCCGCCCCCCTCCCCGCATGCCGCCAGGAACGGTGCGAGCGAGTCGCCGCCCAGGTATGGGCTCACCGTCATCGCGTCCGCCGTCGGCGCGCCGCCGTCGCGGCGGTAGAGCCAGGCCTGCGCGTACGCCTCCGCGGTCGAGCCGATGTCGCCCCGCTTGGCATCGGCGATCACGATCAGGCCGGCGTCGCGTGCGTGCGCGCACACCCGCTCGAGCGCCGAAAGGCCGGGGCCGCCCAGCGCCTCGAAGAACGCCACCTGCGGCTTCACGGCGGCAGCCTCGGCGGCGACCGCGTCGATCACCCCGGCGCAGAACCGCTCATAGGCGCGTGCCCGCCCGGCAGGGCCGGGATGAAGGCCGGCGATCAGCGCCGGCGGCAGGAGCTCGATCCGAGGGTCGAGGCCGACGCAGAGGGTGCTCTGGGTGCGCTCGACCTGGGCCGCCAGGCGGTCGCCGAAGTTCACATCCGGAAGGGTACTGCCTCGCGCAGACGGGCGATCCGCGGCGCCGCGCCGGCCGCCGACCCCTCGTCGACCGCGACCACCCGCAGCGTCCGGGTCGGCCGAACGAGCGCGGCGGCCACCAGCCGCGCCTGCTCGGCGGCGGTCGGGGAGAAAGGCTCCGGCCGCCCGGCGAGGCCGTGCACGAGCGCGGAGACGAGCGGTGCGGTCTCGAGCCGGCCGTCGCCGGCCCGGGGCAGGCGCCGCCGGGCCACGACCCGACCCCCGGCGCAGGCGAACGCCTGCACGAACCGGTCGTCCGTGTCGGACGCGAGCACGACCCCGCTGCGCACGCGGGCCCGCTGCATCCGCTCGAGCGTCCGCCGGGCCGAGCGCAGCGCCGCGAGCTGGTCGCGCACCGTCGCGGCCTCCTCGAACCGGCGCTCGCCCGCGAGCCGCTGCATCCTCGCGTCGAGGTAGCGGGCCGGGGCGTCGTCGCCGCCCGGATGCTCGATCCACAGGCGCGCCTCCTCGACGGCGTCGGCGTACCGGTCGAGGTGCCGGCCCCCCCGGCAGGGCGCGTGGCAGGTGCCGATGACGCCGGCCAGGCACGTGCCGTCGTCGACCGGGAGCGACGGCCGGCAGACCCGCAGCCCGAACGCCGACCGAGCCGCCGCCGCCGCGGCCTCGGCCTGGCTGCGCGACCGCAGCGGGCCGGCGGTGACCGTGCCCGGCGGCCCGGGGCCGGACGTGATCCGAAGCCGCGGCACCTGCTCGCCCAGGGTGAGCGTCAGGTAGATCCCGGGCCCGGCCCGCGGCGCGCGCGAGTTGGCCGGCGGCCGGAGGCCAGCGATCAGGTCGAGCTCGAGCAGCGCGGCCTCGAACTCGGACCCGAGCGGGCGCGTCTCGATCCGGGCGGCGGCCTCGAGCGCGCGCTCCACGGGGGCGCGGAGCGGCCGGCCGGAGAAGTATGACCGCACCCGGGCGCGCAGGTCGGTGGCCTTGCCGACGTAAAGCACCTGGTCGCGGCTGTCGCGGAAGAGGTACACACCGGGTCCGGGCGGCGCTCCCGCCGCCAGCCCCCGGCGGGTGCGGACGCGCCGCCGCTCCGGTGCGCAGAGGCCGATCACGTCGCCGACCGTTGCGGCGCCGCGCTCCTGGGCGAGGCCCAGGAGCCGGACCAGCACCTCGGCCGTGGCGAGCGCGTCGGGGAGCGCGCGGTGGCACGGGCGCACCTCGGTGTCGAAGCGCTCGGCGAGCGTGCCCAGGTTCAGGCTGTCGAGGCGGTCGCCGACGAGGCGGCGGGCGAGGGCGACCGTGTCGACGACCGGCGCCGCCAGCCGACCGCCGCGCAGGCGGCCGAGCTCGGCGTCGACGAAGCCGACGTCGAACCTGGCGTTGTGGGCCACGAGCACCGCGCCGGCGGCGAAGCGGAGGAACTCGTCGAGCACCCGGGCGACCCGGGGACGGCCGCAGATGTCGCGCTGGGTGATTCCGGTGAGCGCGGTGATCGCCGGCGGTAGGGCGACGCCGGGATCGACCAGCCGCTCCATCCGCGCGGCCTCGAACATCCCCTGGAGGCGGACGGCGCCCAGCTCGACGATGCGCGACGAGCCCGGCCGGGTGCCGGTCGTCTCGAGGTCGAAGACCACGTAGTCGGCGCGCTCGAGCGGTCGGTCGAGCACCGAGGCCACCTCGTCCCACTCGGCCAGCGCCACCTGCGTCGCCGACCGCCACAGCAACCGCGGGTCGGCCCGCACCACCTCGTCCACGAGCTGGTGGACGAGCGCGGACGGCGCGCTTCTGAGGGCGAACAGGCAGGCGGCCGCCTCGGCGAGGTCGACCGGAGCCCGCCGCTCGTGCAGGAGCTCGTAGAGGCGGTCGGCGCCGTCGAGGGTGAGCTGCGCAGCTGCGGCCATCGAACACATGTTCGCATAGCCGCCGGACGGCCGCTGCTACGGCGGGTCGGAGGCGGCGAGCGGCGGTCCCGTGACCTGCATCCCCACGTCGCTTCCGATGTCCTGGAACGACTCGGGCCGGGGCGGGTTGTCGAGGGCGGCGAACCGCTCGAAGAAGCGCTCCATGCCGGCCGGGGTGAACATGACGAGGATCCGCGCCGGCGCGTCGCCGACATTCTGAAAGCAGTGCCCGGTGCGGCGCGGCACGAATACGAACGAGCCGGCCGGCGCGCGCTCGGTCGCGCCGCCGAGGCGAAAGCGGAGCTCGCCCTCGAGGATGTACCACGCCTCGTCCTCGTCGGCGTGGACGTGGAGCGGCGGCCCCTCGCCCGGAGCGATGATGTTCTCGAGGACGGTGAGCCTGCCGCCCGTCTCGCCGCCCCGCACTTTGAACGTCAGGGGGCCGCCGACCGGCCCCTGGATCGTCGTGCCCTCACCCGGGCCGACCACCACCGGACGAGTGTCATCGGTCACACGTCAACCTCCCGGGAAACGCGAACGCCCCCGCGCGCACGCCGCGCAGGGGCGCTCGAGCGTCACACGTCTATTTGACAGCGGCTTTGAGCTGGCTGCCGGCCGAGAACTTCGGGACCTTGCTGGCCGGAATCGTGACCTTCTGGGACGGGTTGCGGGGGTTCACGCCCATGCGGGCCTTGCGGGCCTGCACGCTGAACTTGCCGAACCCGGTGAAGGTGACCTCGTCACCCTTCTGAAGTGCATCCTTCACGGAATCGAGCACCGCGTCCACGGCGACGCCCGCGTCCTTCTTGCTCAGGCCGGACCGGGCTGCCACGGCGTCGATGAAATCGCTTTTCGTCACGCGTCTCCTCCTGGGTCGTGGGTCCTGGAACGTGTGAAGCGAACGCACCCTACCACCGCCGTCGGACGGCCACAATCCATGTACCCATGCGGGATTACGCAGATTGCGGCACCGGCGTGAGGCCGAGCCCGGAGACCGTGAAGAGCGGGTGGAACGGCACGCCGGCCGCGGCCACCGCCGCGGCGCCGCCCTCCTCGCGGTCAACTACGCAAATTGCAGCGCAAACGTGGAGATCGGCGGCCTGGAGCGCCTCCACCGCGTCGAGCAGCGCGCCGCCGGACGTGACGACGTCCTCGACCACGCACACGCGCCGGCCTGGCTCATGGACGCCCTCGAGCCGATTCCCCGTTCCGTAGCCCTTCGCCGCCTTGCGCACGATCACGTACGGCAGGCCCGACTCGATCGACGCCACGGCGGCGAGCGGGATCGCCCCCAGCTCGGGGCCGGCCAGGAGCTCGGCGTCCGGCGCGCGCTCGGCCACGAGCGCGGCGATCTCGCGCCCCAGCCCGGCCAAGAGCTCGGGGTCGGTCTCGAACCGGTACTTGTCCAGGTAGTAGCGGCTCCGCCGCCCCGACCGCAGGACGAAGTCGCCCTCGAGATACGCCCGCTCGACGAGCCGCCGGCCCAGCTCGGCCCGGCGCTCCGGCGTCACCCAGCCTCCGCCAGGAGCTCCGTGGCGATCGGAAGCAGGGCGTCGGCGTCGGGCGAGCCCGAGCCGAGGGACATCATCGACCCGTCGTCGAAGTAGAGGTCGACGCGGGTGCGGCTGCGGGCGCTGCGGCGGCGGTAGAGGAGCGTGCCGGCGAAGGAGCCCGCGCCGACCAGAACGCCGAGCAGGAAGCGCCGCTTAGGCATCGGCGGCTTCCTTCGACTCGGTGGGGGCCTCGGCGGGCGCCTCGCTCGGCTCCTCGGCGACCTGGCGGAGCAGCGTCTTCAGGTCGTAGAAGACGAGGCCGACGGTGGGGTCGGCGCCGGTGGTCGCCACCGCCATGCGGCCGCCGTCGAGCACCACGAAGACGCTTCCGTCCGGTGTCGCCGCCTGCACCTGCGCCAGCGCCTCGCGGCCGAGGTCGCTGCGGACGCCATCGGCTCGCCCGACCAGATCGGCGGCGAGCTTGCCCACCCGCGCCGCCCGGTCATCGGCCAGCGTCGAGGCGATCGGGCTGCCGTCGCCCTGTGCCAGGACGACCGCATCGATCTGCGTCGAGAGGTCTTTCAGCTCGCGAATTGCGTCCGCCGGATCCATCCAGATGACGCTAGCACATGCGGATATCCTCACCCGCAGCAGTGGCAACCCCCGCCGACACGGTGCTCCATCCCCTGCGCGCCGTCGCCCGCCACGGACACCCGGTACTGGCGAAGTTCCTCCAGGACCGGGGACCCCACCTCGCCGCCATGGTCGCCTACTACGCCCTGCTCTCGCTCGTGCCGTTCCTGTTCCTGGCGGTGTCGCTGCTCGGACTCTTCGGCCAGATCTCGGCCAGCTCGTACCTGATCCGCGAGCTCGGCCACATCCTGCCCGGCCAGTCCACGGCCGATCTCCTGCGGCCGATGCACTCGATCCAGCGAAACGCCGGGGCGATCGGGGTGATCGGCCTGCTCGGCATCGTGTGGGCGTCGCTCGGCTTCTACTCGGCGCTCGAGTCGGCGCTCAACATCGTCTTCCGCGTGCAGAACCGGGCGTTCCTGCACCAGAAGTGGGTGACGTTCGTGCTCGTGCTGACGTCACTCGTGGTGCTGTTCGCGTCGCTTCTGGTCGCCGTCGCCGCGACGGGATGGGTCGACCGGCACGCCCACAACCTGATCCAGCTCACGGTGGCGGCGTACCTGGGGACGCTCCTCATCTCGTCGGCGGGGTCGTTCGTGTTCCTGATGGCGGTGTACCGGTACCTGACGAACGTCGAGCTCGGGGTCGGCGACGTCTGGCCTGGAGCGGCCGTGGGGACGGCGCTCTTCCAGGTGTCGTTCCAGTCGCTGCCGCTCTACCTGCGCTTCTCGGGCCAACTGCTCGCGCTGCGGGCGTTCGGCGGCCTCGTGATCCTGCTCGTCTGGCTCTACCTGATGGCGAACATCATCGTGCTCGGAGCCGAGATCAACTGGCGCCACTGGTCGCGCCGGCAGCCCCCCGTCGAGGAGCTGGCTGGCCTGGCGTAGCGCGCGCAATCGCGGGGCCAGGCACGCAATTGCGGGGTCAGGCACGCAATTGGGGTGCCAGAGCTCGAACATCCCGGCCGCTCGTATTGGCCGTCGATGGCGTCGGGGAGGCCGTACCTGGGTGTCCCAGGCCGGCGTTGATGGCTCCCGACGGGCCGCGCCCAGGTCGCAACGACGAAGAAGCCTCCTAGGCGTATCCGGGCGGGCGCCGGCCGGGGGAGCCGGCCGTCACTTGAACGACACGGTGACCGGGCCGGGCAGGCGTCGATACACGGCGAAGAAATCTCGGTCGTCTGGCACGAGGTAGCGCGTCGGAGGCTGTTGGAAGTTGGGCACCACTCTGATCGGATGCAGGCCACCGCGGTGTAGGTGATCAGGGTCGGCCACTCCGGATTGATGTCGAGCTCCATGGCGCGCACGGCGCCTGCTCGTTGCAGGATCTTCGCGAGCGTGACCACCGTTTGATAGTCCGCTGCGGCGTAGATGAGGTTGCCGTGCCGGTCGATGCCCGCGCCGGTCCGCCACACGCGGACCGCGTTCCCGAGCGTGTACCCCCATTGCGAGCTGTCGTTGAGCGCCGGGTTGAGGCGCCCGTGATCGATGATCAACGGCAGGCTCTGCCGGGCGAACGCGACCCGCGGGCCCGCGACGGGGCCGCCGGTCCATGTCTTCACATCGACGCGACCATCGCGGTATGCGACAAGCGTCGCCAGTCCCCGCTTGAGCGGCTCATACAAC
>DASQXS010000023.1:0-24922 GCA_035639615.1 Gaiellales bacterium | reverse complement strand
TTCACACGTGAATCAGAGGAGTCTGACTCCGTTTATGCCCCCGCCCGATCAGCGGGTGAGCACCGGCGCGAGACCGCGCACGTAGGCCGAGGCGGAGCGGCCGTCCGGGTCGAGGCGCGGGTTGCCGCAGCAGAGGCTCATCCCGACGACGCGGCCGCTCGCAGCGGCGGAGCGCATCTCCTCGCGAAGCCGGTCGACGCTCCACCCGCCAGGCGCCGGGAAGTTGACGCCCGGCGCATCGGCTGGGTCGAGCACGTCGCCGTCGACGTGGAGGTAGATCGGCGCGTGGGCCGGGAGCCGGGCGATCGCCTCCTCGACGGTGTCGGCGACGACCAGCTGCGACCGCTCGATCGCGGCGGCCTCGCCTGGATCGAGGTCGCGGGCGCCGACGAGCGCCGCGCGCTCCTCCGGGAGCGGCTGGTCGAGCCCGGCGGCGATGCGAAGGTCGTCGCGGCACCATCCGAGCAGGATCGCGAAGGGCATCCCGCCGAGGAAGCCGCTCGGCGTCGTCTCGGGCGTGTTCAGGTCGCCGTGCGCATCGACCCAGACGAGCACGAGCTCGGGGTAGCGCCGTCGCATGCCCGCCACAACGGCGGGGGTCAGGGTGCACTCGCCGAGGAGGGACATCGAGGGCCCGTCACCAGCCTCAGCGACGGCTGCGGCAAGTCGCGGCAAGCCGTCGGTCAGTGAGGCGTCGACCGGAGCGTCGAGGTCGAACGAAACCCGCTCGCCATCCGTGATGCCCAGCTCGGCTGCGACCGCATCCGGCCCCTCCTCCATTCCGGGCCCGTGGAAGCGGCTCGACCACGGAGCGACGATCATCGGGACACCCCACCGGTCAGCCGGGTCGGCGAGCGAGAGCGACCCGTCCGGGTAGTGGACCGCCCTCCCACCTCCCTTCGATGCGTTGGGGCCGAAGCGCATGTGCGCCCGGGCCAGATCGAACGTTCCGTCCTCAGCGCGCGCGGAGAGGATGACGGTCGCCGGCTCACCGCGGAATCCGTTGGCGTACCAGAACCGCACGGTCAGGAACTCATCGGGCGCCGTCGAAGCGATGTGGGAGCGCGAGACGACACCGACGTGGACCTCGTACGGCCCCTCGGGGCTCGCGGTCACGCCCTGTCCGGCAGCCACGACCTCGAACGGGCCGACAGGCCCGCGCGGCGGCCGCAATGCCTCCCGCGTCTCCGCGTTCCCCGGCCCGTTCCACGCCGCGAGGACGTCGTCAACGGTCGGCCGCGGCCACACGCTACGTCGCCACGGCCTCGGGCCGCACCTCTGCCAGGTCGTCCAGCTGAAGCTGGATCCAGCGGTTGATGTCGTTCGCCCGCACCTGCGACCGGATGCCCTCGATCCGCTGGTGCCGCTCCGCCTCGGGCATCACGAGCGCCTGATGGATCGCGTCAGCCTGCGCCTGGATGTCGAACGGGTTCACGCACAGCGCGAAGCGCCCGAGCTCAGCGTGCGCACCGGTGTTCTCGCTCAGGATGAGGACGCCGTCGCGCCCGTTCACGAGCGGGGCCTCCTTGGCAATCAGGTTCATCCCGTCGAAGATCGCGTTCACGAGCAGGACGTCGTAGTGCTTGTAGGCGGCGACCGCCTCGGGGAAGTTGTCCGAGATGCGCAGGTCGACCGGCAGCCACTCGTCGCTCGTGTAGTAGCGGTCGTTCACCGCCCGGGCCGCCCGCTGGATCGCGCCGACGTACTCGGCGTACTCGGGAATGTCCCCCCGGGACGGGTCGAGGAGGGCGAGCATCGTCACCCGCCCCTGCCACTCCGGATGGTCGGAGAGGAACAGATCGAACGCCGAGAACCCGCGTACGACGTTCTTGGACGGGTCGGTACGGTCGACGCGGACGATCAGCTTCTCCGGCCGGACCTCCGTCACCTTCGCCTCCGCCTCGACGACCGCCTCGGACGCCGCGAGCCGCTCGAACTCGGCCGGGTCGACCGAGATCGGATACGCCCGCACGCGCACGCGCCGGCCCTGGAACTCGGCCTCGCCGGCCCTGATGTCCACCTGGGCATCAGGCGCGAAGCGCTCGCAGCACTGCAGGAACGAGCGCACGTACCTGGGCGTGTGGAGGCCGATCACGTCGGACATGAGCATCGACTCGTGGATGGCGCGGCGGACGTCGGTCGGGAGCACGCGCCAGTAGTCGGGCTGGGGCCAGGGGATGTGGGTGAAGTGGTGGATGACGGCGTCCGGCGCCCGGCTCCGGATCCCGCCGGGAACCATGAAGAGCTGGTAGTCGTGCACCATCACGAGCGTCCGCCCGCCCATCCGCTCGACCTCGGCCGCCGCCGCCTCGGAGAAGCGCTCGTTCACGGGCACGTATCCCGCCTCCCAGGCCAGCCGCACGTTGCGGTCGACCGACGGCTCCAGCGCGAGGCTCCAGAGGTAGTGGTGCACGAACCACAGCGTGGGGTTGGCGAAGACGTTGTAGTAGCGGTCGTACTCCTCCCGGTCGTGGTCGAGGAGCCGCAGCGTCAGGTTGCCGTCGCGGTAGTGCCCGCGGGCGGCGACCTCGGCGTCGCCGTCGGTGAGCGCGCTCGCAACCCACGTGATCGGCCGCGTCGCGGTGAGCGCCGAGAGGGCCGTGACCAAGCCGCCGCCGCCGCGCTTGGGCGCGAGCTCCCCGTCCGGACCGGGCACGAACCGCAGCGGCCCGCGGTTGGAGACGATCAGAAGCGGCTGGTCTACCATCGTCGGAGACTCGAGGCGCGCGGCCTCAGGCCCCGGCCACCACCTCGAGCTCGACCTGCTCGCCGGCCATCCGGTGCATGAGCGCGAGCCAGTCCCGCAGGAGCCGTGGCGTCAGGAAGCGGCGGCGGACGTGCTCCTTCGCCCGCCGGGTCATCGCCCGGGTCGCCGGCGGATCCGCCAGGATCTCCAGCGCCCGCCGGGCGCACTCCTCCGCCGAGGAGACGAGGTAGCCGGTCTCGCCGTCGGCGATCTGGGCGACGATGCCGCCCACGTTGCCGCCGATGGTGGGCCGCCCCTTCCACAGCGCCTCGGACACGGTCAGCCCGAACCCCTCCCTGATCGATTTCTGGATGCACACCGCCGCCTGCACCTGGAACGCATTCACCTCGACGGCCCCGACGTTGTTCAGGTTGGAGAACATGAAGATATCGGGATCCTCGTTGCAGTACTCCTGGGTGCGATTCCAGTATTCCCAGCCTTCGGGATCGTCATGCGCCATCGACCCGACCAGCGCCAGCTGCATGCCGGGGTGGTCGGCCTTCACCATGCGGTACGCGTCGATCACGCCGAGCGGGTCCTTCCAGGGGTCGAACCGCGACACCTGGAGCAGGAGCGGACGCTCCACGTCGACGCCGAACTGGTCGACGATGTAGGCGGCGTCCTCGGGCGCGAGCGCCATGTTCTTGGGCGCGAGCGGATCGATCGCTGGGGGCCAGATCACGGCCTCCTGCAGCCCGGCAGCGCGGGGCACGTACGCCGGCATGTGGAAGATGCAGGCGTCGTAGGCCGCAAGGCGCGGAGCGACGAAGTCGAGGACGTCCTGGTTCGGGGTCGAGAGGTCGATATGGCAGCGCCACACCCAGCGCGGCCGCTCGGCGGTGACGAACTCGGGCACCGCCACCGGCTGGGGGTCGTGGACCACGATCACGTCCCAGTCGTCGACGTCGGTGAGGGCGTCCGCGTTCAGCTTGTTGTAGCCGTCGAAGATCGCCTTCTGGTCGTCGGTGAGCGTCCGCGGGTCGCCCTGGAGGGCGTTGTGGATCGTCTTCGTGACGTCGTAGAACTCCTCGCGGCCGTGGATCACGCGCCACTCGGCGTCGATGCCGGCGTCGATCAGGAGCGGGATGAGCGTGTACTGGATCTCGGCCACCCCGCCGCCGAAGGCCGTGGCCGAGAGATGCAGCATCCGCTTCCCCCGGAGCGGCTCGGCGAGGAGGCGGATCTCCTCGGCCATCGTCCTGCCGATCAGTGAGTTGTAGTCGGCCAGGGCCTTGTGTCCGACGTTGACCCGCTGCATCGCGCGGGAGGTTAGCCAACCATGCCGCTACTCGGCACGCTCGGCAGGCAGGACGAGCGCGAAACGGGTCGACCCCGGCGCGGACTCGACGACGATCGTCCCGCCCATGCGCTGGGCGAGCTCGTCGGCGATCGCGAGGCCGAGCCCGCTCCCCGAAACCGTCGCCTCCGAGCCGCGCGAGAACCGCTCGAACAGGTGGTCGCGGACGCTCGGGTCGATGCCGCCGCCGTCGTCGGACACGGAGAGAACGACCCGCCCGTCCTCCGACTCGACCGCGACCCGCACGTTCGTGCCGCTCGGGTTGTGGCGGACGGCGTTGTCGAGGAGGACACGGCCGATCTGTTGGACCCGCTCCTCGTCGCCGATGCCCCGCCGGGCCGGCGATCGCGGCCGCGCGAGCACGATCCGGCTTCCGTGCCGGGCGGCGAGGCCGCGGAACTCGCGCACGAGCGTGCGCGCCGCGGCGGCCATGTCGACCGGCTCGCGCACCACGCCGACCGCGCCCGAGTCGAGCCGGCTCAGGTCGAGGAGGTCGCTGGCGAGCTTCGTGAGCCGGCTCACCTGCTCGCGGGTGGACTCGACGAACTCCGCCCTGGTCGCCGGGTCGAGGTCCTCCTCGGCCAGGAGCTCCAGGAACCCGCCGAGCGTGAAGAGCGGCGTTCGCAGCTCGTGGGAGGCGTTGGCGATGAAATCCTTGCGAGCCCGGTCAACCTGGGCCAGCCGGGCCTGCATGACGTCGAACGAGCGCGCCACCTTGCCGAGCTCGTCGGGCGCGTCGTCGGCGATCGGCTCGTCGAAGGTCCCCGCCGCGATCCTGCTCGCAGCCTGCTCGATCCGCTCGAGCCGGGTCGAGATCGCAAGCGCCGCGCCCCAGCCGACGACGGCCGCGACCAGGACGGCGATGCCGGTCGCGATCAGGATCTGGCGCTCGACGAGCGACGCCGCCGTGTTGACGTCGCCGACGCCCTGCCACATCACGACGACGCCGCCACTCGGAGCCTGGAACGCAACCACGACGCCGCCGTTCGGCGTCCTGCCGCCGGCGAGACCCGCGCGGCGCGCGTGCTTGACGAGCGGGCCGTTCCACGGCACCGGCGCCGCCGCGGCGGCCGGCGTCAGGTCCTCGAGCGGCTCACCCGAGGCCAGATACCCGCCGATCTGGGCGTTCGCGAGCGTCCGCGTCCGGTCGAGCGGCTTTCGCAGGTGCTTGCCGGCCTGCATCGCGCGCGTCAGGCTCGTCGAGCCCTGCTGGGCGCGCGCCACCGACTCGAGCCGGTTGATCCGGTCGGCGACCAGGTCATCGCGGAGGCTGGGGACGACGTAGAGGAAGAGCACTCCCATCGCGGTGGCCACGACGGCGCCGAACATGACGATCAGCCGGAACCGCAGCGAGTGAAGGCCTGGCACTGCCGTGGTCTAGCGCTTCTCGGGCGCAGAAGGGAGTGACGCACTATCGGGATTCATGCAGTGGCGAACGTTTCGCCCGGCGGTGGTGTCAGGGTGGGTCCCAGCATCCGCTGCGGAGGCGAGACCGCGCTCTCGCCGACGCGCGAAGACGCTCCGGCTCGTGCAGGAAGGAGGGGGCCCGTGGGGGAACCATGGGTTCCCCCACGTCATGGGACGGTGTCGCGGAACCGGTATCCGGCCCCGCGGACGGTGAAGATGTACGCCGGCTCGCGCGGGTCGGGTTCGATCTTCTCGCGCAGGTGGCGGATGTGGACGTCGATCGTGCGCGGCTCCCGATAGGCGGAGTCGCCCCAGACCGCCTCGAGCAGCGCCTGCCGGCTGTAGACGCGGCCGGGGTGGCGGGCAAGCGTGTGCAACACCTCGAACTCGACGTAGGTCAGCTGCACACGGCGATCGTCCACGGATACCGCCCGCTTGGCCGGGTCGATCAGGAGCGCTCCCTCCTCGATCACGCCGTCGTTCGGCTGCTCCTCGCGCAGCCCCGCCCGCCGCAGGACGGCGCGGATGCGACTTCGGAACTCGCGGATCGAGAACGGCTTCGTGATGTAGTCGTCCGCGCCGAGCTCGAGGCCCAGCACCTTGTCGACCTCGTCGTCGCGCGCGGTCAGCATGATGATCGGGACGGCGGAGCCGGTTCGCAGCCGGCGGCACACCTCGAGGCCGTCGACCCGCGGCAGCATCACGTCGAGGACGACCAGATCCACCTGCTGCTCGGCGAACCGGCGCAGCGCCTCTTCGCCGTCGCGCGCCTGCACGACGCGGTAGCCCTCCCGCTCGAGCGGATAGGTGAGGAGCTTCTGGATCGACTCCTCGTCGTCCACGAGCATGATCGTCGGCTCACTCGCCACACACGGATTCTAGTGCAGTGTGTTCCGTGTGCTATAACCGCCGCTTCCCGTGGCGACGCACTCCCCAAGCCGGCGCGGGCGCCACCGGGCCGCGCTTGTCTCGTGGCCGCTCTACCGGCTCCTGGCCGCCGCGGCGGCGCTGCCGCCGGTCATCGCCCTCCTCACGCTCGTCCAGCCGGCGGTGCCGCAGCATCCCGCCCCGCCGCTCGAGTTCGACGGGTCGCGAGCGGCGAACCTGGCGGCGGCGTTCGTGGGCGCCGAGCGTGACAGCGGTCAGGCCTGCTGCGCGGCGGGCACCGGCGCGGAGCTGACAGGCGCCGACTGGGTGAAGCGGAAGCTCCACTCGTTCGACTCGAAGCCGGCGGAAACGCCGTTCGCGGCCAAGGTGCCGTGGCGGTCAGCCGCGGTGCCGATGTCGAACGTGATCGCATATCGCGCCGGCCGCTCGCCGCAGATCATCGCCGTCATCGCCCACCGCGACGGACCGTCGGCCGCCGACGCCGCCGGCACCGGCCTTCTGGTCGAGCTGGCGCACACGATGTCGAGCATCCCGCCTGAGCGGGGCATCGTCCTCGTCTCGACGGACGGCGGCCGGACGGGCGGCCAGGGCGCGGCCGAGTTCGCCCAAACCTGGTCGCTCGCGCCGAGGATCGTCGCCGCGATCGTCCTCGACGGCGTGGCGGCCCCCGATGGGACGGCGCTCCGAGTCGTGGTGCGGCCCGACACCGACCGCGGCACCTCGCCGACGCTCTACGCGGCGGCAGTCGATGCCCTGAGCTCGTTCTACGGGCGGCCCGCGACGACGCCCGGGGTGTACGACCAGGTCTCGGGCTACGGCATCCCCTACACCCCGTCCGAGCAGGGAACGCTCCTCTCGCACCACATCCCTGCCGTCACGCTCACGGCGGCCGGGAGCGCCGCGGCCCGGCCGCTCCAGGCGCTCAGCGGCCCGCAGCTCGGGCACGTCGGGACGGCGGTGGCGAACCTCGTCGCCGAGCTCAACTCCGCGACCGCGGTCGACCCTGGCGGCCCGCCGGTGCTCTTCCTCTCAGGGAAGTTCGTGCGGGGATGGTTGGCGCAGCTCACGGTGGCGATGCTGCTCATGCCGTTCGCCGTCTGCGTCCTCGACGTCGTCGCCCGTCTGCGCCGCCGGCGGGTGCCGATCGGGCCCGGCTTCCAGGCGCTCGCCTGGAGGTTCGGCGCGTGGCTCGTGGTGTTGGTCGCCCTTCTGGTCGAGGCGCACGCCCCCGGGCGGCTGATGTCGAACGCCGGGACGGCGCCGCTTCCGGGGCGAACCGGGGCGTCGACGGCGGGGATCGCCATCGCGGCGGGCGCGGCTCTCCTCTTCTGGCGCTTTCTGGTCCGGCCGAGGCTGGTGCGGGTGGATCCGGTCCCGGGCGCGGACCGCACTGCCGGGCTCGCGGCCGCGCTCGTCGGCCTGCTCTTCGCCTCGGTGCTCTTGACGGCGATCGACCCGTTCGCGCTCGTCGTCGTCCTTCCGGCGGCGCACCTCTGGCTCTGGATTCCGGTCGCCGCCCGCGGCGGCCGCGGCGCGATGCTCGCCTGCTTCCTGGTGGGGTTCCTCGGGCCCGCCCTGCTCCTCTGGGAGCTGGCCGGCGCGCAGGGCCTCGGCCGCGACGCGCCGCGCGTGCTCGTGGCGATGACCGCGAGCGGCTACCTGTCGCCGGCGGTGTCGGTGTGCCTCACCCTGGCGGCCGCGGCGGCGGCCCAGGTCGGGGCGATCGTGCTCGGCCGGTACGCACGACCGCACCCGCCGCGGCTATAACTGAGGGATGGCCACGACAGTCCCCGCTGAGGCACGCGCGCCGCGCACGCGTGCCCGCACCTGGGGGCGCCGGTTCGGGAACACCCTCATCGCGCTCGGCGTCGTCGCGGTCGTGTACGCGGCGGTGGTGTGGTTCTGGGGCGATCCGATCACCGCGCTCTGGGCTCGCTACCAGCAGGCCGGCCTCTCGCGGGCGTTCGACCGCGAGGTACACGATTGGCCGGTCCCGGCGACCGTGCCCCCGTCGCCCCACCCGAAGGCCGAGCTCGCCACGGTCCGGGCCGACGCCCACAAGGACGCGAAAGCGCTCTCGGACAGCGGCCCGTTCGGGCGGCTCGTCATCGGCCGGATCGGCCTCAAAGTGATCGTCGTCCAGGGCACGGACTGGTGGGGCGACCTGAGCAAGGGCCCGGGCCACTACGCGAACACCTCAGTGCCCGGGCTCGGCCGCACGGTGGCGATCGCCGGGCACCGCACCACCTTCGGCGCGTGGTTCCGGCACATCGACTCGATCCGAAACGGCGACGCGATCACGCTCCAGATGCCGTACGCGACGTTCCGCTACCGGGTGCAGTACCACCGTGTCGTCTCGAGCGACGACTGGAGCATCATCCGCCCCCAGGGATACGAGCGGCTGGTGCTCTCGGCCTGCCACCCGCTCTACTCGGCCTCGCACCGCTGGGTCGTCTTCGCCCGGGCGGTCTCGGTGACGCCCAAGGGCGAGCCGACGGTGGTGATGCCCGAAGGCGCACGCGCGTAACGGCTGGCCCATCTA
This sequence comes from Gaiellales bacterium, assembly GCA_035639615.1. Taxonomy (GTDB): domain Bacteria; phylum Actinomycetota; class Thermoleophilia; order Gaiellales; family JAICJC01; genus JAICJC01. Next base: position 16,042 of record DASQXS010000023.1, on the reverse strand, counting down.
TGCCATGACGAGCCCCAGAGCGCTCGCTGCGGAGGCGAGACCGCGTTCTCGCCGGAGCGCGAGACGCTCCGTCACCCCCAAGGAGGGGGTTCGTGGGGGAACCATGGGTTCCCCCACGGTTAAAGCGGGAGGTATTCGACCAGCGATCCTGCCGGCGCCTCGCCCGTGCCGGCGTCGACGAGCGCGATCGCGTCGGCCGCGGACGCGTGCACGATCATGTGCGAGTCCTGCTCGCCTGCCGGATCGAGCTCCATGCCGTCGGGGCCCGGGCGAAGACGGCACCGGACGGCATGGTCGCGCGTCTCCAGCCGGCTGATCGGACGGGCCAGCCGCGCCACCGGCCGCGGCTCCTCGGGCGAACCCTGCATCGCGCGCAGCACGGGGCGGACGAAGAGCTCGAAGCAGACGAGGCTCGAGACCGGGTTCCCCGGGACGCCGAAGACGAGCGCGCCGGCCGGAGCGACCCCGAACCACAGCGGCTTCCCCGGCTTGTGTGCGACGCGCCAGAACACCTCGCGGACACCGAGCGCGTCGAGCGCCGGCTTCACGTGGTCGTGCGGCCCGACGGAGACCCCGCCTGACGACACGACGACGTCGGCGCCGAGAGCGCCGGCGAACGCCGCCTCGATCGCGGCCCGGTCGTCGTGCACGATCTCCGCGGCCGTCACCTCGGCGCCCGCCCGCGTCGCCTGGGCGACGAGCGCGGTCAGGTTGGACTCGTAGATCTCGCCTGGCCCGAGCGGCGCACCGGGCCGGACCAGCTCGCTTCCGGTCGAGATCGCCGCCAGCCGCGGCCGGCGGGCGACCCGCACCCGCTCGGTGCCGACGGCCGCGATGGCGGCGAGGAGCGCGGGGGTCAGGGTCCGGCCGGCCCGGGCAATGATGTCGCCCTCCTCGACGTCGCCGCCGGCGCGGCGGATGTGCGCCCCGACCTGAGGGGCGGCCGCCTGGAGGCTGCCGCCGACCTCCTCGGCGTCCTCGACCGGCACCACCGCGTCCCCGCCCGGAGGCATCGGGGCGCCCGTGGCGATGCCCGCGGCGGCGCCGGCGGGCAGCGGCTGGGGTGGGTCGCCGGCCGCGAGCCGGAACGCGATCGGCACCGGCCCGTCGCCGAGGTCGCCGGCGCGCACCGCGTAGCCGTCCATCGCCGAGGTGGCGAACGGCGGGAGGCGAACGGCCGCGGCCACGTCCTCGGCGAGAACGCGGCCGGCGAGCGTCGGGGCGAGGACGGCCTCCTCGGTCTCGAGCCGGCGCGCGTGCTCGAGGATGAGCTGGATCGCGTCTGCGGGGCGGAGCATCGCTACGTCGTCGTCGTCGTCGGCGGCGGGCCGGTGTTGCCGGTGGTCGTGCCGCCGCCACTCGATCCGCCGCCGCCGCTCGAACCGCCGCCGCTGCTTCCGCCCTTCGTGCTCTTCCCGCTGCTCGAGGGCGCCTGCGGGGGCGGCGGCAGCGTGAAGTTGGGCGAGTGCCACGGCTCGAACGTGATCGGGTGGAGCGGCGCGATCGGCCACGGTGTCGGCGGGAACTTGGGCGGCTCTTCCGCGAACGCCGCTGAGGCGAAGAGTCGCCAGATGGTTGCTGGATACCCACCGCCGAACGCGGGTCCAGGGATCGATCCGCCGAGATCCATGGCGATCTCGCCCTGCGGGTAGCCCACCCAGACACACGCCGCGAGGTTGGGCGTGTATCCGCAGAACCATGCGTCAGTGTGGTCGTCCGTCGTGCCGGTCTTCCCAGCCTGCGCGCGTCCGTCTCCGACATTCGCGTTCATACCCGTACAGCAGACGTGCACGTTCGCGTCGAGGAACTTGGTGACCTCCCAGGTGGCGCCATCCGGGATCACTTGGGCACCCTTTCCCGGCTTGAATCGGTCGAGCTTTCCGCCGTAGCGGGCGACTCGGGTGACCGCGAGCAGCGGCCGTTTGCGGCCGTTTGCCGCGATCGTGGCGTAGGCGTGGGTCATGTCGAGGGGCGAGACCCCGCCAGACCCGAGGATTACTGAAGGCGACTCCGGCAGGTGATCAGACTTGGGAATCCCAAGCCGGTACGCCATCTCGGCGACGTTGGACCCGCCGATGTCGACGGACAGGCGTGCGTAGACCGCGTTCACGGACTGTTCCAACGCCTGGTCGAGCGGCAGGACGGCCGAGGACGGCTGCTCGGCGTTCGCCACGTGCCAGACGTCCGTGGGAAGGACGGGGTTCGGCACGAGGGGATAGGTCAGCTCGGACGTGGCGTACAGGGTCGTGTACGGGTCGATGTGGAAGTCGACCATCGCCGCCAGGAGGCCGTACGTCTTGAACGTCGATCCGGCCTGGCGCTTCGCGTCCGCCGCCAGGTTGAACTTGCTCTTGTTGTAGTCGGTCGTCGACTGCATGGCGAGGATCTGGCCGGTGCGCGGGTCGATCGCCACCATCGCGGCGGCGGGGGCGTCCGTGAAGTTGAGCTCCTGCCGCATCGCCGCGATCGCCGCCTGCTGAAGCAGCGGGTCGATGGTGGTGGTGACGCTCAGCCCGCCCCGCTTCACCGCCCTGGCGCCGTAGCGCTTCTTGAGCAGCTGGCGCACGTACTCGACGAAGTACGGCTGCCGCACCCGCGTCAGCTTCTTGGGCGCCTTCAGGCCGAGGCCCTTCGAGACGGCCTTCTCGAACTGGCGCTGGCTGATGTGGCCGTCGGCCAGCATCGCCGCGAGCACCTGGTTGCGGCGATCCCGGGCCACCGCCGGGTGGAGCCGCGGGTTGTACTCAGTCGGCGACTGCGGCAGCCCGGCAATCAGGGCCGCCTGGCGGATGTTCAGCTCGGAGCAGTGGATGTTGAAGAGCGCCAGCGCCTCGGCCTCGCAGCCGTATGTGACCGGGCCGTACGGGATCACGTTGAGGTAGGTGGTGAGGATGCGGTTCTTCGACCACTGGTCGGCCATCTCGGTCGCGAGGTAGGCCTCGCGCAGCTTGCGCTCGATCGACTGCTCGTCGTTCAAATAGATGTTCCGGACGAGCTGCTGCTCGATCGTCGAGGCGCCCTGCACGACCCCACCGGCGGTCACGTCCTCGTAGGCCGCCCGCAGGACGCCCTGGTAGTCGACGCCGCCGTGCTCGTAGAAGCGCTTGTCCTCGATGTCGACCGTGGCCAGCTTCAGCCAATTCGAGATGTTCTTCGACTTGACCGGCGTCCGGTTCTCGATCGACGGGATCTGCGCGAGCAGGTTGCCGTTGCGGTCGTAGATCTTGGTCGTGACGCCCGGGAAATGAGGCTTGAGCGTCGCCAGGTCGTAGCCCTTGAGGACGTGCTGGACGTACAGCGTGGCCCCGATCCCGCCCGACGCGATGACGGCGACGAACCCGATGGCGATCGCGAGGAGCGCGGAGGCGGCGATCGACCGCCGGCCGCGCCTGCGGGCCGAGGACCGCCGCCGTCGCCGCCGGGCGGCGACGTGGCTCAACACATCGTCGTACTGCTGCCGTGGCCTCAAGGGCTCGTTCACGCCGGCTCCGGCTCCAGGCTGGCGAGGACGCCCTCGTCGTTCAGGCGCGCCAGGGCCCGCTCGCGCAACCAGGCTGCCGTCTGCACCGCCTGGGCGGCGTCGGCCGTCCAGACGCCGACGGTGAAGACCGCCCCGACGGCCGTCAGCTCGGCCACGCTCACGCCCGGCCCCGGCCGGTCTGCCAGTGCGCCGGGCGCCGCGGCCGCCTGCTCGGCCAGCACCTCGCGCACACGGGCGGCGTCGGCGGTGATCGGGACGACGATCCGTGCCTGCGCCAGGCTCACCGGGTCGATCACCGTGAGGTTGGTGACGCGGGAGTTGGCGAGCTCCTCGTTCGGAATCAGCACCCGCCGATTATCGGGCGTCCGCAGCCGCGTGTATGTGAGGCCCACGTCCTCGACGATCCCCTCCGCGTCGCCGACGGCGACCCGGTCGCCGAGCCGCACCGGCTGGTTCACGGCGATCATCACCCCGGCGACGAAGTTGGCCAGGGTGGAGCGGGCGGCGAACCCGACGACGAGCCCCAGGAGGGCCGACGAGGCGAGCACGGTCTGGGCGAATGCCTTCGTCTGGTCGAACGAGAAGAGCGCGGCGACGAGGCCGATGAAGACGATCAGCGCCTCGACGATGCGGAGCAGCAGCCGGTAACGGGTCTTGATGACGGCCCGGTCGGCCTCGGGGAGCCGGGCGACGAGCGTCGAGCCGTACCGGTGGAACACGACCCGGTCGAGCACCACAGTGGCGGCGAGGAGGCAGACCAGGGCGCCGAAGACGATCTCCTGGTGGCGGGTCACGGCGCCGTTCTCACGTCGTAGGTCAGCTCCCCGGTGGCGAAGTCAATGAGGCCCACCGTCCGGATCGGGCCGCCCGGCCGCGTGCGCCCCGACACCTTCCAGACTAGCCGTCCCTTCGCCGTCACCTCGCCGCTCCCTGCGCCGAGCGGCACCCGCCGGTCGGGGACGTAGAGGAGGTCGACCCGCACCGGCTCGACGGATGTGCCGGCGAACGCCCGCACGGCCAGGTCGCGCGCCCTCGTGGGCGAGCCCGCCTGCGCCGAGCCGATCTCGTCGAGCGCGGTCAGCACGAACCTCCATCCCTCCTGCGGGTGGGTGAGGAAGTCCACCGGCTCGCCGCTGCCGGTCGACCGACGGGCCAGCTCCGCGGGGCCGTACACGAGCACCCCGGCCGTGAGTACGGCCACCACCGCCCAGAACAGGCTGCCCCTCCTCGGCATGGCCGAAGTCTAGAATCGGCCGCCCATGAGCCTTGTGCGCCCGCGCCTCGCCGCGCCGCTGGTCGCGGCGGCGCTCCTGGCCTCCGGATGCGGGATGAAGCCCGAGCCCGTCGGCTCGATCCCATCGTTCCCGCAGACCGCCCGCGACGGCGCCGGACGCCAGGTCGTTATCACCGCCGACCCGCAGCGCATCGCCTCGCTCGACCCGGCGCTGACCGAGGCGGCGTTCGCCGTCGGCGCCGGATCGTCGCTCATCGGCGCGAGCGGCCGCGAGACCTCGCCGAGCGCCGCACGCAGGCTGCCGGTCGTGGTCGACGGCTCCGGTCGCCCGCTCGTCCGAAAGCTCCGACGCCTGCACCCGGACCTGATCCTGGCGCCGGCGTCCCTCTCCGCCGACGCCGCAGCCCAGCTCTCGCACGAGCTCGGCGCGGCGGTGTACGTCTCCGGCCCTCCCACCGTGCAGGGGATCGAGCACGACATCGACTCCGTCGCCGTCCTCACCGGCTACGGGGCCCGCGGCGGCCAGCTGGTGGGCGAGATGCAGGCCCGGATCGGCGCGATCCGGCGCGCGGTGAGCGGCACGCCGCCCGTCCGCGTCTTCGTGGACAACGGCTTCTTCTACACGATCGACCCGTCGAGTCCCACCGCCCAGCTGATCCAGATGGCGGGCGGCGTCGACGTCGCCACGGACGCGCAGCCGGGGCGCCCGTATCCGCTCGCGAAGCTCCGTGCCGCCGCCCCCCAGGCGTACCTGGCCGTGGCCGGACGCTCCACCACGCTATCCGGCCTGCGCACCAGCAAGGCCACGCGCAACCTGCCCGCGGTGCGGTCGGGCCGGTTCCTCCTGATCGACGAGCGCGACCTGACCGACCCGGGCCTGCGTGTGGTGACGACGCTGCGCCAGATCGCCCACCTGCTGCACCCCACGGCGCACCTGCCGGGTTCGTAGTGGCCGCGGGATACCATCGCGGCGTGACCGACCGCCGCCTCGGCACCGCCGCCGTCCAGGCCGGACGCCCGCCGGATCTGCCCGGAGTGCCCGTCTCGACGCCGGTGCACCGGTCGGTGATCTACGAGTTCGAGTCCGCGGCGCAGTTCGGCGACATCATGGCCGACGAGCGGCTCGGCTATCTCTATACGCGCATCCGCAATCCGTCCACGGACGAGCTGGCCGCGGTCGTCGCCGAGCTGGAAAGCGCCGAGGCGGCACACTGCTTCGCATCGGGGATGGCGGCGCTCTCGGCCGGGGTGGACATGCTCGCTCCGCCGGGCGCAGGCCTCGTCGTGGCGAACCAGATCTACGGCCAGACGTTCAAGATGGCGCGGGCCCGCCCGGACGGGCGCCTGGTCGACGTCGCCGACCTCGACGCGATGCGGCGAGCCGCCGACGGCGCCGCGCTCATCGTCGTCGAGACCCTCTCCAACCCCAACCTGGCCGTGGCCGACCTCCCCGCCGTCGCCGAGATCGCCCACTCGGCGGGCGCCCGGCTCATGGTGGACAACACCGTCGCGACACCGCTCAACTGCCGCCCGCTGGAGTGGGGCGCAGACCTGGTGGTGCACTCGGCAACCAAGTACCTGAACGGCCACTCCGACGTCCTGGCCGGCATCGCGGCCGGCCCGGCCGACCTGATCGAGGAGCTGCACGTCCGCTCGCTCGAGCTCGGCGCGACCCTGTCGCCCGACTCGGCCTGGCTCGTCCGCCGCGGGATCCGCACGCTCCACCTGCGGGTCGAGCGGGCGGGCGAGAACGCCATGCGGATCGCCCAGTTCCTGGAGGGCCACCGGCGCGTCCGGCGCGTCGTCTACCCGGGCCTCGAGTCCCATCCCGGGCACGCGGTCGCCCGCCGGATCCTGGACGGGTTCGGGGCGATGCTGGCGTTCGAGGTCGACGGCGGCCGCCCCGGCGGCGAGGCTGTCATGGACCGGGTCGAGGTGTGCCTACGCGCCACCAGCCTCGGCGGCGTCGAGACCTGCATCTCGCACCCGGCCTCGACGAGCCACCGCCAGCTATCCCCGCGCGACCTCGAGGCGGCCGGGATCGCCGCCGGCGACCTGCGCCTGGCCGTCGGCATCGAGGACGTCGGCGACCTGATCGCCGACCTCGACCAGGCTCTGCGGTGACGTCCGCGCGGCGGGTGTCGCCGTGGTGGATGCTCCTGCCCGCCGCCCTCTTCGTCCTCAACTTCATCGGCGGCGCGACGCAGGACACCGCGCAGCCGCGGAACGCCGTGTACGACATCCCGACCCTGGTCGCCTCCGGCGCGATCGAGGCCGTGCTGGCGGGCTATGCGGCGCTGGCGGCAAGGCTCTCCGCCCAGCCGGTCGCCGAGACGCTGGCCGTGCGGCGGACGCCGCTTGGGCGCGCCGTCTGGACGAGCCTCGCGGCGATCGTCGTGATCCTCGTCTCCGAGCAGGTGCTCGACCCGATCTTCAAGGGCAGCGCGAAGCAGGGAATCGAACCGACCCACGGGCCGCAGTCGACCCACCAGTGGATCGCCGTCGGGATCGGGGTGGTGACGCTCGTCATCGTGGCGCCGGTCGCCGAGGAGCTGATCTTCCGCGGGCTCGGCTTCGCGGCGTTCGGCCGCGTGGCCGTTCCGGTGACGGCGCTGCTCTTCGCCCTCGCCCACGGGCTGCCGGCGCTCCTCGTCGAGGTGGCGGTCGCCGGCCTGGCGCTGGGCGAGGTGCGCAGGCGGACCGGGTCGGTGTTGCCGGGGATGGCGGTGCACATGACGTTCAACGCCGTCGCGCTCGCCGTGGCGTTTGCCGCCTTGTAACTGGACGACCTCGCCACGTCCAGGAGGCGCTGCCTACACTGCGAGGCCATGCCAGACCTGACCCAGGACCAGCTCGTCGAGCGCCTTCGCGGCGAGATCTCCGCGGTCGACGAGGAGATCGTCGCGGCGACGAACCGGCGCCTGAAGCTCGTGGCCGAGCTCCACGCGCACAAGCGCGCGCAGGGCTACGAGGTGCTCGACCCGGCCAGAGAGGAACGCGTGATCCAGCACGTCATCGACTCGAACGCGGGCCCGATCTCCGACGCCGGCCTACGGGAGCTCTACCAGCTCCTCCTGCCGCTCTGCACCCGCGAAGCGGCCCAGCTGTGAGCACCACGAACACCGTCGTCGCCGCCCGCGACGTCACCCGCCGCTACGGTCAGGGCGACGCCGCCGTGGACGCCCTCCGCGGCGTGACCCTCGACATCGCCCCCGGCCAGTTCGCGGCCGTGATGGGCCCGTCGGGATCGGGCAAGTCGACGCTCATGCACATCCTGGCCGGCCTCGACCAGCCCACATCGGGCACCGTCGAGATCGCAGGCACCGACATCACCAAGCTCTCGGACAAGCGGCTGACGCTGCTTCGCCGCCACCAGGTCGGCTTCATCTTCCAGTTCTTCAACCTGCTGCCCACGCTCACCGCCGAGGAGAACATCCTCCTGCCGCTCCAGATCGCCGGCGAGAAGCCCGACGCCGAGTGGGTCGGCGCGGTGGTCTCCCGCGTCGGCCTGGGCGACCGCCTGAGCCACCGGCCTGCGGAGCTCTCGGGCGGCCAGCAGCAGCGGGTGGCGATCGCGCGCGCGCTCATCTCCCGCCCGGCGGTGATCTTCGCCGACGAGCCGACGGGCAACCTGGACTCGACGACGAGCGGCGAGATCCTGACGCTCCTGCGCGAGGCGGTCAGCGAGTACCACCAGACGACGGTGATGGTGACCCACGACGCCGGGGCGGCGGCGAGCGCCGACCGCGTGCTCTTCCTCGACGACGGCCTGATCGTGCGCGACCATGCCGGCCAGAGCGCCGGCGACATCATCGCGACGATGTCCGAGCTCACGAGCCAGTGACCCGCTTCACGCTGCGCGGCCTCCTGAGCCACAAGCTGCGCTCCACGCTGACGGCCCTCGCGATCGTGCTCGGCACCGCGATGATCGCGGGCACGTTCGTCATCACCGACCAGATCGAGAGCGCGTTCTCGGACATCTTCCGGAACGCGTATGCGGGGACGGACGTGTACCTGAGCCCCCGCCCCGCCTTCGGCAACGGAAACGGCGGCGGCAACGGCGAGGCCCAGGTCGGCCCGCTGCCGCAGTCGCTGATCGGCACCGTCAAGAACGTGCCGGGCGTGCAGCAGGCGGTGGGGCAGATCCAGGGCGCGGGGTCGCTCGTCGTGGACGGCAAGTTCTTGAGCGCCACCGGCGGCGCGCCCAACCTGGTCGTGTCGACGCTGCCGCGGCCCTTCAACCAGAACACGCTCGTCGCCGGCCACTTCCCGTCCGGGAACGAGCAGGTGGCGATCGACCAGAAGCTCGCCGACGACCATGACCTGCACGTCGGCCAGCAGGTCGGGCTGACGACCCTCGAGGGCGTCCAGCCGGTCACGATCGTCGGCGTCTTCCGGATCGCGAACGTGTCCTCGATCGGCGGCGCCACCGTCGTTGCCACGACGTTCGCCGCCGCGCAGGAGTGGTACAACCGCGTCGGCAAGACGTCGACGATCTCGGTCGAGGCGGCGCCCGGCGTCTCGCCGGGCGAGCTGAAGCACCGCATCGCCGCCGCGGTCCCGCACTCGGTGAAGGTGCAGACCGGCGCCGAAGCGGCCAAGGAGCAGACCGACGAGATCGCGGGCGGGATCAATTCGTTCTTCAAGCCGGTCCTGCTCGCCTTCGCGGGCGCGGCCGTCTTCGTCGGCGCCTTCATCATCTTCAACACCTTCTCGATCACGGTCGCCCAGCGGATGCGCGAGTTCGCGCTCCTGCGCACGATCGGCGCGATGCGCCGCCAGGTCCTACGGAGCGTGCTCGGCGAGGCGCTCCTCGTCGGCGTCACCGCGTCGGTGATCGGGATCGTGGGCGGCATCGGCTTCGCCAAGGTCCTGAAGGCGCTCTTCGACGCCGTCGGGTTCGGGCTGCCGCTCGCCGGCATCGCCATCAAGGCGCACACCATCGAGTACCCGCTCATCGTCGGCGTCGGCATCACCTTCCTGGCGGCGCTCGTGCCGGCGCTCCGGTCGACGCGGGTGCCGCCGGTGGCCGCGCTCCGCGAGGGCGCCGTCCTGCCGCCTTCGCGCCTCGCCCGCTTCGTGCCGTACGTCGCCGGCGCCTCCCTGCTCGCGGGCGTCTTCCTCGTGTACAACGGCGTCACCAGCTCGGGCGCCGTCTCGGGGCGCCTGTTCCTCATCGCCGTCGGCGCGATCCTGGCGTTCCTCGGGATGGCCATGGTTGCCAAGTACCTGGTGCGGCCGCTCGCGCGTGGGCTGGGCTGGCCGTTCGAGCGCGCCTCGCGCGCGGCGGGCCGGCTCGCCCGCGAGAACGCCAGCCGCAATCCCGGGCGCACCGCCGTCACCGCGGCGGCGCTCATGATCGGAATCGGGCTGGTCGTCTTCGTCGCCGTCTTCATCAACGGCTTCAAGGAGTCGTTCCTCGGCTCGATCGACCGCAGCGTGACGTCGGATCTCATCATCCAGAGTCACAGCCAGGGCCTGCCCGTGCCGGAGTCCGCGGTCGCCACGGTGCGCACGATCCCCGGCGTCGCCGACGAGCTCCCGCTCAGCTTCACGCAGGTCAAGATCGGAAACGGCGGGACCGATAACGTGAACGGCGTCCAACCCAGCGAGCTCCCGAAGCTCTACAAGATCCAGTGGCAGAAGGGCGGCTCGAACGCCCTCCTCGGCCGGCTCTCGGGCACGAACACCGTGGTCGAGGAGCAGTTCGCCAAGTCGCACGACCTCCACCCCGGCTCGGCGTTCCACATTACGAGCGTCGACGGCCGCCGTCTCACCCTGCACGTGATCGGGCAGTACAAGGACCCGGTCCTCTTCACGGGGTTCATGGTGTCGCGGGGGACGTACGGCGAGCTCTCCGCCGACACGAATCCGCAGCTCCTGCTCGTCCGCTACGTCCCCGGCGCGGACGCGGATGCGACGACGCAGGCGGTGAAGGCGGCGCTCAAGCCCTTCCCCGACGTCAACGTGCAGACGAACCAGGAGTTCAAGGACTCGGTCTCGAACCAGGTGAACCAGCTCCTCGGCCTGCTCTACGTGCTCCTGCTCATGACCGTCGTGATCTCGCTCTTCGGGATCGTGAACACGCTCGCGCTCTCGGTCTTCGAGCGGACGAGGGAGATCGGTATGCTCCGCGCGATCGGGACGACCAGGATGCAGCTCCGCTCGACGATCCTCTACGAGAGCGTGATCACGGCCGCGATCGGCGGGCTCCTGGGGATCGTGATCGGCGTCATCCTGGCCCGGATCGTCGCCGTCGGGTTCGAGGACCAGGGCGTCGTCTTCGCGGTGCCGTACGGCCAGGTTGTCGTGTCGATGATCGTGGCGATCATCGCCGGCGTGATCGCCTCGGCCTTCCCCGCCCGGCGCGCGGCCCGCCTGAACGTCCTGGCGGCGCTCCAGTACGAGTAGGCGCAATTCCGGGGCCAGGCACGCAATTGCGGGGTCAGGCACGCAATTGCGGTGCCAGACCTCCTCGAAGACGGCCGGAGCTTCGAGCACCTGCGTGCCTGACCCCGTCCTTACATCACACCGAGCGCTGGTACGCGCGGAAGGCGCGGCCCGCCAGCCAGGCGCAGGCCACGGCGAGCGCCGCCAGGTAGCCGGCACGGGCGGCGACCAGCGACCAGTCGACGCTCGAGCCGAGCGCCTCGCGGCCGGCGAGCACCGCCCAGTCGACCGGGTTCCAGCCGGCCACGTCCTGGATCCATCCCGGCGCCAAGCTCTGCTTCATGAACGCCGACGACAGGAACGTCGCCGGCAGGATGACGAACTGGACGGCGCCGATCAGCGACTCCTCCCTGCGCGCCACGAGCGCGAACCCGATCGAGAGGGCGCCGATCGTCCAGGCGAGCAGCACCGAGACGCCGATCAGGACGGCCACGCCGGCCACGCCGCCGTCGAACCGGGCGCCGGCGAGCAGCGCCAGCCCGACGACGACGACCGACTGGATGACGATGGTGATCCCGAGCTGGAGGAGCCGGCCCGCGATCAGCGAGCCGCGCCGCACCGGCGAGACGAGCAGCCGGTCCATGACGCCGCGGTCGAGGTCGTTGATGATGCCCATGCCGCTCCAGCCGGCCGAGAAGATCGCCGTCATGACGACGATCCCGGGCGTCAGGAACTCGATGTAGTCCCCGCCGCCGAACCCGGGGATCTCGACGACGCGCTTGAACAGCGCCCCGAAGAGCAGGAGCCAGATGATCGGCTGGACGAGCGTGACGGCGACGTACCAGGGCTGGCGCCACAGCTCGCGCAGGTGGCGCAGCGCCATGGCGCGGGAGTGATTGAGGGCGATGGTCATTCGGTGGCCTCCCCTGTCTCGGCGTGTGCGAAGGTGCGCCCGGCGTGGCGCAGGTAGACGTCGTCGAGCGACGGCCGGGCAACGGTGACGGCCGCGACCCTGACGCCCGCAGCCTCGAGGGCCGCGAGGACGGCCGGCGCGCGGGCCGCGCCGCTGTCGGCCCGGGCGCGCACCGACCGGTCCTCGACCGCCACCTCGCTCACGCCCTCGACGTGGACGAGCGCGGCCGGGACGCGGCCGTTGGTCTCGGGCTCGGCGAGCTCGACCCGGATCGCGTCGCCGCGCAGCTCGCCCTTCAGCTGCTCCGGCGAGCCCTCCGCGACGACGCTGCCGCGGTCGACGATGGCGAGCCGCGCCGCCAGCCGGTCGGCCTCGTCCATGTAGTGGGTGGTGAGCAGGATCGTGATCCCGTCGGCGTGGGCCAGCCGGGCGACCTCGTCCCACATCGACGCCCGCACCTCGGGATCGAGGCCGGTCGTCGGCTCGTCGAGGAAGAGGACGCGGGGCCGGTGGACCAGCCCCATGGCGACATCGAGCCGCCGCTGCATGCCGCCCGAGTAGGTGCGTGCGATGCGGCGGGCCGCGTCGGCCAGCCCGAAGCGCTCGAGCAGCTCGTCGACGCGGACGCGCAGGTCGCGGCCGCCCATGCCGTGCACCTGGCCCTGGAGGATCAGGTTCTCGCGTCCGGTGGCCTCGATGTCGACGCCGGACTTCTGCGCCACGACGCCGATCACGCGCCGCACGTCGTCGGGCCGGCCGAGGACGTCGAGCCCGGCGACCCGGGCGGCGCCCTCGTCGGGCCGCGACAGGGTGGTGAGAATCCTGACCGTGGTCGACTTGCCCGCGCCGTTGGGCCCGAGCAGGCCGAAGATGGTGCCGGCCTCGACCTCGAACCCGAGCCCGTCGAGCGCGCGGACGTCCTTGGGATATGTCTTCACGAGGCCCTGGGCCTCGATCGCGGTTGCCATGATGCCTCCCCAGCTGGTAGACTCTTCGATACTCGAACATTTTTACCATCGAATATTTCGAATGTCAAGTGAACCTCGCGAGGAGCTGATCCAGAAGCTGAACCACGCCGTCCGGGAGCAGCAGAACGTCGTGGACGAGTTCGACGAGGCGGCCTGCCACGTGCTCGGCATCAACCGCACCGACGCGCGGTGCATGGACATCCTCGACCGCGCGGGCCGCATGACTGCGGGCGAGCTGGCCGCGGCGAGCGGACTCTCGAGCGGCGCCCTGACGGCGCTCCTCGACCGGATGGAGCGGGCCGGCTACGTGCGCCGCACCCACGACACCGTCGACCGGCGCCGGGTGTTCGTGGAGATGACCGACGAGGCCCGGGCGGCGGCGGAGGAGATCTGGGGGCCGATCGCCGAGCAGGCGTTGGCGGGGTGGGACGCCTACACCGACGACCAGCTCCGGTTCATCCTGGGGTTTGTGGAGGGCGCGCGCGACTTTCTCTCCGCGCACATCGACCGCGTCCGGGCGATGCCGCCGCGGCGCGGGTAGTCTTGCCGGCGATGGTTTCCGAGGCTGCGATCGAGCGATCCGAGCACGGCCTCGTCCCGACCGGCGACGGCTGGTTCGTGGTGAGCGCCCGCGACGCGGTCTGGTTCGACCGGCCTGGGCGGGGAGCGTTCTGCGAGCTCGAGGGCAGGCAGGACTTCCCCCAGATCGGCATCAACGTGCAGGTGCTCGGGCCGGGGCAGCCGATGGCCATGTACCACTGGGAGGCGGATCAGGAGGACTTCCTCGTCGTCGCCGGCCAGGCGGTGCTGGTGATTGAGGGCGAGGAGCGGACGCTCGGAGCATGGGACTTCGTCCACTGCCCCGCGGGCACCAACCACGTCATCGTGGGAGCGGGCGATGGTGGCTGCGTCGTCGTCGCGGTCGGCGGGCGCGACCTCTCGACCGGCCCCGACTGGGGCGGCTACACCGCCGACGAGTCGGCGCGCCGCCACGGCGCCAGCGTCGACGAGGATACGAGGGACCCGGACGTCGCCTACGCGAGGTTCGGAGCGCGCACGCCGACGAGCTACCGGCCCGGCTGGCTCCCGGGTGCATAAGACGATCCAGGCTCGTTTTATGCACGAACGTGCCCGTCGCCCCAGGCGACGTACTTCGTCGTCGTCAGCTCCTCGAGGCCGATCGGGCCGCGGGCGTGCAGGCGGGAGGTGGAGATCCCGATCTCGGCGCCCATGCCGTACTCGCCGCCGTCGGTGAACCGGGTCGACGCGTTCACGTAGACCGCGGCCGCGTCGACCTCGCGGGTGAACCGCTCCGCCGCGGCCGGGTCGGCGGTGACGATCGCCTCGGAGTGGCCGGTGCCGTAGCGGTTGACGTGGGCGATCGCCTCGTCGATCGAGTCGACCGTCCGCACCGCCATCCTGAGGTCGAGGAACTCGGTCTCCCACGCCTCCTCGCCCTCGAGGAGCTCGACCCCCTGGTCGCGGAGGGCCGCGCAGATCGCCTCCTGGAGCTCGGGCCGGTCGCGGTGGACGAGGAGCGTCTCGGCGGCGTTGCAGACGCCCGGCCGCTGGGTCTTGGCGTTTACGACGATGGCGACGGCCTGACCCGCGTCGGCGGCAGCGTCCACGTACACGTGGCAGTTCCCTCCCGCCGCCGCCAGCACCGGGATGCGCGAGTCGCGCAGGAGCCGCTTCTTGAGCTCCTCGCCGCCGCGCGGGATGACGACGTCCGCGGTCGCCGGATCGGCCAGGAGCGCGTCGAGCGCCTCGTGGCCGCCCTCCACCGCGACAACGGCGTCCGCCGGGAGCCCGGCTGCGGCCAGGGCATCCCGGACTACCTCGACCAACACGCGGTTCGTGTGCGCGGCAAGCCGCGAGCCGCGCAGGATGCAGGCGTTCGCCGACTTGACGCAGAGCGCCGCCGCGTCGACCGCCACGTTCGGGCGGGCCTCGAAGACGACGAGCACCACCCCCAGCGGGACGGGCAGCTTTCGCATCCGGATCCCGTTCTCGAGGGTGAACTCCCGAAGGACGCTCGCCAGCGGGTCGGGCAGCGCCGCAACGGCCCGGACGGCGGCCGCCAGGCCCGCCATCCGCGCCGGGTCGAGCGTCAGGCGGTCGACGATGGCCGGGGGACGGCCCTCCGCCGCGGCCACATCGAGCGCGTTCGCCTCGAGCACCTCGTCGGCGCGATGCTCGAGCCCGGCCGCGACGGCCGCCAGCGCCGCGTCGCGCGCGCCTGCGTCCAGTGCCGCCATAGCGCGGCCGGCGGAACGCGCTCGGACGCCGACGTGCTCCTGGACCACACTCATACGAGCACCAGGTCGTCGCGGCGCACTGCCTCGGGCAGCCCCCGCCGCCCGGCCAGGCCCACCAGCTCGTGGGCCCGGTAGCGGCTGACGCCGATCGCAAACCGGGCGCCGTCCGGGCCGACCAGCTCGACCGCGTCGCCCGCGTCGAAGGCGCCGTCGACGGCCACGAGACCGACCGGGAGGAGGCTCGTGCCGCGCTCGGCCACTGCCCGCCGCGCGCCGGCGTCGACCACGAGCCGGCCGCGGACCGGCGTGCCGTGCCGCAGCCAGAGCTTGTACGCGGAGGGGAGCGCGGCCGCCGCCGGGAACCGCGTGCCCGTCCCCTCGCCCGCCACCGCCGCCGTGACGGCCCCCGGCTCCAGCCCCGAGGCGATCACCGTCTCGACGCCGCCGCCGCTGGCGGTGCGGGCGGCCGCGACCTTGGTCCCGATCCCGCCACTCCCCCACGGCGATAGCCGCCCGCCGGCGCCCGCCGCCGCGACCTGCGCCGCGTCCACCACCTCCGCGATCCGGCGGGCGCCGGGAAGGGCCGGGTCGCGGTCGTAGACGCCGTCGATATCGGTCAGGCGCACGAGCAGGCGCGCCTGCAGCATGATCGCCACGTGCGCGGCGAGGGCGTCGTTGTCGCCGAACGTGATCTCCTCCGTCGCCGTCGAGTCGTTCTCGTTCACGACGGCGACGACGCCCCAGCTCATGAGCCGTCGCAACGTGCGGCGCGCGTTCACGTACGAGACCCGGCGGTGG
>DASQXS010000022.1:0-3227 GCA_035639615.1 Gaiellales bacterium | reverse complement strand
GCACAGCCGACGCGATCGCGCGGACGCCGCTCAAGTGCCGGAAGTAATGGTGGCTCTCTGCGACGGCGACACCCACGACGAGGTACGCCAGGACGAGGAGTCGGTTCCGCAATCCGCGCAAGCCGAGCATTTCTGGGCTGTACCCGCACGCGCCCGTCCCCATGCCGGGCTCGCATCAGGGTGCCGCGCGCGGCTTCTTCTGCCGCACCGCCGACGGAGCGCCAGAGCACCACGATCATGACGCCAGCCGAACGATGGGACTGGCGGCGTCGATCCGCGGAGTGTCCCAGACCTCGCGGCTGCCGCGCCGGGACGCCCCCAGCTATGCCTCCGACCGAGAGGTGTGCGTTGGGAGCCGCTCGCCGAGGAGCTTGAGGCGCCGCTTGCAGACCGGGCAGATAGCCGACCTTGTACCGCCCGGCTCGGACCGCCACGTCTGCGGCGCTGCCGGGCGGCCGTTGCCAGCGCACGGGCGCGGCTTTCGGCTGGTCACGATGGTGATTGTGGCAGCCTGGCGAGTCGGGTTTAGGCGGAGCGCCGCGGGCACTGTGCGGCCCGAGAGCGCGGCGACGTCCCCGCCCGTGTGCGCGGCACCGCCCAGTCTGCTCCCATCCTGGTCGGGGTTCAAGCGGACGGTTCTCTGGCCGGGCCCGGCGCGAGGCGGGGCCTGGTCGCTATGTGCTCGGCGTCTCAGCGACGGGGCGGCGCACGATCAGGAGCAGCGTGTCCGAGTGGTTGAGTGGGATCGCGGTCGCGAGCTCCCATCCCTGTGCGCCGAGCGTATTCAGCACGTCGACCAGGTCCACGGCGACGTCTGACGCCTCGCCGCCGACCGCGGCGACATGGTACTCCCACCGCATCCGGCGACTCTACGCCTTCGCCCCGGCTCGTGTTCAGTAGCGCAGACGGACGATGCCCGAGCGAAACGGCCGGGCCTCCACAAGCCGCAGCCGCGGCGTACCGGTCCCCTCGGCAAACAACCGCTCCCCATGGCCGAGCACGACCGGGGAGGTGAATAGCCGGTGCTCGTCGACGAGCCCGGCGGCGATCAGCTCCCGCACGGGTGTGACGCGGCCGGTCACGACCATGTCGCGGCCTGGCGCGGCCTTGAGCGCCTGGATATCGTCGCGAAGCGGGCTCCGAAAAACCGTGGTGGGTTCCAGCCGTGCGACCGCTTCGCGACGTCGATCGGTCTGAGGAGTCGCGTCCAGACAAACTCGAACGGCGGCTCGAATAGGAGCACAGGGCGCTCCTGGGCGTTCACGTCGGCTTGCGTCGACTTCGCAAGCTTCCAGGTCTGCCAAGCGAGACCGCCGGTGAGCAGGGCGAGCAGGAACGTCGCGAGCGCGACTGCGGTGTCCCAACCGAGATCCCCGAAGTGCGTCTCGACCCAGATCAGCTCCATCCGCGCCGCGATCGTACTGCCCGGCTCGGCCGCGCCCGCCGTTGTGCCGTATCTGTGCCATCACCCCGAAAACGCCTGCACGTAGCCTCCATCGACGGACTGGCTCAACCAGGCGGGAAACGACGCTCCCATGCGGGTTTGTCGCCGCTCGTCGTTCTAGCGGGAGAGCCGGGAGCGGGACTCGAACCCGCGACCGTCCGATTACAAATCGGAAGCTCTACCAGCTGAGCTATCCCGGCGCCGGACGGATGCTAGATCTATCCCAGCTGGCGCCGGGCCTGCAGGTGGGCGAGCACCTTGCGCTTCACCCGCTGGAGCGCGTTGTCGACGGTCTTCGGGTCGCAGCCGATGAGCTCGCCGATCACCTCGTAGCTTCGCCCCTCGAGGTAGTAGGTGAGCACCTGCGACTCGAGCGGCGAGAGCGCCGAGCCCAGGCACTCGAGCAGGCTCTTCAGCTCGTCCGAGGAGATGACGCAGGTCGCAGGGTCGTCAACGGCCGGGCCCGGCAGGGCGTCGCCGAGCGTGCAGTCCGCGTCGGGATCCTGACCTGCCGGCGTGTGACTGAACGAGACGTACGTGTTGAGCGGCGCGTGCTTGAAGCGGGTGGCCGTCTTGATCGCCGTGATGATCTGGCGGGTGATGCAGAGCTCCGCGAAGGAGCGGAACGACGTCTCCTTGTCCGGCCGGAAGTCGCGCACGGCCTTGAAGAGCCCGACCAGGCCCTCCTGGACGAGGTCGCTCGCGTCGCCGCCGGCGAGGAAGTACGAGCTCGCCTTGAGCCGGACGAAGCCCTGATAGCGGCGAATGAGGTCGTCCATCGCCCGCTCGTCGCCGTCTCGGGCCGCCGCGATCAGCGCCAGCTCGTGCGGCTCGCGCCAGGTGGGAGCAGCCTGGCGAGCTGCAGCGGTTGCTCTGGATGTCGCCACCCGCGATACCTCCCTGAGGGGGACACTGACCCTCGACGACCGTGAACCTGACCCTCGAGTTCAGCTTTAGGGACGCGGGAACTCTAGCGCACGGACGCGATATGTCAAGGTCCGGTTTACTCGCCCCGGCGCACGCGCTCGAGCGCGGCGCGTACGGCCGGGTCGAGCGCGTCGCCGAGGGTCGTTCGGCCGCGCGCTGCCGGCGGCGGCTGCGGCCGCTGCGACGGGGCGGCGCGCACGCGGTCGAGGAACTCCCGGGCGCTCATCGCCTGGACCCCGCCGCGCTGGGCGACGTGGCGCAGGACCGTGTCGCTCGAGACGACCGTGACCTCCCCAGTCCCGGCGTTTCGGTGGGCGAGGCGCTCGATCACGGTGTCGGCCGTCTCGCGGCCCGCGTAGGCGATCCGCGTCCGGCCGAGCTCGTGCCCACGCCCGTCGCCGTCGAAGACGAGCACGACGTCGATGCCCGCCTCGGCGGCGAACCCGGCCACGTCGCCGACGAGCTGCTCGCGGGTGCGGGCATAGTCGGCCCCGCCTCCGCGGACGTGGGCGACGTTGTCGCCGTCGACGATGTAGAGCTCAGCCATCGCTGCGCTGCCGCCTCGCCTCGAAGAGGAGCACGGCGGCCGCCGTGCTCACGTTCAGCGACTCGACCACGCCGTGGAGCGGGATCGCCACCGCCTGGTCGCACGAGCCGCGCACGCGCGGGCGCAGCCCTCTCCCCTCGGCCCCCAGGGCGAAGACCGCCCCGTCGCGGTAGTCGCAGGCGTCGTAGGCGGCCTCGGCCCGCGCGGCGGCGGCGTAGCTCCACAGGCCCGGCCGGCGGGCGGCGAGCAGGAACTGGGCCAGGTTCTCGACCTGCGCCACCGGCAGGTGCTCGACCGCGCCGGCGGATG
>DASQXS010000021.1:0-18055 GCA_035639615.1 Gaiellales bacterium | reverse complement strand
TGCTCGATGGCGCTTCTTCTTGCTCAAAATGCTGAGGCGCCCAGGATCGACCGGAGCGACTGACGCCATGCCATACACGCGTTTCCTCGCCGTCAGCGCCACGATCGTGGCGCTCGTCCTCAGCGCGTGCGGTGGATCGAGCAGTAGCAGCACATCCTCCACGGCGCCGGCGACTGCCTTGACTGCCGCCAATCCGGTGCAGCGAGAGAACTCGCGCTCGGGCACCCCTGGCTGGGAGATCCCGGCCGGCGCGGGGACGGTGATCACTGGTTACGCGTCGGAGACCAGCGTCGCCCCGGGGCAAAGCTTTCACCTGCACGTGGCCGCACCGCAGGGCTCGCGCTATCGGATGCTCGTGTACCGGCTGGGGTGGTACCGCGGGATCGGGGGGCGCTTAGTCATGTGCGTGCCTGGTTGCCGCTCGAGCCACGCCGCGATTGCACAGCCCCCGCCAACCGCACCCGGGTCCGTCACCGGGCTGTTCCGGGCCCCCTGGCTGGTGACCGATCGTGTCGAGATCCCGCCTGACGCGGTCTCCGGCTACTACGAGGCCAAGCTCGAGATCGTGGGTGGCGCGTACGCCGGTGCCGTGGGGAGCGTTCCGCTGATTGTGCGCCAGAGCCAGGCGGCTCCCGCGTCCGCGGTGTTGGTCCAGGTGCCGGTCAATACGTGGGAGGCCTACAACCCTTGGGGAGGCAAGAGCCTCTACCAGTTCGGCACCAGCAGGCACGCCTTCGAAGTGTCGTTCGATCGGCCCTTCGACGAGCAGGAGCTCCACAACATGGGCACGGAGCTCGAGCTGCCCTGGGTCCGCTTCCTGGAGCGCAACGGTATCGACGTTTCCTACCAGACCGACGTCGACACGGACCAGGCCCCCGGATCGCTGCTGCATCACCGTTTGGTGTTCGCGATCGGCCACGACGAGTACTGGACGCAGCGAATGCGCGGCGCCTTCAACCGGGCGCTGGCGCTGTCGACGAACCTGATGTTCGGCTCCAACAGCGGCGAGTGGCGGATGCGCTACGCCGGCGGCCAGCGAACGATCGTGGAGTGGCGGGATCCCTCGATCGATCCGATCCGCAACCGGCGCCTCGACAACGGGTTCTTCAGGACGTTCGGCGAGCCCGAGTGCAAGCTGATGGGAGTCGAGCACAAGTGGGCCGCGCAGCGCAATCTGACCGCGTCGCCCACCTCGTACACGGTCGTGGGGCCCACCAGCGATCCATGGCTGGCGGCTGCCGGCTTGGCGCCCGGGGATGTGATCCCAGGGGTGGTCGGCTACGAGTGGGACTCGCTTACCCCCGGCTGCTTTGCGGGTCAGGTTGTGCCGCTGATGACCGCGCTCATCCCGGGATCCGACGGCGTCCCCCGCAGCGCAGACATGGTCCGGGCAACCGCGCCGAGCGGAGGCCGCGTGTTCGCGATGGGCACGATGGAGCTGGCTTGGGCGCTCGATGACCTGGATGGGCGCTCCCCCGACCCGCAGGTGGTCGCGTTCGTCGAAGCAGCCCTCCGCGATCTGACTCGCCCCGCCCCCCCGGCCGCTTTGATAATCCGGCACCGCGCCGCGGGATTGATCGTCTCGGCGCGCCTGAGTGCCCCAGACCCACGCATCGTCCGGGTGAGCGTGCGCCCGGTGACGGGCGGCCGCCGGTGCGCGGACAGCCTCCGGTCGGTGTGCCGACTACCGCTCCCGCGCCATCCCACCCGCTATGCCGCGGTTGCAATCGACCAGTGGGGGGCGTCACAGCCGCTGACCGTCACTGTGCAGACGGGAAACGATCTACGTACTCATCACGGCAGCTAACTGCGCTACCTGGCGTTCATCCCCGACGTCCACTCGCGGATGATCGTGGGCCGGCAGATCGCCACCCACATGCGCACCGAGCGCGCCCCTGGACGCGCTGGGGATGGCCGCAGTCCTGCGCCCGTTGCGGGAGCATGGCATGGTGGCGGATAGCGACAGGGGCAGCCAGCCCACGTCTGTGCACTACACCGACCGCCTCGACGAGCTGGGCATGGCACCGTCGGTCGGCTCCAAAGGCGACGCGTATGACGATGCCATGGCCGAGGCCGGATGGCGACGCTCAAGAGCGAGCTCATGCAGGGTCGCGCCTATCCCAGCTACGAGCACGCCGAGCACGCCGCCCTCTTTCCTGGATCGGCCCCTACAACCACGAGCGCCTCCACGAACAGTACGGTGACCTCCCGCCGGCGGAGCACGAGGCGCTTTTCCGGCGCCAACGACATCCCGAAGCATGCGGCACGGTAGCGACCCTCCGGCGGTCAACCTGTCGAGAGCGATCACGCATCGCGCGGCTCGGCGAGCACGTCATCCCCATCCGCTCCCGCTTGGCCGCCGCAGTTCCGGTGCCGGCCGCGTTCCGGGTTGACCGCTTCTTGGTGGGGGAGTAGCCTGGGAGGTTCTGGAGGGGGATGCGAGGCAAGCCGCGACGTTGGTTCGGAGCGATGCTCGTCGGGGGGTGGCTGTTCGTGCTGCTCGGGTTGGTGGGCGGTGCGGCGGCCGGCACGAGCCGTGGCGCCCCGCGGCCGCGGCCGCATCACCTCGGGATCGTGGTCACGGCCGGGGAGGTGTTCGTCAGCTGGCGGGTTCCTCGCGGCCTGGGCGCGGCCAAGGTGCTGGTTCGCCGTGGCCAGCCCACTTGTCCGCGGACACCGGCAGATGGGGTCGCCGCCGGCGCCGTCTACCGACGCCACGTGATGGACCGCTCGGTGAAGGCCGGCTTTGCGTATTGCTACGCCGTCTTCCTGGTTTCCGCCGGCGGTGTGACGACGGCTGGCAGCACCGGCGCGATCACGGTTCCCGACACCCGCGTGGTGCCGCCCGGCCATGTCATCGCGCCCGCGCCCGTCCCGGCGACGACCCGCTTCGACTCGGCGCTGGCAAAGCAGGTGGCGGTGGTCGCCGGCGGTGGGTTCACGGCGGCGCTGCTGCTGCTCGTCTTCGTCCGCACCGCCCGTCGGGTGGGTGAAGGCCGGCTGGTGCTGCGTCCGCACCTGCCGGGGTCGCTGGTCGGCCGGCCTCTGTCCACATTGGTCGTCCCGGTGATGATCATGCTCGGATGGATCATCATGATCGCCTTCGTGGTGGTGCTGCGCTGATGCCCGATCCGCGCTCGGCGCAGGCTCAATCCCTGCGCGGCCTGTCGCGCCGACAGCTGCTCGCGGGGCTGGGGGCGGCCGCCGCCGCGCCGCTGCTGTCCGGCTGCGGCCTCACCACCAAGACGACCGCTGCCGTCGGCAGCCGGGCGTGGTGGCAGGCTCAGTCCCCGACGGGGCGGCTGGTCTTCGCCAACTGGCCGCTCTATATCGACTACAAGAACTGGCTGAAAGACCATCCCAGCCTGAACGCCTTCTCCCGTGACACCGGCATCGCGGTGACGTATGAGGAGGTGATCGAGAACAACGAGCCGTTCTTCCGCCGCATCGCGCCGCGGCTGAAGGCCGGCCGGCCGCTGGGATACGACCTGATCGTGCTCACGAACGGGTGGCAGCTCAGCCAGCTGATCGAGAACGGGTGGCTGACGCCGCTCGACCACTCGCTGCTGCCCCAGTTCGCCGCGCATGCCGCAGACATCGCCAAGAACCCCAACTACGACCCCGGCAACCGGTTCACGATCCCGTGGCAGTCCGGGTTCACAGGCATCGCCTACAACAGCCGCGTGATCCGGCGGCCGATCACCAGCGTCAGGGACCTGTGGGATCCCGCCTTCCACGGCCGGGTCGGGATGATGAGCGACAACACCGACCTCGGCACCGCCGGGATGCTCTATCTCGGGATCGACCCCGCCCGCTCGACTCCCGCCGATTGGCAGGCGGCAGCAGCCGTGCTCCAGGAGCAGCGCGACCGCGGCGTCGTCCGCGGCTACTACGACCAGCACTACATCGACGTGCTCGAGCACGGCGACACCTGGATCAGCCAGGCCTGGTCGGGCGACATCTTCCAGGCCAAGGCCTCGGGGTATCCGGAGCTGCGGTTCGTCGTCCCCCGCGAGGGCGTCATGCACTGGACCGACAATATGGCGATCCCGATCACCGCCGCCAACCCGCTCAGCGCCATCACCTGGATGAACTACTACTACCAGCCACCGATCGCCGCCGAGGTTGCCGACTGGATCGAGTACATCACACCCGTCCCGGCTGCCCGTGACATCCTGCTCCAATCCGACCCGACAGTGGCGCGCAGCCCGCTCGTCTTCCCCACCACTCAGATGGCCGCGAAGGCGCGCAACTATCCGACATTCCAGACCCGACGCGACTTCGACACCTGGAACGGCATCTTTGACCCAATCATCAACAGTTAGGCTCGCCCCCGTCCCCAAGTCGTTCCTGACCACCTGGAGCCGACAACGGCGTCCTCCGCGCAAAGGGGGTTAGTGCCTGCGCGACGCGCTCCACGGCGCGGGCGAAGCGGGATCACGGACCTCGGCGGAGCTTGAGCTACAGCGACTCGCTTCGGCTATGAGCGAACTCGACCGCCCTTGGGCTCCCGTGCGCCCGAGGTGGTGCCGTCAGTGACTGTCGCGAGGAATGCCCAAGAGGTCTCGGATTATCGAGAGGGCGCGGCCTTGGTTTCCGTGTTGAATGTTCGGGGCATATTGACAGCGGAGGCGGTGTCGAGGAGGTGTGATGCAATGAGACGGTGCTCGACGAAGTGGGTCGCGCCGATGCTGGCCGCGGTGATGGTGCTTGGCCCGGGGGCTGGGTCGGCGATGGCAGACACTCCAGCGTCGGATCAGTACGGCGGCGTTGCCGGGGGCGGCGCCGGTGGTGGGGTGCTCGGAACCGAGGCCGGCGGGACGCTCCCGTTTACGGGCGCGAATCTGCTCGCGTTCATCGGGCTTGGAGGCGGGATCACAGCCATCGGGTTCGCCGTCAGGGGCCTGGCCGGGCGAAAGCATCCAGCACCACCCCGATAGTGCGCATCGGGTCCTGAGTCGCAGGCGCCGGGAGCATGGGCCATCCTGGTGCTCCACCCCGCATGCATCTCGCTGCGACTGGTGTTCCCGGATACACCCAGGGCCGGGCGCGGTTACGGGGGCAGAAGCCGCGGGTATCGCCTGAAAATGGCGGAGCGCGGGTGACAGCGGGAAGACGGACATTGCGGAGGCGGTGGTTGGGACGTGGCGCGCTTCGCGCCGGCGCGGCGACCATGTTGGTCATCGCCGTCGGCCTGACGGCAGTCGCTTGCAGCGGCGGCGACTCGTCAGCGTCTTCGTCGAGCAGCGACGTTTCCACAGCAGCGGCGACTGATGGTGCGTCAACGGCGACGGACCTACAGCAGGCGTATGTGTCGGCGATCCATAAGGCGTCGCCGTCGATCGTGCTGATCCAGTCCGGCGGGCGTCTCGGCTCCGGCGTGATCTTCGACACTCGCGGTGACATCGTCACCAACGCCCACGTCGTCGGCAGGGCGCGACGGTTTCTGGTCACGCTCGCAAGCGGCGCGCGTTCGGGAGCCACCGTCGTCGGCAGCTTTCCCCCGAACGACGTGGCCGTGATCCGGATCGCCCACGCGCCGGCGGGTCTGCGCCCGGCGTCGTTTGGCGATTCCTCCCGCCTCGCCGTGGGCGACATCGTCCTGGCGGTGGGGAATCCGCTGGGTCTGAGAAGCAGCGTCACAAACGGCATCGTCAGCGCGCTTAACCGCACCGTCACCGAGCCGACGGGGGCCGCGCTTCCGGACGTGATCCAGACCAGCGCACCCATCAATCCAGGCAATAGCGGCGGCGCGCTGGTGTCATTGTCCGGCAATGTGGTCGGCATTCCGACGCTGGCCGCAACCGATCCACAACTCGGAGGCGGCGCGGCGCCCGGCATCGGCTTCGCCATCCCTGCCAACACCGTCCACGACTTGGCGAACCAGATCATCCACCATGGCCACGTCGTCAACTCGCACCGCGCCTTCCTGGGTGTCGAGCTCGCCGCTATCACGGCGCGAGGCGTGCTCGTTGCGGCAGTCCAGCCAGGCGGGCCGGCTGCCAAAGCCGGCATCACGGCCCGCGACGTCATCACCGCCATCAACGGACGCCCAACCCCAACGGTTCCGATCCTGCAGGCGCTCATGGCGAGCATGGACCCAGGCCAGCACGTCACCGTCGAGCTGATCACGCCGTCGGGCGCCACCCGATCAGTCGGCGTCACCCTCGGCCAGCTTCCGGGCTGAGGATAACCGGCCGGACCGCGACGAGCTCCCCGCGCACCGCGTAACGGTCGTTGCGTTCCCACCACACCGGTGAGAAGATCGCACCCGACTGCTGCGTCTTGTCGGTGGTGCGCCTCGCTCCGGACGAGGCGCGGATCTCCGAAAGGGGGATGTATGGAGGGGACACGCCGCACGGTCCGACTGGCGGAGGATGCGCCGTTTGACGTCTCGAATCGAGGCGTGACGGCGACGCTTCGCCGGACGGACATCGAAGAGGCGGCCCGCTCCGGGGCCGGCCCGGCCGAGCTCGTGCTCGACGTCAGACGCGGTCAGGGCGCCGATGTGGAGGCGCACACGATCGCGGTCGAGTGGAGCCCGGCCGACCTGGAGCGGCTGCTCGGCGAAGGTGGGGACGAGGAGGTGACGATCGCCTTCGACCGCGACGAGATGGCCGCGGCGCTGGACGTCGAGGCAGACGTCGAGGCGCACGGCCTGCGCGAGAAGGCGCTCGTCCTCACCGTGGTGGCGGTCTCGGCCGCCTCCACCGCCGGTGTTGCACAGGCGCGGCCCGCGGCCGGCTCGACCGGCAGCGCCGCGTCCGTGGCAGCGGCACCTGCGCCAGAGCAGGCTCCGGCCGCCACGATCGGCGGAGCCGGGACGGGCGCGACCGTCGACCCGGCGTCGCCGGCCACCACGATCGGCGGGGCCGGTGTAGCCCCCGCCGACGTGGTCAGCGCGGCACCGGCCCCGGCCGCACCGGCGACCACCATCGGCGGCGCCGGGACGTCCGAGACGCCCGCGCCGTCCGAGTCGCCCGCCACCACCATCGGCGGGGCGGGTGCGCCGGCGGCGACGCCTGCGGGGAGCCCAGCCGGGGCGCCCGCATCGGGGGGCACGTCGCTGTCTGCGGCGGAGGAGGCGGCGCTGGTCGGGGCAGCCGGCCTCGCGATCGCCGCCGCGGGGTTCGCCGCCAGCCGGCGTCGGCGACCCACGCAACCCGCGTAACCGGGAACGGGCGGGGCCCGGAGTTGGCCCCGCCCGCCGGCACCGCCGAGTCCCGACCCGGGCCACGTCGTAGACTGGCTTCGTGGCCGCCTGCTCGAGGTGTGGCCAGGAGAATCCAGACGGGTTCGTTCTGTGCGGGATGTGCGGTGCGCCCCTCGCCGCCGCCGAAGGCGGCGCCCGCGAGGTGCGAAAGACCGTGACGGTCGTCTTCTGCGACGTCGTCGGCTCGACGGCAATCGGCGACCGGACCGATCCCGAGGTCGTGCGTGCGTTGATGTCGACCTACTTCGACCGCGTCCGGGAGGTGCTCGAGCGCCACGGCGGCACGGTCGAGAAGTTCATCGGCGACGCGGCGATGGCCGTCTTCGGCGTCCCCGTCCTTCACGAGGACGATGCGCTCCGAGCCGTCCGGGCGGCTCACGAGATCCAGCGTGTGCTGGATGGGCTCAGGATCCCGGCCCGGATCGGCGTGAACACGGGTGAGGTAGTCGCGCGCGCCGGCGAGTCGTTCGTGACGGGCGACGCCGTGAACGTCGCGGCGCGCCTGGAGCAGCACGCGACGCCCGGCGAGGTCCTGATCGGCGATGCCACCTATCAGCTGGTGAAGGATGCCGTCGTCGCGGAGGTCACCGAGCCGCTGACCGTGAAGGGAAAGCCGAGCCCTGTGTTCGCGTGGAGGCTCGCGTCGGTGTCGGACACCGCGGCCGGGTTCCTGCGCCGGCTCGACACCCCCCTCATCGGCCGCGATGGCGAGATGAGCCTCCTCCGGGGGGCGCTGGCGCGGGCCGGCCGGGAGCGGCGCTGCCACCTCTTCACCCTGCTTGGCCCGCCCGGTGTCGGCAAGTCGCGCCTCGTGTCCGAGCTCGTCGCCGAGTCGGCCGGCGCGGCCGCCGCCTTCGCCGGGCAGTGCCTCCCGTACGGCGAGGGCATCACGTTCTGGCCGGTGGCCGAGATCCTCCGGGCCGCCGCGGGGATGGAGGACGCCGACGACCGCATGAACGCGCTGACGCTCCTCGAGACGCTGGTCGCGGGCGACCCGGAGGCGGCCGCCGTGGCCGACCGGCTTGCGAGCGCCGTGGGGCTGGGCGGGACGCCGGCGGCCGCGGAGGAGATCAGCTGGGCGATCCGGCGCGCGTTCGAGCACCTCGGCCGCGACCGCCCGGCGATCCTGGTCTTCGAGGACGTCAACTGGGGCGAGCCGGCGCTGCTCGACCTGATCGAGTATCTCGCCGAGTGGTGCCGGTCGAGCGCGATCCTGCTCGTCTGCACGGCCCGTCCGGAGCTCATCGACCGCCGGCCCGGCTGGGCGGGCGGGAAGACCGACGCGACCACCCTCCTTGTGGAACCGCTCCGCGACGACGAGTGCGGGCGGCTCATCTCGGCCCTCGCCGCTGGCGCGACCATCTCGGCCTCGCAGCGGGCTCGCGTGATCGAGGCCGCTGGGGGGATTCCGCTCTTCGTCGAGCAGATGCTGGCGATGATGGAGCGCGGCGATCCCGGTGAGGTCGACGTGCCGCCGACGATCAGCGCGCTCCTCGCGGCCAGGCTCGAGCAGCTGTCCGACGCGGAGCGGCGCCTCGCCGAGTGCGCCGCCGTCGAGGGCCGCGTCTTTCATCGCTCTGCCGTCGACGCGCTCATGTCCGCGACCGGAGGCCGGGTGACCGGCGAGCTTCTCCAGCGGCTTACGCGGCGGGAGCTGATCGACCCCCATGCGGGGCAGCTCCCCGGCGAGGAGGCGTTTCGGTTTCAGCACGCCCTCATCCGCGATGCCGCGTACGCCGCGATCCCGAAGCGTGTCCGCGCCCGCTACCACGAGCAGTTCGCCGGATGGCTCGAGTCCGTGGCGGGCGACCGGCTCGACGAGTACGAGGAGATCCTCGCCCACCATCTCGCCGAGTCCGTGCGATACCGGCGGGAGCTGGCGGACGCAGACGGGGACATCGAGGCGCTCGCCGAGCGTGCCGCCGAGTGCTACCGGCGGGCGGCCGACCGCGCGGCGGTTCGCAGCGACTACGTCGCCGGCGCGGCGATGCTCGCCCGCGTCGCGGCACTTCTGCCCGAGTCCGACCGGCGCGTCGCGCTCGCGCTCGTCGACCGGGCGCACTGGCTGCGCTGGGCCGAGCCCGCGGAGGCGGCGGCAGCCGCGCAGGCCGCCGTGCGGGCGGGGCAGGCGAGCGGCGCGGCGGCGGAACGGCTGGTCGAGATCTGCGCCCGGTTCGTGCTTCTGAGCATCGACCACGAGGCGGCCCAACCCGAGGCGCTGCTCGAGGAGGCGCGAGCCGAGGCGGAGCGTCTCGATGCGACCGACCCGGCGGCGGCAGCGCGGCTGTGGTGGGTGGTGGCCAGCCTCGCCGAGACGCACCTGCACCGGAGCTCGATCGCCATAACGGCGGCGGAGCGCAGCCGCGAGCTCGCCGGGATCGCGGGCGCGGCCTGGCTCTTCACCGACGCGTCGGGGATGCTCATCCAGGCGACCGCGCACGGCCCGGGCAAGATCGCCGACCTCCTGGCGAGGGGAGAGCGGCTGGCTGCGGGCGCGGTCGGCCTGCGCCGCGCCATGTTCCTCGACAGCCGGTCGCTGCTTCTGGCCCAGCAGGGCGAGCTCGCCGCGGCCCTGGTGGCGATCGACGAGGCGGCCGCGATCTGGGAGGACCTCGGGGTCTCGACGTGGCTCGCGTACGGGCCGGCCTGGCTCCGCGGAAACGTGCTGCTTCTTGCCGGGAGGCCGGATGAGGCCATCCGGCCGCTGCGTTCGGCCGTCCGGCTGGCCGAGGAGCGCGGAGCGGAGACGTATGCGGCGACGATGCACGGCCTACTCGCCCGGGCGCTCGCACTCACGGGCGACTACGAGGCGGCGCTCGCCCAGGCCGAGACCGCCCGCGGGCGCACGCGCCCGGGCGACGTCGCGTCGGAGGTGCTCTGGCGCGGCGCCGCCATCCGCGCACAGGCGGCGCTCGGGCACGCGTCGGCGGCCGCGGAGCTCGCGCGCGAGCTCTCGGCGCTCGTGTCCGGCCTCGAGGCGCACGAGCTTCGCTTCGACGCGTTCGTCGACCTCGCCGCCGCCGCGCCCGACGTCGCGGAGGCGCGGACGCTCCTTCTCGAGGCGTTGCACGAGAGCGAGGCGCGCGGCGCCTCGAGCTTCGTCGACCAGACGTCGCGCGCGCTCGCCGAGCTCGAGAGGCCCGGCGCCAGGACGGCGGACGCCGGACCCTGACGAGCCGTCACGCACGACCCTCGAGCTCGCGGCCGGCGGGGCGTGACCTCAGGGCGGCGAGCTGGCGCTCGACCTCCTCCAGGCGCGTGATGGAGGACGCGACCGGAGCGGGGCGGTACGGCGGGCACTCGCAGACATCGCCGCGCCGTGCCCGGGACAGTCGGTCTCTGCTCACGCGCAGGCCGGCCTCATCCGCCTTCGTTGCATTCGTTATCATGGCTGGCCCTCCTGGTGGAGCAATCCGTCGGCGGGGAGACTGGCTCGGGGGTCCTGCAGACGGCTTTCACGCGGCTGGCAGCCTCTCGGGCGGAGGTGACATGCGAGTCAGGATCCTCGGCGAGCTGGAAGTCCTCGAAGCCGATTCGCGGCCCATCCGGGTCGCCGGCAAACGCCAGCGAGCGCTGCTCGCGCTGCTTGCGACGCGACCGTCCGAGGTGGTCTCGACCGAGCGGCTGATCGACGCCCTGTGGGCGGCCGACCCGCCGGCGAACGCCCCGAACGCGCTTCAGACGGTCGTCTCCCGACTGCGCCGGGCCGTCGGCGACGACCGCGTCGTGACGCGGCCGCCCGGCTACGTGCTCGCCGTCCGCGGTGCGGACGTCGACGCGGTCCGTTTCGAGGAGCTCGCGGACGAAGGCCGCCGAGCCCTTACCGCCGGCGATCCGGCGCTGGCGGGCGAGAAGCTCCGGGCGGCGCTCGACCTGTGGCGGGGCGCGCCGCTCGCGGAGTTCTCGGACTGGGACTTCGCTCGCTTCGAGGCGGCGCGCCTCGACGAGCGCCGGCTCGCGGCGACGGAGGATCGAATCGACGCCGACCTCGCGGCCGGCCGGCACGGCGAGGTGGTCGCCGAGTTGGGGGCGCTTGCGGCGGCGAACCCGCTGCGCGAGCGGCTGCAGGCCCTGCATCTGCTTGCGCTCTATCGGGCCGGACGGCAGGCCGAGGCGCTGGCGCGCTACCGCGAGGTGGCGGCCGCGCTCCGCGAGGAGCACGGCCTCGAGCCGGGCCGGAGCCTGCGCGAGCTCGAGCGGCAGATGCTCCGTCAGGATCCCGCCCTTGACCCTCCCCGCCAGCCGGGCAGGACCGGAGAGCCGCGCCGCCCGGGCGGCGGAGTCACGGCCGCGGCTCCCGTGCGGCGGCTGGTGAGCGTCGTCTATGTCGAGGTCGAGGAGGTCGCCGGCACGGCAGGTGAGCTCGATACGGAGCGGCTCGGCGCCGCCCAGCGCCGCATCTTCGAGGAGCTCGGCACAGCGATGGAACGACACGGCGGGGTGATCGAGCGCCTGCCCGGTGACGACGTCCTCGCAACGTTCGGGGTCGACCAGTCGCACGAGGACGACGCCGGCCGGGCGGTGCGCGCGGCCGCCGCGGTCGCCGCCGCCGTAGCCCGGGCCGTGGATGCGCTCGGCGGCGACGTCCGCGCTCCGCCGAGCGCGAGCGTCGGCGTAGCGTCGGGCGAGCTAATCGCCGGCGACGACTCGATCCTGGGCGCCAAGGTGGTTCGGACGGCGCGCGGCCTCGCCCGCTCCGCAGCGGCCGGCGAGGTTCTGGTCGACGCGCGCACCGCCGACCTCGCGCCGTATGGGGCGGAGTATGAACCGGTCGGTCCGCGCGAGCGGGTCCCGCTCGCGCGGTTCCGGCTCCGCTCCCCGCCGGGCGACCTGCCGTCCGCCCGCCCGCTCGGCACGGCCGCGTTCGTGAACAGAGAGCAGGAGTGTGCCGCGCTCATCCGCGCCCTCGACGCCACGGTCCGGGGGCGGCGGGCGCAGGTGG
Organism: Gaiellales bacterium; assembly: GCA_035639615.1. GTDB lineage: Bacteria > Actinomycetota > Thermoleophilia > Gaiellales > JAICJC01 > JAICJC01. The sequence goes on along the minus strand of DASQXS010000021.1, from coordinate 5,900 downwards.
TCACAGTCCTCGGGCCTCCGGGCATCGGCAAGTCCAGGCTCGTGCGCGAGTTCACGTCGTCCGTCGCCGGTCGAGCCCGCGTGGTCGGCGGCCGCTGCCTCTCCTACGGCGAGGGCACGAGCGTCTTCGCCCTGAGCAGCGTCGTCAGGGGCATGGTCGGTGAGGACGTCGAAGCGGGCCTGGCATTGCGGCTCGCCGGAGTCGAGCGGAGCGAGCACATCGCCGCGAGGGTCGCGGCCGCGGTCGGCGCCGGCGGTCAGGGAGGGCCGGCCGAGGAGATCCAGTGGGCGGTGCGGCGGCTTCTCGAATGCGTCGCCGGCGACCGCCCGCTCGTCGTCCGGCTCGACGACGTGCACTGGGCGGAGCCATGGTTGCTCGATCTGGTCGAGTATCTGGCCGGGTTCGCCGCAGCGCCGGTCCTCGTGGTGACGTGCGCCAGGACTGACGAGCTTCTCGACGTGCGGGCCGACTGGGCGCGTCCCGGCGTGCTGGGCGACGTGCTCGAGCTGGAATCGCTGTCCTCCACGCACACCCAGGAGCTCGTATCGGAGATGCTCGCCGACAGATCGGCGCCGCCCGGCGCGGCCGAGCACATCGCCGTCTCGAGTGGCGGCAATCCGCTCTTTGCCGAGCAGGTCGTGGCCCTCGAGGTGGCGCGGGGCTTTGCCGGCACGAGCACGCTCCCGGACACGCTCCTGAAGCTCCTCCAGGAGCGTATCGACCACCTCGAGGCGGACGAGCGCGAGGTGCTCGCCCGCGCGGCCGTCGAGGGTGTCGTCTTCCACCGCAGCGCGCTGGCGGCGCTCGCCGACGACAGGGGCGGCGCGAGGCTCGGCGCCGCCGCCATGTCTCTCATGCGGAAGGGGTTCATCACGACGGCGGAGTCGGAGATCCCCGGCGAGGACGCCTTCCGGTTCCACCACGTGCTCCTGCAGAACGCGGCGTACGAGGCCTTGCCGAAGGTGCGGCGGGCGCAGATGCATGTCCGTCTCGCGGACTGGATGGAGCGCGCTGCGCCGCAGTCGCACGAGGTGATCGGCCACCATCTCCACGAGACGTGGCGTTTCCTGGGAGAGCTGGGCGTCGACGAGTCGACCCGGGACGAGGTGGGTCGCCGTGGCGCAGACCGGCTCCGTAAGTCAGCCGAGTTCGCCGTCGTCCGAAGCGCGCTTCCGGCCGCCGTCGAGCTGCGCCGCCAGGCCGCCGCCATGCTGCCGGAGCGCTCGCGCGACCGCGTGCGGGCCCTCGTCGAGCTGGGCGACGTGCTGCTCACCTCCGGCCGGCTCGGGGAGGCGGCTCGGACGCTCGCTGAGGCTGGGGGCACCGCGCTCGCGATCGGCGACGCTCAGGGCGCGGCACATGCCTCCGTGCTCGGGCTCCAGGTAGCCCTCCAGGCGGATGCCCATCCGCCGCTGGAGCGGATCCCGGCGGTGAGCGCCGGGGCCGCGCGCACGTTCCGTCGCCGACACGACGACCTCGGCATGTGCCGCGTCTACCACACGCGGGCGCTCGCCCATTGGTTCGCGGGCCGCTGCCAGGCGGCCGCGGATGCATGGGGGCATGCGGCGGAACACGCTCGGCGGAGCGGCGCGGGTTCCGCGCTGCCGGACATGCTCACCTGGATCGCCTCGGCGGTCCAGCTCGGGCCCGAACCGGTGACCGCGGCAATCGAGCGGTGTCTGAGCATCCTTGATGAGACGAAGAGCTCTCCGTTCTGGCAGGCATTCGTGCTCCAGCCACTCGCGCAGCTTTACGCCATGCGCGGCGAGTTCGACCGCTCCCGCGCCGTGTTCGCCGAGTGCCGCCAGGTCCTCGACGAGATGAGCGAGACGATTGACTCGGCTGCGCGCGTCCGCGAGGCGGAGGCGGCGCTGCTCGAAGGCGACGCAGCCCGCGCCGAGGAGATGGTTCGAGAGAGCATGGCCCGGCTCCGCGCGATGGGCGACACGTTCACGCTGTCGTTCTCCGGCTCCGTCCTCGCGCGCGCAGTCGAGGCCCAGGGACGCGTAGACGAGGCGCATGACCTGACGCTCACCGCCGAACGGCTCGCCCTCCAGGGCGACATCCTCGCGCAGGTGAGCTGGCGCGTGGTGCGCTCGCGGACCCTGACCGCGCGCGGCGCGCTCGAGGATGCCGAGCGAATCGCCCGCGAGGCGGTGGAGCTTGCCGCGCCCACCGACTGGCTGATCGGCCAGGGGGATGCGGCGTGGACGTTAGGCGAGGCGTTGTTCGCGCAGAACAGGCTGCGCGACTCGGACCGTGCATTCAGAAACGCGTTCGAGTTCTATGACAGAAAGGGGGCGACAGTCATGACGGACGCGACGAGAGCGCTGCTTGCCGATCGATATCGAACGACGGTGAACTGACGTGCGTTACGCAACGTTGGAAGATAACGTTCATCCAGAGCGTCCTGGAAGCTGGGAGGGAACAACACGATGCCATACCCCAGGTTTCACCCTAGGCTTAACATCTCGAATGACGGAACCAGGCTGCGGGCAGCCGGTCCGCTGCCGATCCCGGACTATCAGACCGAGGAGGTCCGCGTCTTCGGCGTCGTCACGCAGGAGCCCGCGGGGTGCATGCCCAAGCGCCGCGACGACTGCAAGGGCGATGATGAAGACAGGGTTCCGCCCGCCGCGACGTGCCACGGCGAGGCGACGCGGAAGGGCGCCGACCTGCAGGCGGCCGAGAACGGCGAGCCCGGCACGTGGTTCTTCGAGGCGGACGTCGTCGGCGGCGCGTCGTTCAGGAGAGGCTGGGCCCGCGGCACTGCCATCGCGCTCGTGTTCCAGAGGGACGGTGACATCGTCACTTACAGCTGGTCCGCGTGGGTGTGGCTCGAGCCGGAGGTCGAGGCGAACCCTTGACGGCGCGCAGTGCGGGCGAGGCCGGTGAGATCGAGTCACCCGGTCGCGCAGGTTCGGACCGCCTGACCGAGCCGCTCGCGCTGCGCGGACGCCGCCCAGGCGATATTCCGCTGCTCGCGGCGCTTCAGCCGAACATCCTGCGGCCGCACGTGCGCGACAGCCTCCGCCTGCTCCTCATCCAGATCACGGATCCGGCCGCAGCCCGGGCCAGCATCGGTCGGATCGCCCGGAACCCACGGCTGATGAAGACCGCCGCGGATCATTTCGACGAGGTCGACGCGCATCGCGGAAGTCAAGCTCCCGGGAGCGCGTTCGTCGGGATCGCGCTCTCACACTCGGGGTATCAGCGCCTTGAGGTGCCGCATCATCGTTTCCCGGCGGATGCGGCGTTTCGCGAGGGGATGAGCGCTCGCGGAGGTGCACTCCGCGACCCCGACCGGTGCGTATGGGACTACGCACAACCGATCGATATGATCGTGCTCGTCGGCTCCCACGAACCTGAGCTCACGGCCGCGCGGGTCGCGCTCGTTCTTGACGACCTACGAGGCATCCGTGTTCTCGCCGAAGAGCCTGGTGAGACGTTACATAACAAGCAGGATGAGCCGATCGAGCACTTCGGGTATGTTGACGGGCGGAGCCAGCCGCTCTTCGTGCGCGAGGATGCGGACCACGAGCGCGACACGAAGGGCGGCATCGATGTCTGGGATCCGCTCGTCTCGCTCGACCGAGTGCTCGTGCCGGATCCGGGCGTGTCCGATCGCCCGGACTGCTACGGGAGCTATCTGATCTATCGAAAGCTCGAACAGAACGTGCGGGCGTTCGAAGCGAAGGAGCGGCTGGTGGCGAAGCTCGTCCGGCTCCGCGGGGCCGACAAGGAGCGGGCCGGTGCGATGCTCGTGGGGCGTTTCGAGGACGGGACGCCCGTGGCGATCCGTCCGTGCGAGACGGGGGCAATCCCGGCGCTCAACAACTTCACCTACGCGGACGACGAGCGCGGAATGAAGTGCCCGCACTTCGCCCACATCCGGATGATGAACGATCGCGCCCTGGGCCCGCGGGAGCGGGTTGTGATCGCGCGGCGCGGCCAGACGTATGGATCGCGGCCGGATCTCGCAGACCCCAACGCGTCGCCGCCGGTCGCCGGAGTCGGCCTCCTCTTCATGGCCGTCGTCTCTGACATTCCGCGACAGTTCGAGCAGCTGCAACAGGCGGCGAACGGCGACGAGACCCATGCCGGTGATCCCGTCATCGGGCAGGGCCCGGCGGGCGGCGCCGCGTTGAAGTTCCCCCGCGTGTGGGGCCGAAAGAAGACGCGATCGTGCCCGGATGCGCTGATGCGCCCGGTGACGATGAAGGGCGGCGAGTACTTCTTCCTTCCCAGCATCACGTTCCTGCGCCACCTCGACCGCGGACCCTGACCGCCGCCGCCGGCCGACCCTAGACTTGGCCGCATGCGCGAGCCGGTCCGCATCGGTGGGGTCGTCGCGGCCCTGTCCGTCACGAGCGACCTAAGCCGCGGGCATCCTCCCGGCGAGGCGATGCGGGCGTGCCTGCTGGCGACCGAGCTCGCAAGGCGCGCGGGCCTCGAGCCGGCGCCCCGCGCCGACGTCTACTACACGACGCTCCTGCGGTTCGCCGGCTGTGCCGCGACGTCGCACGAGGTCGCGGCGAGGTACGGCGGCGACGACGTCGTCGTGCGCGCCCGCGGCGATCTGATCGACCCGTCACAGCCGGCCGAGGCCGTGCGGTTCCTGCTGGGCCTCGGCGAGGGCGCCGGCCGCCTGCGCATGCTGGGCCGTGCGGCGGGCGCGGCCAGGTTCTACGGCGAGTCGATGCGCGCTGACTGCGAGGTCGGCGCCGATCTGACCCGGCGCCTGCGGCTGCCCGAAGCCGTGCACCGCGCCGTCCTCGACGGCTTCGAGCGCTGGGACGGCCGCGGCGCGCCGGCCGGCCGGGCGGGGGAGGACGTCGCCGAGCCGGCCCGGTTCGCCGCGGTCGCCTACGCCGCGGTGATGTTCGACGCCGTCGGCGGCGCGGCGGCCGCAGCGGACACGGTCGCCCGCTGGTCGGGGCGCGCGCTCGACCCCTCGATCGCCGTGATCTTCCAGGAGGCGCAGCCCGAGCTCCTCGAGCTCTCGAGCCCGGACGACCTCTGGGCGGCGGTCGTCGACGCCGAGCCGGACCCGCGGCGCACCTTCCGCGACGCCTCCGCGCTGGACGAGGCGCTGGCGGGGTTCGGCGACGCCGCCGACCTCAAGACGCCGTGGTTCCACGGCCACTCCGGCGGCGTCGCCCGGCTGGCCCGCGCCGCCGCGGAGCGGTTCGACTCGGCCGATGCCACGCTCGTCTACCGCGCCGGGCTCCTCCACGACCTGGGCCGGGTCGCCGTGCCGACCGGCATCTGGGAGCGGCCGGCTCCGCTTCGGCCCGAGGAGTGGGAGCTCGTGCGGCTGCACCCCTATCACTCCGGGAGGATCCTCGTGCGTTCGCCGGTGCTGGCGCCGCTCGGCCCAATCGCCGGCCGCCACCATGAGCGCACCGACGGCTCGGGCTACCCCGCCGGCGTGCGCGCGTCCGAGCTGGACCGCGCCGCGTGCCTCCTCGCGGCGGCGGACGTCCTGCACGCCCTCGGCGAGCCGCGGCCGCACCGGCCCGCGCGCGACCCCGCAGGTGCTTCTCGGGAGCTCTCCACCATCCCGCTCGACCGCGACGCGATCAGGGCCGTCCTGGACGCGGCCGGCGGGCCGCCGCCGGACCTGCCCCCGCTCCCGGCCGATCTCACGGAGCGGGAGCTCGACGTGCTCCGCCGGCTCGTGGTCGGGCGGACGAAGCGCCAGATCGCATCGGAGCTCGTGATCTCGCAGTCGACCGTGCACACGCACACCGTGCACATCTACGCCAAGTGCGGCGTCTCGACCCGCGCGGGCCTGGCGATGTTCGCGATGCAGCACGGGCTGGCAGCCGGCGTCGGGGCGGGCGCCGCCGCCAGAATCGACTGAACGGTCGATTGCAGAGGCCGGGGCGCCTTCCTAC
>DASQXS010000020.1:0-6352 GCA_035639615.1 Gaiellales bacterium | reverse complement strand
GCCTGGTCGGCGTCGACGCCGATCCCCCAGACGCCCTTCTCCTTCGCCGCTGCCAGCGCGCCGAGGCCGCAGCCGCCGGCGACCTGGAAGACGACGTCTGACTTCTGGCCGATCTGCTGCAGCGCGAGCTCCTTGCACTTGCCCTGGTCGGTGAAGCTCTGCGAGTAGTCGTTCAGCGTCGTCACGTTCGGGTTGGACGCCTTGGCGCCGGCCTGGAAGCCGGCGATGTAGTGGTCGACCGGTGGGATCTTCTGCCCGCCGACCGTCGACACGACGTTCGTCTTCGTGACGAGCCCCGCCAGGTATCCGGCCAGGTAGCCGGCGTCCTGCTCTTTGAAGAGCAGCCCCTGCACGTTGGGGATCCCCGGGCTGTAGGCGAAGTCGATGATGGCGAAGTTCGTCTGGGGGAACGCCTTGGCCACCTTCGCGACGGCGTCGCCCATGAGGAAGCCGACTCCGATCACGAGGTCGTAGTGCTGGGCCGCGAGCTGCTGCAGGTTCGGCACATAGTCGGCGTTCGAGTTCGACTGGAGCACCTTGCCGTCGACGCCCAGCTCGTTCTCGGCCCGCTGCAGGCCGACGTAGGCCAGATGGTTGAAGCTGCGGTCGTTGAGGCCGCCGATGTCGGTCACGAGGCCGATCTTGAACGTCTTCCCGCCACCGGAGCTGCCACCGCCCCCGCCCCCGGAGCTACCGCCGCCGCAGCCGGTGGCGACAAGCACCGCCAGCGCCGCGGCGAGCGCCGCCCATCGTATCCGCCGCTCCCTCACGAGACCTCCTCGAGTTGCTTCCGAAATCGAGCGGGGAGCATGCTACTCCTCCGCCGCGGCGGCGTGAGCGCGCGTGCATGAAACCAGCCAGGCCGATTTCATGCAGCCGCCGTCAGCTCGGCCAGCGCCTCGGTGAACACGTCGGTGTGCCGGTCGACGTCCGCGTCGGTGGTCGCAGGGGACATGAGCGCCATGTTGTGGAACGGGGTCATGAGGACGCCGCGGTTCAGCGCGTAGAGGTGCATGAACCGGTCGAGCTCGTGGTCCATCGACGCCGCCGCCTCGCCGCCGGTGCGCGGCCGCTCGCGCTGGAAGCCATACTCGGCCCGGCAGCCCAGGCGGGTGATGTACCAGGCGAGCCCGTGACGGTCGATGGCCGCCTCGACCCCGTCCGTGAAGCGCTCGGCCAGCGGGATCATCCGGGCGAAGGCCTCGGCCGTGAGCACGTGCTCGAGCGTCGCCCGCATCGCCCGGAGCGAGAGCGCGTTTCCGGCCAGGGTCCCGCCGATGCCGCCGACGTCGACCGGCCCGCCGGGGAGCGCGCCGATGACGCGCCGGGCCGTCTCCTCGCTCATGCCGTAGGCGGCTGCCGGGACGCCGCTCGCGAGCGGCTTTCCGATGGTCACGAAGTCCGGCTTGAGCCGATGCGCGCCGGTGTAGCCGCCCGGGCCGGCGCAGATGCAGTGGGTCTCGTCGATCACGAGCAGGGCGCCGTACCGGCGGGTGAGCTCGCGCACGCCTTCGTGATATCCCGGCTCGGGCAGCACGATCCCGACGTTCGTGAGCGCCGGCTCGAAGAGGCAGCAGGCCACGTCGCCGTGGGCGAGCTCGCGCTCGAGGCCCTCGAGATCGTTGATCTCCACCACCCGGGTCGTCTGCGAGGGGTCGACCGGCGGCCCGATGTTGTACGGCCGCGCCTCGACCTCGCCGTCGGCGAGGACGGCGAACGACTCGTCGACGGAGCCGTGGTAGCACCAGTTGTGGACGAGCACCTTCGTCCGCCCGGTCGCCGCCCGGGCGAGGCGGATGGTGAAGCGGTTGGCGTCGGTCGCGGTCAGGGCGAATTGCCAGAACGGGAGCCCGAACCGGCGCCCCATCTCCTCGGCCACCCACATCGCGTCCTCCGTCGGGAGCATCAAGGTCGTCCCCCGCCGCACCTGGTCGGACACGGCGTCCGCGGCCGCCGCCGGGGCGTGCCCCGTCATGGCTCCCGTGTCACCGAGGCAGAGATCGACGTACTCGTTCCCGTCGACGTCGACGAAGCGCGCGCCCGACGCCTCGGATACGAAGACCGGAAACGCGCCCGCCCACTCGGTCATCCAGTGCATCGGCACCCCGGCGAGGAGCGAGCGGCCGGCCCGCTCGAAGAGCTCCCGCGAACGGGGGTGGGTCTCGCCGAAGCGGCGCTCCTCGCGGGCGGCGAGGTCGGCCAGACGGACTCGGTCGACGGTCGAAGCGAGCATCGGCGGCTCCTAATGGGTCGTCGCTGGGACGACGTGGCTCGGCGCGGATCCGGTGTATCCTGCCTGATCGGCGCCGGTGGTGGCGCCCTGGATCCAGAGGAGTCCTCCCCCGTGGCAAAGACCGGTGTCCGCGTGCTGGTAACGCTCGCGTGCCAGGAGTGCAAGCGGCGTAACTACCAGACGCAGAAATCGAAGCGAAACTCGCCCGACCGGATCGAGTTCTCCAAGTACTGCCGGTGGTGCGGTCGGCACACGCCCCACAGGGAGACGCGGTAGCCCGATGGCGCGGACGTCACGCCGAAACCGCCAGGCCGTCGGCCGCCGCACCGTGACCGCGCCGGTCGCCGGCAAGCCGAAGAGCCAGTCCGGGGGCGACATCGAGCGCCGCGGCGGGCTCCGAGGCGGCCTCTCGGGGCTGGGATCCTTCGCCGGCGAGGTGCGCGCCGAGCTGGGGAAGGTGGACTTTCCCAACCGCCAGCAGACGTGGCAGTCCACGCTCGTCGTCCTGGCCGCGTGCCTGATCGTCGGAGCCTATCTGTACGGCCTCGACCAGGTCTTCGCGCGCCTGGCGACGCGGCTCGTCGATCTGCAAAAGTAGGAGCCCATGTTTCGCTGGTACGTCATCAACACCTATTCGGGCCATGAGAACAAGGTCAAGGCCAACCTCGAGCATCGCGTGAAGTCGATGTCGAAGGACGAGCAGGTGCGGCGCGTGGTCGTCCCGACCGAGTCGGTCGTCGAGACCAAGGACGGGCAGAAGGTGCAGACCGAGCGCCGGCTCTGGCCCGGCTACGTGCTGGTGCACATGGACCTCGACGACGACGTCTGGGGCCTGGTCAAGAACACGCCTGGAGTGACCGGATTCGTGGGCGCCTCCGGGAAGCCCGTGCCGCTCTCCCAGCCCGAGGTCGACCGCATGCTGCACACCTCGGTCGACCGCGCCCAGCAGCAGCTCAAGGCCCGGGCCGAGTTCACGCTCGGCGACTCCGTCAAGATCACCTCCGGCTACTTGGCCGACTTCGACGGCGAGATCGCCGAGATCAACGAGGATCAGGGCAAGCTCAAGGTGCTCGTGTCGATCTTCGAGCGCCAGGTGCCCGTCGAGCTCGAGTTCGACAAGGTCAAGAAGATCTAACCGCGGCGGGTGCCGGAGTCGCGTTCGCTCCGATGCGAGACCGGGTCCCGACGTACATCCATCTGCTGCGGGCCAAGGATCTGATCGACCGCGACTATGCGCGCGGCCTGGACGTCCCAGCGCTGGCGCGGACCGCCCACGCCTCGACTGCCCACTTCAGCCGCAGCTTCAAGCGCGCCTTCGGCGAGACGCCCCACCAGTACCTGCTTCGGCGGCGGATCGAGCGGGCGAAGGACCTCCTGCGCGGTAGCCCGCTCTCCGTGACCGAGGTGAGCGGCGCGGTGGGGTTCCGCAGCCTGGGGTCCTTCAGCACGGCGTTTCGCGCGCTGGTCGGCGACTCGCCCAGCGACTATGCCCGCCGTTGGCGCGCGGCGGGGGTACCGCCGATCCCGGCGTGCTTCATGCTCATGTACACCCGCCCGGCCGGACTGAGCAGTTCTCGAGAAGCGGCCCCGCGCGAGCGGGCATAGCCTCCCTCGCCAGATCCGACCGAGGAGGAGACATGATTCGACGACTATCCCATACGACGATCTGGGTGCTCGACCAGGACGAGGCGCTCGACTTCTACACCGAGAAGCTCGGCTTCGAGGTCGGAACCGACGCGACGATGGACGGCTTCCGCTGGCTGACGGTGATCGCGCCCGGCGCGCCGGACCACGAGCTCATCCTGCTCGTCCCCGGCCCGCCCATGATGGACGAGGAGTCGGCGGAGCAGCTGAAGGCGCTCCTCGCCAAGGGCGTCCTCGGCCCCGGCGCCTTCGAGACGGACGACTGCCGCGACACCTACGCGGCGCTCCGCGACCGCGACGTGAACTTCCTCAGCGAGCCAACGGAGCGGTTCTACGGCATCGAGGCCACCTTCCGCGACAACTCGGGCAACTGGTTCAGCATGACCCAGCGCACGGAGGCGACGGCGGACGCCTCGTAGCCCGGTGGGGTGCCGCTCGCCGGGGCTCGGCGGCCCCTCGGAATGCCACTTGGCGTCCACGTGAAACGACATTTGGCTCTGCGAGTCGCACGTCCCTGACATGTGTGGCGACGGCCCCGCGGGACTCCCGCCGGGCCGACGCCACTCCTCCACCCCGGCCGACGCTGGTCACCTTCCCCAGCTCCTTCGCACCACCACCGCAATCGGCGACGACGGACACCGGTTCGCGGCGGCGGGGCTCTTGGCGGCCCGGCGGCCCGCCGGAACGCCACTTGGCGTCCACGTGAAACGACATGTGGTTCTCCCAGCAGGACCTTCGTGACAGGTGTGGCGCCGGCCTTCGAGGGTTCCCGCCGGGCGGCGTAACGAGTCTCCACGCCCGGAGCGGATGTGGACGCCCCGGCCGGTCGACGGCTGATCCAGAGGCGCCGCTCTCCCTCGAAAGCCTTGGCCAGGTACGCGAAGAGCCCTGCGGGCTCTCCGACGTCGACCAGCCAGCGCTGTCAAAGGGCGCCGGCCGTCGTCGGAACGTCGACCACATGAGGGGATTGGACTTCGCCGCTCTGCGGTGGCGTGGCCCCGGGCGTCGCGGTGGTCCGTCGGAACGCCACTTGGCGTCCGCATGAAACGACATTTGGTTCTCCCAGCCGCACCTTCGTGACAGATGTGGCGCCGGCCTGCGCCGTTCGCCATGCCCCGGAGCCGCGTGCTCGTCTACCCGCTCGTCGCCGGCGCGGTCAGGCGGGCTTGGCCGCCGCTATCATGCGCCCGGCTCACGACCGTGGGAGCGCCGCACCGCGGCGCGATCGGACCACTCAGGAGGTGCGATGGCCAAGAAGGTCATCAAGATCATCAAGCTCCAGATCCCGGCCGGCCAGGCCAACCCGGCCCCGCCCGTTGGGCCGGCGCTGGGACAGCACGGCGTCAACATCATGGAGTTCTGCAAGGCGTTCAACGCCCAGACGCAGGGGCCGAACGCGGGCCGGATCACGCCGGTCGAGATCAGCGTGTACGAGGACCGCTCGTTCACGTTCATCACGAAGACCCCGCCCGCCGCCGTCCTGATCAAGGAGGCCCTCAACCTGGACAAGGGCTCGGGCGAGCCCAACCGGGCCAAGGTCGGCACGCTGAGCCGGGCCCAGCTGCGCCAGATCGCCGAGACGAAGATGCCGGACCTGAACGCGAACGACGTCGACGCGGCGATGCACATCGTCGCCGGCACAGCCCGCTCGATGGGCGTGGAGGTGGGTGCCTGATGGCAGGGAAGGCCTACCAGAATGCCCGCAGCCAGGTCGACCGCGAGCGGGCCTACGCGCCGCTCGAGGCGGTGCGGGCGATCAAGTCGCTTCAGACGGCCAAGTTCGACGAGACCGTCGAGGTGCACATGCGCCTCGGCGTGAACGTCCGCCACGCCGACCAGCAGCTGCGCGGCACACTCTTCCTGCCCCACGGCACGGGCCGATCGGTGACCGTCGCGGTGTTCGCCCAGGGCGAGAAGGCCAAGGAGGCCGAGGAGGCCGGCGCGGACTTCGTCGGCGCCGAGGACCTCGCGAAGCGCGTCCAGGAGGAGGGCTTCACCGACTTCGACGTCGCGATCGCGACGCCGGACATGATGCCGCTCGTCGGCCGCCTGGGCCGGATCCTCGGCCCGCAGGGCAAGATGCCGAACCCGAAGGTCGGCACGGTCACGATGGACGTCGCCCGCGCCGTGGAGGAGTCCAAGGCCGGCAAGGTCGAGTACCGCACCGACCGCACGGCCATCGTGCACCTCAACATCGGCAAGACGAGCTTCGACGACCGCGCGCTGCTGGAGAACTACCAGGCGGTGATGGAGGAGCTCATCCGGGCCAAGCCCGCCGCCGCCAAGGGCAAGTACCTGCGCACGGTGACCATGGCCTCGACGATGGGGCCGGGCGTGAAGGTCGACCCGGCGCGGACCCGCGACATCCTCGAGGAGGCCGCGCCCACCGCGGCGTAGCCCGACACCTCGGGGCCACCGAAGACCCCGGGCTGAGCGCCTCGTCACGGCGCTCGGAAGTCCCGGACAGGAGGCCGT
>DASQXS010000019.1:0-4522 GCA_035639615.1 Gaiellales bacterium | reverse complement strand
TTCTACGCCGTGCCGCCGCCGATCGCTGGGATGGGCACCTTCCCGGTGCGGGCGTTCGCCGTTACGGGCTGCGCGGGCGGACGAGCCGGCGGCCTGGGCACGTAGGACCACCGGATGGCTACGATGGCCGCCATGACCCCGGTCATCGCGACGCTGGCAGCGCTCCCGGCCCTCGCGGCCGGCCACGCCGTCCACCGCACGACGGTTGTCGGCCACTCCGTCGACGGGCGCCCCATCGTCGCCGTCGAGACCGGCGTCCGCGGCCGGCCGAAGGTGCTGGTCGTGGGCTGCATCCACGGAAACGAATGCGCTGGGATCGCGGTCGTCCGCCGCCTCCGGCGCCGGCCTCCGCCGCGCGGCGCCGACCTCTGGCTCGTCCCGAGCATGAACCCCGACGGGCGGGCCGCCGGGACGCGGCAGAACGCCCGCGGCGTCGACCTGAACCGCAACTTCCCCGCCGGGTGGACGCTCCACGGCTCGCCGTGGAGCACGTACTACTCCGGCCCGAGCCCGTTCTCCGAGCCGGAGACGCGCACCGCAAGGCGCCTCATCCGAGCCGTCCGCCCCCGCGTCACGATCTGGTACCACCAGCACCTGCGCCTGGTCTGGGCGTCCGGCGGGAGCGTGCCGGCGGCGCGCCGGTACGCGGCCATCGTCGGCCTGCCGCTCCTGCGCGAGCAGTCGCCCGGGGGCGCTGCGTCGCGCTGGCAGCGGCACCGGTTCCCGAACGCATCCGCGTTCGCCGTCGAGCTTCCTGCCGGGCCGCTGACGGCGGGCGGCGTGCGCCGCCACGTCGCGGCGGTGCTGGCCATGGCCCGCTGACGCGGTCGGTAGGGTGGGCGCGTGCCCGCCGCTGCCCTCGCGCTCGCCCTGGCCGCAGCGGCGATCCACGCGGGCTGGAATCTCCTGATCGCGCGCGCGGGCGATCCCGAGGGGGCGGGCGCCGCGGCCACGCTCGTCGGCGTGGCCGTCTTCGCGCCCGTGGCAGCCGCGACGTGGCAGGTGGAGTGGTCGGCGGCGCCGTACATCGCCGCCTCGGCGACCGCGGAGGTCGCCTACTTCGCCCTCCTCGCCGCCGCCTACCGGCGGGCCGACCTCTCGCTCGTCTACCCGATCGCGCGCGGCCTCGCGCCGGTGCTGGTGCTGATCGGCGCCGCCGCTGCGACGGCGGCCCAGCCCACCCCGCTGGAGGTCGTGGGCGTCCTGGCGGTGGCGGCCGGCGTCCTGCTCGTCCGCGGCGTCCGCGCGAAGGGCGACCTGGCCACGATCGCGATGGCCGTCGGGGTCGGCGTGTCCATCGCCTGCTACACCGTCATCGACAAGAGCGGCCTCCATCACGCGGCCGCGATCCCCTACTTCGAGGTCGTGCTCCTGCTCGACGGGATCGCCTACAGCGGGGCGCTCGCGTGGGCGCGCGGTCCGGGCGTGATCCGGGCCGGCTTCTCGTGGTGGTCGGCAACGGCGGGCGTGGGGATGTTCTCGGCGTACGCGCTCGTGCTGGCCGCGCTGCGGCTGGCGCCGGCCGCCTCGGTGGCGGCGGTCCGGGAGACGAGCGTCGTCATGGCGACGGCGCTCGCCGCCGTCGTCCTGCGCGAGCCGGTCACGCGAGGCCGCGCGGCCGGCGCCGTGCTCGTGGCGGCGGGCGTCGGGGCGCTGGCGCTGGCGTGACCCGGGCCCGCGTCACGCGGCGAGGCGGACGCGAGCGGCGTCCACGAAGGCCTCGATGACCGCCTGGAGACGCGGCTCGATCCGCCACTCCTCGTGCAGCTCGCACTGCATGGCAAGGACGAAGCGGCCGGGCATCTCAAGCGCCTCGACGACGCCGTCCTGTGCCCACGCGGCCACGACGAGGCCGGCGCCGACGCGGTCGACCGCCTGGTGGTGGAAGCTGTCCACCTCCACCGCGGCTCCGAGGAGGGCGGCGAGGCGCGTGCCGGGTGTGATGTCGATCCGGTGGCGGGGATGGGGCGGCGGCTCGGCCCCGACCATCGCTGCGTCCTGGAACGCCCGCCACAGCCGGCCGGTGGGGTCGGAGGGGTGCAGCCGGTACCCGTCCGCCAGGCTCAGATCCTGGAGGAGCGAGCCGCCGAGCGCGACGTTCAGGACCTGCATCCCCCGGCAGGTGCCGAGCACGGGGAGGCCGCGCTCGAGCGCCCGCCCGATCAGCTCCAGCTCGAAGCGGTCGCGCTCGCCGTCGATGTCACCCAGGAGCGGATGCGGCGCCTGCCCGTAGCGGGCAGGATCGACGTCGTGGCCGGCCGCGAGCATCACGCCCGAGATACGGTCGAGCTGGTCCTCCAGCGCCTCGGGGACGCGGGAGAGGATGACGGGCACCGCTCCGGCCATGGCCAGCGGCCGCTGGTAGCCGACCGCGGCGTAGTCGCCGAACCCGCGGAAGGGAGCCGAGACGCCAATCAGGGGCTTCACGGCCTGCCCTTCTTGGGGCGAGAAGTCGTGACGCTGTAAGGAGTCCATGCTGGGGCGGATCCCGACGCTCTGCTGCGTCGGCGAGACCGCGTTCTCGCCGACGCGCCAGGGCGCTTCGCCACCCCCCAAGGAGGGGGCTCGTGGGGGAACCATGGGTTCCCCCACGTTAACTCCAGGGATAGGGGCTGTTCGAGATCGGGTGCAGGTCGCCCGTCGCGAAGCGCTCGTACCGGAATGGATGCAGGAGGCTCGAGTGCCCGCCGGTCAGGACCTCGGCAACCTCGCGGCCGACGCCGATCATCTTGTAGCCGTGGTTCGAGTCGGCGATGACGTACACGTTCGGGCGCATGTAGTCGAACACCGGGAAGCTGTCGGCGGTGAAGCAGCCGACGCCGCCCGAGCGCACGTTGTGGTAGGTCGACCGCTTGCCCTCGAAGCGCTGCATGCAGTGCGAGAGCGAGGCGCACCACATATCGGCGAAGTCCGGCTCGACGCTCGCGGTCGGATACGGGTCGACCTCGAACTCGTGCCCGACCACCACCGGCGCGGCGCCGCCCTGGACTCCCTGGAGATCCTGCTTGAAGTAGTTGCCCCAGAGCTGGTCGGTGATGAGCCGGCCATCGTCGTCGTAGAGCGGCGCGTCGGAATCGACGTGGAGCACGGGCGGCATCGAGCCGTCGGGGAGCGAGAGCAGCTCGGGGTCGACCGAGATCTCGCCCTCCTGGAGGTACCAGTACGTCCACATCTCCTGGCCCTCGTGCACAGTGCCGTCGGGCGTGCGCACGTCGAGCGTGTTTGGCAGGCCGAGCATCGTCCAGATCGACTTGATCCACGGCCCGACCGCGACGACCACCTGCTCGACGGCCACGTCGCCCTGGTCGGTCTGCACGGCGGTGACGGCACCGGAGCCGTCCGAGGCGAAGCCCGTCACGGACACGCCCTCGATGAGCCGGGCCCCGGCCTCGAGCGCCTTGGCAGCCAGCCCCCGCATCGAGGCCATGTTGTTCGCGTAGCCACCCTTGTGCTCGTGCAGGCACACCTCGACGCCCTGCGCCCGCCAGTCCGGGAACATCGCCTGCATGTGCGCGCGCACCTCGTCGGCGCCGACGATCAGGTCGGACGGGTAGCCGATCCGCTGCTGGCGCTCGTGCACCTCCGTCAGGTCCTGCACCTGCCCGCGGGAGCCCAGCGCGACGTACCCGACGGGGTGGTAGGAGAACGCCTCCGGGTCCTGCTCCCACACCTCGACGTTCGCGGCCATCAGCTCGCTCATGGCCGGCTGGAAGTAGTTGTTGCGAACGACGCCGCAGGCGATGCCGGAGGCGCCGGCGCCAACGCCCGTCTTGTCGACGATCAGGACGTCGGGCTCCTCGCCGCCGGCTCGCTGCGCCTTCGCCAGGTGCCAGGCCGTGGACAGCCCGTGCACCCCGGCGCCGATCACCAGGTACCTGGCGGACGTGGGCAGGCTCATCGCGGTATCCTCCTTCTATTGCCTTGTGGGCAAAACCATTGCCGCATCACGAATCACACTATACCCCAGGGCCGAGGAGATGGCCACGGCGTGGTCGCGCAGGATCGGCACCGCCGCATCCAGGGCGCGGGCGCCGAACCGGGCGTCGGGCCCCTGGAGGCCGAGGATGGCGACGAGCTCACCGCGGGCGCCGAAGACCGGCGCCGCGATCGCGTTCAGGTGCGGCTCCCGCTCGCCGACCGCGCGCGCATGCCCCCGCCGGCGCACGGCCTCGATCTCGCCCGCCAGCCGGGCGGCGTCGGTGATCGTCCGCGCGGTGTACCCCTCGAGTGGCTCCGCGAGGCTCGCCCGGGAGCCGAAGGCAAGCATCACCTTCCCCGCCGCCGTCGCGTGGGCGACGCTTGGCCGGCCGATCTGTGCGACCGAGGCGACCGCAGCGCGGCTGGGGATGAAGTCGATCGTCACCGCGTCGGGCTCGCCCGGGACCGAGAGCGTCGCCGTCTCGCCGACCTGCTCGACGAGCGCCTCCAGGTGGGGCCGCGCCTCGGTGCGCAGGTCGAGCCCGGCCAGCGCGTGGTTGGCGAGGCGCAGGAGCCGGGCGCCGAGGCGGTAGCGGCCGCTCGC
>DASQXS010000018.1:0-22209 GCA_035639615.1 Gaiellales bacterium | reverse complement strand
AACGCCACGGGTGATCCTCCTTGGACGGGTGCCTGGCAGACGGTCTCGGCCGGCCGGGCCCACGTTACACGCTCGCGGGCCTCAGGTTCCGGCCGGAGACGCCGATAACAGAGAGCGTTGGGTTTGGGGTGGTACCGGGGGACGGGTTGCCGGCATCCAGATGGGCCCCCTGACGGTCTCGTCTTGGTCGGGTGGTCCGATGTCCTTCAATGCTCTACGCCTTCGCGCCGCCGGCGGTCTCCTCGCCGGCCTCGTCCTCCTGTCAGCTGTATCGGGCGCCGAGGCGTCGACGCGCGCGCCGAGCCCGCCCACACGCCTGGTCGCGAGCAGCCAGACGCTGACGCGGGTCGTCCTCAGGTGGCGGGCCTCGACAAGCCGCCACGTCGTGGGATACCGGGTCTACGTGAACCGCCGCCGCGTCGGGCATACGGCGCGGACCTCGTTCGCCGTGGCGCCGCTGCGCTGCGGCGGGGGATACGCCTTCGCTGTGCGGGCCGTCGACGCCCGCGGGCGCGTCTCGGCTCCCGCATCCGTACGCTCCTGGACGACGGCCTGCGCCAACGACCGCCGGGCCCCCTCGACGCCGACCGGGCTCACCGTCACCGACCAGACGCAGACCAGCCTGCATCTCTCCTGGACGCCCTCAGTCGACAACGTCGGCGTCGCTGCCTATCGCGTCTACCGGGACGGCGTGCGCATCGCGCGCACGACGAGTCCCAGCATCGTGGTCTCCGGGCTCACCTGCGGATCGACCTCCACCTACGCCGTCGCGGCGGTGGACGCGGCGGGGAACGTCTCGCCGCGAGCCTCAGTCGCCGGCAGCACGGCGCCGTGCCCGGGAACGCCGCCCTGCTCGGGCGTCGACGTGACGCCCGCCTCGGATCTCGAGGCGCTGGCGGCGGCGAACTCCGCCGGCACCATCTTCTGCCTTGCGCCCGGCGTCTACCGCATCGCGCACGAGATCAAGCCGAACGACGGCCAGCAGTTCATCGGGACCGGCCCCGGCGTGGTGATAACCGGCGGTACGCGCCTCACCAGCTTCACGCAGACCGGGACGACATGGACCGCCTCCGGCACCACGACGACCCCCGCGATCGACCCCGGGAGCGGGTTCGCGGACTACCTCTACGCGCAGGCACCGTACGCCGACGACGTCACCATCGACGGCGCCCACCTCGAGAAGGTCGGCGTCATGAGCGGCGGACGGCTGTACGGCAGCCCGGCAGCGGCGGTCGGCCCCGGCCAGTACTTCGTCAACTACGACACGGGAGCCGTGGTGCTCGGCTCCGACCCGGCCGGGCACGACGTCGAGATGGCGACCGCCACGAACGGCTTCCGCGGCGGGGCCGACGGCGTCGTCCTCCGCGACCTCACCCTCCAGCTCTTCACCAACGACGGCGTCGACATGGAGGCCGACGCGGCCGGCTGGACGATCGACCACGTCGACGTCTCGGCGGCGCACGACACCGGGATCAAGCTCAGCGACGACGCGGTCCTGACCAAGAGCTCGAGCACGGAGAGCGGCCGCTACGGCGTGAACGCCCACGGCTCGAACATCACCGTGGACGGCATCGACGTGAGCGGCTCGGACGCAGCTCGCTACTACAGCGCGAGCGGCGGCTGCGTCGCGGCCGGCGGCTCGAAGTTCGTGAAGACCGTCGGGCTCGTCCTCCGAAACAGCGACTTCCACGACAACCGCTGCCCCGGGATCTGGTTCGACGTCGACACCTACGACTCGACCGTCGAGAACAACGTGTCGGTGCGAAACGAGGGCGACGGCATCCGCTTCGAGGTGAGCCACAAGGCCGTGGTGCGGGGGAACACCTCGAGCTCGAACGGCGGCCGCGGGATCTACATCAGCTGCACCCAGGACGTCGACGTCTCCGGGAACACCACCGCGGGGAACACGGTCGGCGCCATCCAGCTCAACTGGTCCGGGCGGACGACGCCGACCTCGGCGTACGGCTCCTACGCCACCTCGAACGTTTACGTCCACGCGAACACGATGATCCTCAGCTCGGCCGACCAGCATGTCGGCATCTACGACACGACGGGCACCGGCTCCGCGTATTCGGCGGCGGCGAACAACCGCTTCGATGCCAACACCTACAGGCTCCCCGACTCCACCGCGCGGTATTTCCATCTTGCGACCGGCATGGCGTGGGCCGACTGGCGAGCCGCCGGCATGGACCCCGGGTACACGCTGCTCATCGGCTGACCGCCACCCCGCGCTCCTCGCCGGCCTCCCGCACCGCCCCCGCCGGAAGCGCGCGCAGCGCCGAGCCGAACGCCTCGCTGAAGGTCGGGAACTGCGCGATCGTGTCCTCGAGCACCGGCAGGGGGATCTCGGCCCGGATCGCCAGGACGGCCTGGTGGATCCACTCGCCGGCGAGCGGCGCGACCGCCCAGGCGCCGACGAGCACGTCGCGCTCGGTGTCGACGACGATCCCGAACGACCCGCTCGGTCGCTCCTCGAAGGTGTATGAGCGGGCGATCGTCGTCATGTCGATGACGACGCCCGCCGCCGCGATGCCGCTCGCGCGCGCCTCCTCGACGGTCGTGAATCCGACCGCCGCCACCTCCGGGTCGGTGAACGTGACCCGGGGCACGGCCCGGTAGTCGGCCTTGGCAGGGCGGCCGAGGATGTCCCGGGCCGCGATCCGGCCCTGGTACTTGGCCACGTGCGTGAACGCCGCGACGCCGGTCACGTCGCCGATCGCCCAGACGCCGTCGCCGGCGCGGCAGCGCTCGTCGACGTTGATTCCGGTGCGGCCGGGCTCGATCCCGACGGTCTCGAGCCCGAGGTCGTTGGTCCGCGGCCGTCGGCCCGTGGCGACGATCACCACGCTGCCCTCGACCTCGGCGCCGTCGGCGAGGGTGACGACGCGGCGATCCCCCTCGACTCGGACGCCGGCGACCTGGGCGCCGATCCTGACGTCGATCCCGCTCGCCCGCAGGATCCCGGCCAGCGCATCGCCGATCTCGGCCGCCTCGCGGGCCGCCAGCCGGTCGAGCCCCTCCACGAGCGTCACCCGGGCGCCGAAGCGGGCCAGGAACTGGGCCAGCTCGATGCCGACGGCGCCTCCGCCGACGACGACCGCGCTCTCTGGGATCTCGGTGAGCGCCGTCGCCTCGCGGTTGGTCCAGAAGCCCGACTCGGGCAGGCCCGGGATCGGCGGGACGGCAGCCTCAGCGCCGGTCGCGACGACGATCGCGCCGGCCTCGATCACCTCGCCGCCGACCTCGACGCGGCCCGGGCCGGCGATCCGCGCGCGGTCCTTGAAGACCGTCGCGCCGCGGTCTCGGTACCGCGCCACCTTCCCGGCGTCGTCGTGGTCGGAGACCATGTAATCGCGGTAGGCGGACAGCCGCTCCCACTCGAGGGGCGGCGCGGCGACCCCCGCCGTCCGCATGCACTCGCCGCTCAGCTCGGCCGGCCGCAGGAGCGTCTTCGACGGGATGCAGCCCCAATTGGTGCACTCGCCGCCGATGAGCTCCTCTTCGACGAGCGCGACCCGCGCCCCGTCCTTGAGGAGCGTGTTCACGGCCACCTCGCCGCCGGGGCCGGCGCCGATGACGACGACGTCGTGGCGCTCAGCCATGGCCCCTCCTGTTCCGGGCGAAGAGCTCGTAGCCGGCGGCGACGCCGGACCCGTAGGCGAGGTGGTACGAGACGTCCTTGGCGATCGATGAGGCCTTGTAGTGCCACGGCGGCTCGTAGAGGCCGAGCGGGACGAGCGTCGCGTAGGACGACGCCCACACGCCGAGGCCGAAGAGCGGGCCGTGCACGGCGGGCCGGTCGCGCAGCGTGCCCTGGAGGATCCCGTAGAGCCCGCCCATCGCAGTCCCGTACCCCCAGTGGACCGCGTTCGTGAAGAGCGGGATGCGGTCGGCCGACACCTCCCGCTGGAAGACGCCCTCGATCACGCGCCGGGCCAGCTGCGCGGGCGCGGGCGCCTTGGCCCACGGGTCATCGGGCTTCTCTTCCGTCGCCGTGCCGGCGCGCACGGGCCGGCGGCGGGCCATGACCTCCTGCACCGCGGTCATGCACGCGGTGCCGACGACGCCGGCGGCGATCCCGCGTGAGACCGCGCCGAGCGGTGTGAGCTTCCTGGTGGTCGTCATCACCTGCCTCCTATCGGGCTGCGGTCGCTCGGGCACGGCGGCGCTTCGGTGCCGCGATCCGATCCGGGTGCCGCGCCTCCCACTCCTCGCGCACGCCGGGCGCGAGCGGGTCGAAGTTGTAGTCGAATTGCTTGCGGAGCTCGCGGATGTCGGACCAGAGGTCATAGATCGAGGGCCGCCCGGCGAACCAGAAGCCGACGTACACCTTGAAGATCTCGAGCCCCGGGGCCAGCACCACGGTGTGCGGGACCGAGGCGGTGTGGCGGTCGTCGACGTACTCCTCGATGCCGAGCGTCGAGCGCGCCTCGAGGTCCGCGTCGGCGAGGAACGTCCAGTGCGCCCCGGTCGTCATCTTGAGCTTGAGCGTGTCGTGCAGGTCGTTGGGCACGATGGTGACGAGCTCGCTCTCGAGGAGCGCGCACCACTCGTGGAACTTCACGAGCTCGCGGTGGTGCTGGCGCTCGCGCGGGCAGTGCTCGCCGCGCCCCAGCTGGAGCACCATCGGGTTCTCGCCCTGAAGCTCGGACAACCGGCGCATCGTCCCGTGCTCGTCCGGGAGCTCGAAGTCCGGGAAGGTATGGCCCGGATGCAGATCCTTCAGCATGTCGGTTCCTCTCTCGTTCGTGGTGGTCAGAAGGGGCGGATGCCTCGGACGGCGAGCTCCAGGCGGTAGACGCTCGAGAGCGCCGTCACGTAGAGCGTTCGTCCGTCGGCGCCGCCGAAGGCCAGGTTGTGCGGTGCCTCGGGTAGGCGCAGCGTCCCCAGGTGCTCGCCTCGAGGCGTGATGACCCAGATCCCGCCGGGGCCGCACACGTACAGGTTCCCCGCGTGGTCGACCTTGATGCCGTCGATCGCATCCTCGCCGGGCGCGGCGGTCATGTCGAAGAGCACGGACGCATCCGCGACGCCTCCGTCGGCGTCGAGCTCGTAGCGCATGACGACCTTCCGGTCGGGGTCCCAGTTTCCGACGTAGAGGATCCTCTCGTCGGGGGAGAAGGCGAGCCCGTTCGGCCCCTCGAGCTCGTCGGTGACGAGATCGACCCGCCCGTCCTTGGCCCGGAAGACGCCGCTCCACGGAAGCTCCTTGTCTGGGTCGTCGAAGACGCCGGGGAGGCCGAAGGGCGGATCGGTGAAGAACAGTGTCCCGTCCGATCGGAACACCAGGTCGTTGGGGCTGTTCAGGCGCTTCCCCCGGAACCGGTCGGCGAGCACCGTGATGTCGCCGTGCGCGTTCACCCTGATCACGCGCCGGTTGCCGTGCTGGCAGATCGCGAGCCGGCCCTCGGGGTCGAACGTGAGGCCGTTCGAGCCGGGCTGGTGGTAGCGGCCGATGTCGACGCCGGTGTGGCCGCTCTTCGACCGGAACACCGTCACGGCGCCCTCCGGGCTCCAGCGGTAGACCGCGTTGGTGTTGGGGGAGCTGAAGAGCAGAGCGCCGTCGCGCGTCCACACCGGCCCCTCCGTGAACTCGAACCCGGTTGCGACCCGCTCGAGCCGGGTTCCCGGCGGCACCACCTCGTCGAGCCGCGGGTCGACCCGGTCGACCTCGAGCGCCGCCTCCTCGCCGACGGCGGCGCGGGCGCGGGCGTAGACGTCGAGCGTCGCCGTCCGCATCCAGATGTAGTTGCGCGGCGACGCCGAGATCGGGCCGTTGATGCCGAAGACGGCGATCTGGAAGCGCTGGCCAGGCCGGGCGTCGCGGGTGAGGACGACCCGGTTGGGGGCGTTGAAGCCGCCGGCCACGGGGCCGCCCGTGTCGCCGAGCGCGAGCGGCATCTGGCCGTCCACCCAGATCTCGGCATAGTCGTCGACCACGACCTCGAAGACGACGGTCGCGCCGGTCGGATCGAGTCCGCCGATCCGCTCGGGCACGGTCACGCAGATCCGGTACCAGTTGAAGCAGACCCGGCCGTTGGCGAGCCGCAGCATCGTCTCCTCGGGAGCGAGCCGGCGCCAGCCCGAGTCGTCGTAGTCCGCCGACTCGGCGTGCGGGACCACGTCGTAGGTGCGATTCGGGACGTCGCCCGGGCCGAGCGGGTCGTCGGCCGCGCCCACCTCGACGAAGTCGATCTCGGTGACCGCGCAGTCGGCGTAGCGCCATTCGCCACTGACGAGCGCGGTCCCCTCGTCGCTCTGGAGGTCGATGACCGCGTCCGGCCGGCCCGGCAGGAGCTCGGGAGGCCCGGGCAGGCGCGCAGCCGGCACGAGCGTCTCGGTGGCGGCCATCACGAGGCCTCGATCTTGACGACGAAGTACAGGAACGGGTCGGAGACGTCCACGAACTGGTGCGGGACGCCGCTCGGGATGGCGAGCACGTCCCCCTCGCGGAGCTCGTGGGCCGTGCCGCCGTCGACCGCGCGCGCCCGCAGCTCGCCCGGGCCGACCTCGCGCACCTCGCGCATCTCGCCTCCGGTCACGACCGTGGCCTTCCCCTCCACGACCTGGACGACGTCCGCGACGCGGTCGTGGTACTCGACCTCGCCGGGCTTCTCCCGCCGGGCGGCGTCGAGCTTGTATGAGGCGGCGTCGAGCAGGATGCCGCCGGTGCGAAGCTTCTCGCGCACGGTGGCCCGGGGGAAGAAGGCGGGCCTCGCGCCGTTCCCGTTGGCGGGCACGGCGAGCGCTTTCGCGACCGCCTCGACGGCCAGCGCGGAGAGCTCCTGATCCTCGTCCGCGGACGAGGCGCCGCTCACGCCCACGGCCCCGATCACCTGGCCGTCGTACACGATCGGCATGCCGCCCTGGAGCGGGACGGCCCGGGCCAGGTGGAGCGCCGAGGGTCGGCCCCCGGACGCCTGCTCCTCGAAGTCCTTGCTCGGCCGCCGGTAGATCGCCGCGGTTCGGGCCTTGTCGGTGGCGACGCCGACGCTCGCCACCTGGGCCGCGTCCGGCCGCCACAGGTAGACGAGCTCCCCGCCCGCGTCGACCACCGCCGCCACCGGCGCGACGCCGCGGCGGGTGGCCGCCGCCTTTACGGCATCGGCGGCGATGCGCGCCCCGGCGTACGTGAGCGCGTGCGCAGCGGTGGTCGAGAACGCCGCGGCGGCGCCGGCGATCGAGATCGCCTCGTCCTCGTCCGGGGTCTCGCCGCTCGTCCCGACCGCGCCGACCACCTCGCCGTCGACCGTGAGCGGGATCCCGCCGGTGAGCGCGGCGGCTCCGTGGAGCGCAAGCGCCCCGAGGCGGCCGCCGCTCACCTGCTCCTCGATCTCGCGGCTCGGCCGGACGAAGATCGCGGCGGTGCGCGCCTTGTCGACGGCGACCCGCGAGCTCGCCACCTGGGCGCCCTCGGTGCGGCGCAGCTCGACGAGCTCGCCGTGTGGGTCGACGACGGCGATGACGACCCGGGAGCCGGCGGCGCCGGCCCGCTCCTCCGCCGCGGCCAGCACGGCCTCGGCGCCCCGCGTATCGATGACGCGTCGTGTTCTCGCTGCGTGCATGGTTCTCAGGCCTCCCTGGTGTTCAAGACGGCCGCCCAGACGGCGGTGTCGCGGGTGATGAAGAGGATGTTTCGCTCGGGCCCGCCGAACGTGAAGTTGACGGCTCCCGGAAGCACGATCTCGCCGGCGAGCGCGCCGCGCGGGCTCCAGACCTGGATGCCCGTCGCCGCCGAGGTGTAGATCCGGCCGTCGCGGTCGACCTTGACCCCGTCCGGATGCTCGGGTGTGCCGACGGCGACGATGCGTGGCCGGGTGAGGCTGCCGCCGGCGCCGACCCCGAAGGCGAGCAGGTGGTGGGGCGCCCCGTTGTCGCCGACGTAGAGGATCCGCTCATCCGGCGAGAACGCAAGCCCGTTCGGCTTGTCGAACGCGAGCGCCGCCACCGCGACCTCGCCGGATCCGGGGTCGTACCGGTACACGGCGTCGCGCACGCGCGGCTCCGGTCGGAACCCCTGGAGATGGCCGTAGGCGGGGTCGGTGAACCACACCGTCCCGTCGCCCTTCACGACGACGTCGTTGGGCGAGTTGAGCGGAAGCCCGTTCCACGAGTCGACGAGCGTCTCCCGGTCGCCCGTGGCCCGGTCGATGCGGGTGATGCGGGCGGGCCGGGACGTCGTTCCCTGCTCGCACACGACGAGCATGCCCTCGCCGTCGAGCGTCATCCCGTTGGCGACGTTCGCCTCGGGGTGGGCGACGGTGACGCGGCCGGGGTCGACCGGGAAGCGGGCGCCGTCGAGGGCGATCCGCTTGATCGCCACCACTGGCTCGTCGGGCCGCGCCGGCCGCCGCGGCACCGTCGTGAAGTAGAGGGCATCCTCGTCGGCGGCGTAGACCGGGCCCTCGTGGGCGTCCGTCGCGACGACCTGCTCGAGCCTGGGTGCGGCGCCGATCACGTCCGCGAATGCGGGGGCGTGCGCCACGAACCCCGGCCGCACCGGCGCCTCCGCCGTCGAGGCGATCATCCCCGCCCCCCGGCGCCGGCGGCCACCGCCTCAGACGTCCGCCGCGAGGCGGACGCGCCGAGCCGGTCGAGCAGGTGGTCGCCGACGCGGAGCGCGTTCGCCATCGCCGTCAGCGCCGGGTTGACCGCGCTCGACGACGGGAAGAAGCTCGTGTCGACGACGTACAGGTTGTCCAGATCGTGGGCCTTGCAGTTCGTGTCGAGGGCCGACGTCCGCGGGTCGGTGCCGAAGCGCACCGTGCCGCACTGGTGGGCGACACCGGCGATCGGGATACGCTCGTCGCGGATGACCTGATTCGGGATCAGGTGGTCGCGCATCCCGAGGTGCCCGAGCAGGCCCTTGAGCCTGGCGATCAGGCGCCGGTGGCCCTCGGTGTTGATGTTCGTGTAGTGGACGCTGATCCGGCCGTGCCGGTCGAGCGTCACCCGGTTCTGCGCCTGCGGCAGGTCCTCCGTCGTGAGCCAGAAGTCGACCGCGTGCCGGGCCACGTAGTCGAGGGCGAGCCCGGGAACGAAGGGTGGCGCGCCCGCGCGGAGCATGTGCCCGTCCGTCTTGCCGAGCATCTGGATGTGCCCGAGCGGGAAGTCGAAGTCGTCCGCGCCCCAGTAGAAGTCGTTCACGCCGAGCGTCTTCTGGAACCGGGTCGGGTTCGGCTCCTTCGAGATCGCGATCATCGCGGAGTTGATGTGCGCCATGTAGTGGCGGCCGACGACGTCGGACGAGTTCGCAAGCCCGTTCGGGTGCTGGTCGGACGCCGAGCGAAGCAGCAGCACGGCGGAGTTCACCGCTCCGCAGGAGACGACGACGATGCCGGCCCGGTACGTCTCCCGCTCGCCGTCACGCTCGACGACGACGCCCGTGACGGTGCCGCCGCCGGCGTCGGTCTCGAGCCGGATGACCTTGGAGTCCGTGAGGAGCGTGACGTTCTCGTGCTCGAGCGCCGGCCGGATCGCGCACACGTGGGCGTCGGCCTTGCCGTCGACCATGCACGGGAACCCGTCCAGCCGCGCGCAGCGGACGCAGACGCTCCGCTCAGGATTCTGCTCATCCAGGTTCACGCCCACCGGGAGCGGGAAGGGATGGAGGCCGCGCCGAACCAGGTCGTCGTGCAGCTGCTGGATGCGCGGCTCGTGGCTGACGGCGGGGTACGGGTACGGCCCCGATGCCGGCGGCTCCGTCGGATCGGCGCCGCGCTCGCCGTGGACGAGGTAGAGCTTCTCGGCCTCCGCGTAGTACGGCTCGAGGTCCGTGTATGAGAGCGGCCACGCCGGCGAGACGCCGCCGTGGTGGCGCACCTCGCCGAAGTCTCGCTCCCGGAGGCGGAAGAGGATGGCGCCGTACATCTTCGTCTGCCCGCCCACGTAGTAGTGCTGCCCGGGGTGGAAGGGCTTGCCGTCCTTGTCGTACCACTGCTCGTGCGTCTTGTACCGGGCACGGACGAAGACGGCCTTGCTGCTCCAGTTCTCGAGCTCGCGCGGCAGGTACCCGCCCCGCTCCAGGATCAGGATCCGCTTGCCCGAGGGCGCGAGCCGGTGCGAGAGCGTGCCGCCGCCGGCGCCGCTGCCGATGATGATGACGTCGTAGTCGTTCTGCATGTCGGTTCCTCCCGTCAGATCAGGGCGATCGGCGACGTCCACGCACCGGTGGCGCCGCGGAGCTTCGCGTGGGTGAGGACGAGCGCGAACTCGCGCACGCCGTCGGCAGCGAGCGCGGCCGTGTCGAGGTTCTCGACGACGAAGACGCCGTGGCGGACGTTCAGCATCTGCGGCACCTCGAACGGCCGCGCCGGGTTCTCGGCGGGGACCGGCCCGTAGCTCCACGTGTCGCAGCCGGTGAGCGCCACGCGGTGCTCGACCAGCCACTCGGCCACGTCGTAGCCGGGCCCGGGCTCACCGGAGAGGTACGCATCGGCGTCGTCCCAGTGGCGGCCCCAGCCGGTGTGGAAGAGGACCGCGTCGCCGGGCTCGGGGTCGAGCCCGTCCACGTCGGCGAGCGTGATCACGCCGCCCGGCCCCGGCGACCGCTCGGAGACGTCGACGAGGTGGCCGCGGGTGACGATCTGCGGGATCGTCTCGGCGCCGAGGCGCTTCATGCCCGCCGGGTCGGCCAGCTCGGAGACGCGCCAGCCGTTATAGCCGCGGTCGCCGATCTGCAGATGGCTGAGGGCGTCGAGATGCGTGCCCAGCTGCTGGGTCGCGGTCTGGATCTCGGTGACCCAGTTCACCCGGTTCTCGCCGAGGGGCATTGCCTGGTTGGCGTGATGGGCCGTGGTCACGAGCGTCTGGCGGTAGTAGCGCCCGGGGAACACCGGGCAGCGCTCGTCGAGGACGCGGCCGAGATCGTAAAGCCGGCCCTCGCGGACGAGCCCGAGCGCCTCGACCCGCTTCGCCGCGGTGACGTGGTTCAGCATCCCGAGCTGGTCGTCTCCGCCGAAGGGCGACGGCCACCAGCGCTCAGCGTGCGTCACTCCGACGACCACGGCTCGCGAAAGTCGGCGTAGAGGGTGAGGCCGCCGTCGACGAAGAGCGTCTGGCCGGTGATGTAGGCGCCGTCGTCGCTCGCGAGGAAGCAGACCACGCCCGCCATCTCGTCGGAGGTGCCGGCCCGCACCATCGGAATGTGGGACTCGACCATCTCGCGCTTCACCGGATCGTCGATCCAGGCGCGGTTGATCGGGGTCACGGTGGCGCCCGGCCCGACGGCGTTCACCCGGATGCCGTGCCCGGCGTACTCGAGCGCGAGCGTGGTCGTCATGTTCTGCATCCCGCCCTTGCTGACCGAGTAGCCCAGGTAGCCCGGCTTGGGGATGCGCTGGTGGACGCTCGAGATGTTGACGATCGAGCCCGGCGTGCCGGCGGCCAGGAACCGCTTGATCGCCTCCCGCGCACACAGGAAGGCGCCGCGCAGGTTGACGGCGAGCACCTTGTCGAAGTCCTCCGCCGAGAGCTCGTGCGACGGGCGGGAGATCTGGATGCCGGCGTTGTTCACGAGCACGTCGATCCCGCCCAGCTTGTCGACGGCCTCCTCGAACATGGCGACGACCTCGGCCTCGTTCGACACGTCGCCGCGGACGAGCACGTCGCGAACGCCGGTCTGGCGCACCTGCTTCACGCAGGCGTGTACCTTCTCCTCGGTGTCGTCCGCCTCCTCGGGCCGGCGCAGGTAGTTGATGGCGACGTTCGCGCCGTACTCCGCGAAGCGGACGGCGATCGCCTGCCCGATGCCCGACGTCCCGCCGGTCACGAGCACGTTCTTGCCCTTGAGCCCGCGCATGCCCTCGGTTGCGGTTACGGGGACGGTGACGGCCATGCTCTCCTCCTTCAGCCGATGACGAGTTCGCGTACCCGCCTCAGTCTCCGCACCCCGAGCCCCGTTACACCCGCGCAATTCCGGGGTCAGGCACGCAATTGCGGGGTCAGGTACGCAATTGCGGTGCCAGGCCGGACCGCGCGCAGGGTGTTACCGTGCCGCCGACGGCATCCACGACTCGGAGGGACGCCGGTGAGCGAGGCCAGGGTCAGCCACGTCAGCGACATCGAGGCCGCCTCCGGCGGCGTCTTCAAGCCGATTGGGTCGCACCTCGGTGTAACGGCGTTCGGGGTGAACCTCGAGCAGTTCCCGCAGGGGCACGAGGGCTACCCCGAGCACGACCACGCCGGCGACGGCCAAGAGGAGATCTACTTCGTCGTCTCCGGCCAGGCGACGCTGAGGATCGAGGGGGAAGAGCACGCGCTCCGGGCCGGCTCGGTGGCCTACGTCCCGTCGGGGACGAAGCGGCGGTTCACCACCCCCGACGGGCCGGTGGAGATCCTGGCGATCGGGGGTGCGCCCGGGGCGCCGTTCACGGACATCATCAGCGCCCGCCAGAAGGCCGCAACGACGTAGGCCTGGCACCGCAATTGCGTGCCTGACCCCGGAATTGCGCTAGCCGGAGGTCGGGAGCGGCGGGATCGGGCCGGGGACGGCTGCGGAGCGCGGCTCCTCGGCGCCGCGCAGGATGGTGAGGGCCGCGAGCGGGAAGAGCAGGACCGAGAGCAGGCCGGCCGCGATCAGGGCTGCGCCGGTGGCGCGGTCGAGCAGCCCGAGCTCCAGCCCGATCATCGACGCGGCCACGATGAACGGCAGCGACGTCGCCTGCAGGAGCCCGGCGACGACGGCCCGGCGCGTCCCGACGGCGCCTCGGTACAGGACGGCGGGAAGCCCGCGAACGACGAGGAGCGCGGCCAGGAAGAGCGGCACCCGGACGACCGTCGACACGCTGCCGAAGAGCGCGCCGGCGTTGTACTGGATGCCGCTCGTCACGAAGAAGACGGGGATGAAGATGCCGAACCCGGAGGCCTCGAGCTTCAGCCGGAACTGCGGGTGGGTCATGGCCCGGTCGCGGTCGACGAGGGTCAGGACGGACCCGGCGAGGAATGCGCCCAGGATCACCTCGAGCCCGAGCTCTTCGGCCAGCGCCACGAGCCCGATCAGAAGCAGGAACGCCCCGCGCACGCGGATCTGCGCCGTGGTGTCCTGCAGGCGCAGGAACACCGCGGAGAGCCGACGCAGGCGGGCCGCGCGCATCAGCGCGAGCACGAGCGCCGCCGCCACGAGCCCGAACCCGCTCAGCAGGATGACCTTGGCGCCGGTGCTCGACGACTCGCCCGAGAAGAAGAGCGAGAGCAGGATCACCGCGCCGAAGTCCGCAATCGACGCCGCGGCGATGACGAGCTGGCCGAAGTCCGACGAGATCTGGTCGGCGTCCTTCAGCACGGGGATGACGACGCCAAGCGAGGTGGCAACGAGGATCACGGCGACCAGGAGCGGCGTATCGACCTGCCCGGCCGCGGCCAGGACGAGGCCCACCACGACCGCGATCGCGAACGAGAGCGCGAAGCCGACCGATGCCGAACGCAGGTTGCGGCCGCGCAGGCGCTCGAACTCGACCTCGAGGCCGGCGAGGAAGAGCAGGAAGGCGAGCCCGACGAGCGACAGCACGCGGACCGGCTCGTCGACATCGACCCAGCCCAGGACGGACGGCCCGATGAGGATGCCGGCCACCAGCTCGACCACCACGGACGGAAGCCGAAGCGCCGGCACGAGGCCGAGCAGAAGCGGCGCCGTGAACGCGACGGCGGCGACGATCAGAAGGCCGGTGAAGTGGAGGTCGCCCATCTGGAGCTTCGGTCTCGAGACGACGGCGTCCGTTACACGCCGGGATAGGGTGC
Source organism: Gaiellales bacterium (assembly GCA_035639615.1). Taxonomy (GTDB): domain Bacteria; phylum Actinomycetota; class Thermoleophilia; order Gaiellales; family JAICJC01; genus JAICJC01. The sequence continues at coordinate 8,472 of DASQXS010000018.1, read as the reverse complement.
CGCATGGACGTCGTCCAGTCCGACAAGCTCGAGGGCGTCGCCTACGACGTACGCGGGCCGGTGCTCGAGGAGGCCCTGCGGCTGGAGCAGGAGGGCCACCGGATCCTCCGGCTCAACATCGGAAACCCGGCGCCGTTCGGCCTCCAGGCGCCCGAGGACGTGATCGTCGACGTGATCCGGAACCTGCCCGCGGCGCAGGGCTACAGCGACTCGAAGGGGCTCCTCTCTGCCCGCCGCGCGGTCGAGCAGTATCACCTCCGGCTCGGCGTTCAGGGCATCGACGTCGACGACGTCTACCTCGGAAACGGCGTTTCCGAGCTGATCGCCATCGCCCTCCAGGCGCTCTTGAACAACGACGACGAGGTGCTCATCCCGGCGCCCGACTACCCGCTGTGGACGGCGGTCACGAGCCTGTGCCGCGGCCGCGCCGTCCACTATCTGTGCGACGAGGAGGCCGGCTGGTACCCGGACCTCGGCGACGTCGAGGCGCAGGTCACCGGCCGCACCCGGGCGCTCGTCGTGATCAACCCGAACAACCCCACCGGCGCGGTGTATCCGCCGGCGATCGTCGAGGGTCTCGTCGAGATCGCCCGGCGGCACGGCCTCGTGCTCCTCTCGGACGAGATCTACGACCGCATCGTCTACGACGGCGCCCGCCATGTGCCTACGGCGGCGCTTGCACCCGACGTCCTCACCCTCACCTTCAACGGCCTCTCGAAGGCCTACCGGGTGGCGGGGTTCCGGTCGGGCTGGATGGTCGTGTCCGGGCCGAAGCACCGCGCCTCGAGCTACATCGAGGGGCTCGACATCCTCGCCAACATGCGTCTCTGCGCGAACGTCCCTGGCCAGCACGCCATCCAGGCGGCGCTCGGGAACACGGGCGCGGCGGACGAGCTCGTGCTCCCGGGGGCGCGCCTCGTGGAGCAGCGCGACCGGGCCTGGGAGCTGCTGAACGCCATTCCGGGCGTCTCGTGCGTGAAGCCGATGGGCGCGCTCTATACCTTCCCGCGGCTCGACCCGAGCGTCCACCGGATCCAGGACGACGAGCGCCTCGTGCTCGACCTGCTGCGCCGGGAGCACATCCTGGTCGTCCAGGGCACCGGGTTCAACTGGCCGCGCCCCGACCACCTCCGCATCGTCACGCTGCCGGCGGTGGAGGAGCTCGCCGATGCGATCGTCCGCATCGGCACCTTCCTCGCCGACTACCGCCAGCCCTCCTCATAGACGCCCGTGTAATTCCTGTGAGAGCGCCACCCGCGCCGCTCTGGCCGCGACCAGCTCCTCGCGCGCGTGGATGACCGCCACGGCGACCTGCGACCCCGCCGCGGCCAGGTCGCAGTCCGGGGCCGCCGCCTCGTTCCGGTCCTCGTCGAGCGCCACACCGAGAAAGGCGAGCCGCGCGCAGACGCGGGCGCGGACGGTCGCCGAGCCCTCGCCGATGCCGGCGGTGAAGACGAGCGCGTCCATGCCGCCCGCGGCGGCGGCCATCGCGGCCGCCGCCGCGGCCACATGGTGGACGTAGACGTCGATCGCGAGCGCCGCCCGCCCGTCGCCGCCCGCCGCGGCGTGCTCCAGCTCGACCATGCCGCCGTCATCGCCCGCCAGTGCGGCCAGACCGGACTGCTCGTTCAGCGCTATCTCGAGCTCGTCCGCACCCATCCCCGACCGGCGCAGGACGTACACGAGCGCCCCCGGGTCGACCGACCCCGACCGGGTCGCCATCGGGACGCCCTCGAGCGGGCTGAACCCCATCGTCGTGTCGACGGAGCGCCCACCGGCGACGGCGGTGACCGAGCTTCCGCCGCCGAGGTGGCAGACGACCAGCCGCAGGTCGGCGGCGGGCCGGCCCAGGAGCTCGGGAACGCGCTCGGCGGCCCATGCCACCGAGATGCCGTGGAAGCCGTACCGGCGCACGCCCCACTCGTCCCGCCACCGGCCCGGGACGGCGTAGGTGGCCGCGGCGGCCGGGATCGTGGCGTGAAAGCCGGTGTCGAAGACGGCGACGTGGGGCGCGCGGGGGACGCGCTTTCGGGCGTCCGCGAGCGCGCGCAGGGCCGGGGCGTTGTGAAGCGGCGCGAGGGGCTCGAGCCGGTGGATCTGCTCGCGGACCGCATCGTCGATCACGACGGGGTCGCGGAAGCGCGGCCCGCCGTGGACGATCCGGTGCGCGACGGCCTCGACCCGGCCCGGGTCGACGGCCTCGAGCCCCGCGACCGCGGCGGCATCGCCCGCCTCGTCGACGAGGTGGAGCTTGAGGCTGGTCGAGCCGGCGTTGACGACGAGGACGTCGGCCAACGGATCAGCCCGGCCACGTCCAGTCGCGCACGTCGGGATGATCGTCGCCGTGGGCGCGCGTCCAGGCCCGGTGGCGGAGTCTGGCGTCGACCATCTCCTGGCGCAGGTGCGCCGCCCGGGACTCGAGCCCGGGCACGCGGTCGATGACATCCATCACGAGGTGGAAGCGATCGAGGTCGTTCAGCATCACCATGTCGAACGGCGTCGTGGTCGTCCCCTCCTCCTTGTAGCCGCGTACGTGGAGGTTGCGGTGGTTCGCCCGCCTGTAGGTGAGCCGGTGGATCAGCCACGGATACCCGTGATAGGCGAAGATCACGGGCCGGTCGCGGGTGAAGAGCGAGTCGAACTCGTCGTCCGACATCCCGTGCGGGTGCTCGGTCGCCGGCTCGAGGCGCATCAGATCGACGACGTTGACGACGCGGATGCGCAGCTCCGGCAGGCGCTCGCGCAGGAGCGCCACGGCCGCCAGCGTCTCGAGCGTGGGAACGTCCCCGCACGCCGCCATGACGACGTCGGGATCGCCGTCGGCGTCGGTCGAGGCCCACTCCCAGATGCCGGCGCCGCGAGTGCAGTGCACCACCGCGTCGTCCATCGAGAGGTAGGTGAGCGCCGGCTGCTTCCCGGCGACGACCACGTTCACGTAATGGCGGCTGCGCAGGCAGTGGTCGAGGACGGAGAGGAGCGTGTTCGAGTCCGGCGGCAGGTAGACGCGGATGATCTCGGCCTTCTTGTTCACCACGTGATCGATGAACCCGGGATCCTGGTGCGAGAAGCCGTTGTGGTCCTGCCGCCAGACGTGTGAGCTCAGGAGGTAGTTGAGCGATGCCAGCGGCTGCCGCCACGGGATCTGGCGCGTAACCTTGAGCCACTTCGCGTGCTGGTTGAACATCGAGTCGACGATGTGGACGAACGCCTCGTAGCAGTTGAAGAGCCCATGCCGGCCGGTGAGGAGATAGCCCTCGAGCCAGCCCTGGCACAGGTGCTCGGACAGCACCTCCATCACCCGCCCGTCCGGCCCGAGGTGGTCGTCGCCCGAGAGGGTCTCGGCGTCCCAGGCCCGGTCGGTGACCTCGAAGACGTCCTGCAGGCGGTTGCTGGCGGTCTCGTCCGGGCCGAAGAGCCGGAACTCGCGTGGGTTCCGCGCGATCACGTCGCGCAGGTACGCGCCGGCGACGCGGGTCGCCTCGCTCACCGTCGTCCCGGGCGCCGGGACACGAACGGCGTACGCGGTGAAGTCGGGCAGGTCGAGCTCGCGGACAACGGTGCCGCCGTTCGTGTGCGGGTTGGCGCTCATCCGCCGCTCTCCGCGCGGGGCGAGGCCCGCCAGGTCGGCGCGGGGCGCCCCCCGCTCGTCGAAGAGCTCGCCGGGGCCGTAGCTCCCGAGCCACCGCTCCAGCCTGGCCAGGTGGTCCGGACTCTCGCGGACATGGGCGAGCGGCACCTGGTGGGACCGCCAGGTGCCCTCGACCTCGAGGCCGTCGACCTCGGCTGGGCCGGTCCAGCCCTTGGGGCTGCGAAGGACGATCATCGGCCACCGCGGACGGGCGCCGTCGCCGCCCGCGCGCGCCGCCCGCTGCACGGCGGCGATCTCGTCGAGGGCCCAGTCGAGCGCCGCGGCCATCCGGCCGTGCACCGCCTCCGGCTCGTCCCCAGCTTCCAGGTGGACGATGCGGGGGTTCCAGCCGTACCCCTCGAAGAGGGCCACGAGCTCCTCCTCGGGAATCCTGGCGAGCACGGTCGGGTTGGCGATCTTGTACCCGTTGAGGTGCAGGATCGGCAGAACGGCGCCGTCCGTGCGCGGGTTCAGGAACTTGTTCCCGTGCCAGCTCGTCGCCATCGGGCCGGTCTCGGCCTCGCCGTCGCCGACGACGCACGCGACCACCAGGTCGGGGTTGTCGAACGCGGCGCCGAAGGCGTGGGCGAGCGCGTAGCCGAGCTCGCCGCCCTCGTGGATCGAGCCCGGGGTCTCGGGCGCGACGTGGCTGGGGATGCCGCCCGGGAACGAGAACTGGCGGAAGAGCGCCCGCAGGCCCTCCTCGTCGCGGCCGATGTGCGGGTAGACCTCGCTGTAAGTGCCCTCGAGGTAGGCGTTGGCCACCAGCCCCGGCCCGCCGTGGCCCGGCCCGGTGACGTAGATGACGCTCAGGTCGCGGGCCCGAATCGTCCGGTTCAGGTGGGCGTAGATCAGGTTCAGGCCCGGGGTCGTCCCGAAGTGGCCGAGCAGGCGCGGCTTCACGTGCTCGGGGCGCAGGGGCTCCCGCAAGAGCGGGTTCTCGAGCAGATAGATCTGGCCGACCGAGAGGTAGTTGGCGGCCCGCCACCAGGCGTCGATCTGCCGGATCTCGTCGGCGGGAAGCTGCGCGAGGCCGGCGTCGTGGCGCTCGAGCTCGGTGTGCGCGGAGCGGGCGGGCATCGGGTCTCCTCTCAAGCGGCTGCGATGGACGGTACCCCGCTCGGGTCCAGCGCGAACCGGTCGGGTGGACGCACTGGGCGGGTCGGGGCGTACGGCCCTCGTGAGGCTCGTTCTCCCGATCGCCGCGTTCGTCGCCGCCCTCGCGTTCGCGGCCTGGGGCGAGGCCCAGCCCGAGGCCCGGCCTGCCCCGGTCGCCACGCAGGCGGCACCGGCGCCCCACCCGCGCCCGCGGCCCCACGGGCGCGTCGCCCCCCGGCGCCGTCCCGAGCCGCCGATCGTCTGGCACCGCTCGCGCGCCGTCGGACTGCCGTGGGACGGCCGCCTGGTCGGCGGCGTCCGCCTGCCCCGGGAGGGCGCCCACTTCTTCACCTGGGATCCCGTGCTCCACCGCGCCCCCGACCGGCCGTGGCGGCGGTGGGGCACGGCGCGGCTGGTGCGAACGGTGCTCGCGGTGATCGACGCGTACGCCGCCGCCCACCCGCACGCACCGCGGGTCGGGGTCGGCGATCTCTCCCGGCCTCACGGCAGCGACTTCGGGCCGCAGTTCGGCGGGATCGGCCACGTCTCCCACCAGAACGGCCTCGACGCCGACGTCTACTACCCGCGCCTCGACCGGCGCGAGCGGGCGCCGGGGACCGTGGCCCAGATCGACCGCCGGCTTGCGCAGGACCTCGTCGACCGGTTCGTGCGCGCCGGCGCTCAGGTGATCTTCGTCGGCCCGAGCACCGGCCTCCGGGGACCCGCCGGGGTCGTCGAGGCGCTGGTCCACCACGATGACCACATGCACGTCCGCCTGCCGCCCGCGTGACTACCCCGGCCAGCCGTGGTGGTGGGCGCGCAGCGCCTCGACCTCGCGCCGGTTCCGCGGCCCGTACGTCTCGTGCCGGAACGGCAGCGCGGTGCGGATCCGCTCCAGCTCAGCCCGCGTGAACCGGTAGCGGCGCGTCTGCGGCTCGACGCCGTAGACGCGGGCGCCGTTCAGGCCAAGCACCTTCGCCTTCACGAGCGGGGTCAGGGCTGGATAGCCGTAGCGCTCCTGGAACTCGGGGCTGATCTCGAACGCCCGGAACGCCTGGATCTGGTCCTGCGGCGAGCCGTAGAAGATGCAGTCGGTGCCCCAGAGAACGTTGTCCTCGCCGACGTAGCGCAGCAGCTTCCCGAGCACGTGGGCGGCCTGCTCGGGGTCGCGCATGACCGTCCACCAGGTGGAGCCGAGCTCGGCGTAGACGTTCTGGTTCGGGCCGACGCCATAGGCCCGCATGGCGGCGATCAGCCGGTTCGTGCCGAGGTGCGCCGTCGCGTGCGTGAACGGCCCTTCGGGCGGGCCGGTGCGCTCGAAGCCGGAGTGGTAGACGACGAAGCTCACGTCCGGGAACTCCCTGGCCGCGGGCGGCACGTCCGCTGGCGAGGCGTAGGGGCTCCCGGCGCCGAACCCCTTGTGGGCGCAGATCGTCTTCACGCCCAGCCGCCGGGCCTGCTCGATGAAGGCGTGGCCGACCTGCGGCAGGCGCGGGTCGGCGTCGTCCAGCCGCCAGGCGTTTCCGGGATCGCCGAACGCGTCAGGGAAGTGGGTGAAGACCTTCCAGGCCGCGATCGGGTAGCGGCGCACGTTCCGCTCCATCTCGTCGAGGTTGGCCTGGAGGGGGCCGTAGTTCGGGAGCACCTGGGCGTGGAGCAGCACCGAGTCCCAGTTGCAGACCAGCTCGGCGGTGTGCCGCGTCTCCTCCATGATCGCGGCGGAGAGCGGGCTGCCTTGCGGCGCGATCGGAAGCGCCGAGAGCGTCACCATGCTCGTATCGCTCCTGAGGAAGAAGTCCTCCAGGAACACCTCGCGCGAGAAGCATGCCCGCGGATCGTCGAGGCCGCAGCTCACCTGCGGGAACACCGAGCCGAAGAACGGCCGCCCGGCCGTGCGGCGCATGAGGTCGTACTCGAGGTGGTGGCCCTGGACGTCGAAGACGAACTCGTCGCCGGCAAGGACGGCGCGGGCGGCGTCGGCGTCGAGCGCCGCCTCGACCGGCACCCGCCAGCCACCGCCGAGGGCGCGTTTGGCGGCGCCGCCGGCGCAGCCCTGGAGGGCCAGGAGCGTCGTCGCGGCGCCGGACACCGACCGCAGGAACTCGGCGCGCGAGAGGCCGAGGCGCTTCGCGTTTCCGGCGGCGTCGCGCCGGGCGCGGCGGATCGCCTCGCGCTCAACGGCCGAGAGCGGCGCCGGGACGTACTCGCCGTTGGAGCACGGCCCGAACTTGATCGGAAGGCCGGGGTCGTCCTCGTCGGCGCGCACGGGATGCGTACGGCCATGCATGCGGGTCGCGTCCCGGAAGCCAATGCGCCAGGCTCGGCGCATCATGCGCCAAGATTGGCGCATGACGACTACCCCGCCCCTCCCGCTCACCGGCGGCTGCCTCTGTGGGGCGATGCGCTTCGAGGTGCCCGCCCCGCTCGTCTCGGCTTCCTACTGCCACTGCACCCGCTGCCAGCGCCGCACCGGCACTACGGCCTCGGCGCAGGCCCGGGCCGAACCGGGCTCGTTCCACATCGTCTCCGGCGACGCGCACGTCCGCCTCTACACGCCGGAGACCGGGTTCGAAAAGGCGTTCTGCGTGGAGTGCGGCTCGGCGCTCTTCAGCCGCGATCCCGACGCCCACGAGACCATCAGCGTGCGGCTCGGCGCGTTCGACGCCGATCCCGGCATCTGCCCGCAGTGGCGCCAGTTCGTGGCCTATGCAGCGCCGTGGGAGTCGACCCCGGACGACGGCCTGCCGCGGCATCCGGAACGGCCCTCTCCGGCCGCCTAGCGGCCCGTCTACGATGCGGCGCGTGTCCGCCCGGCCGCGACTCGTGGATGTGCCGGGGCTCTACGCCGAGGCGCCGTATGCGTATGCGGCGGCGACGGCCGGCGCGAGCCTCGTCTTCACCGCCGGAGCGTGCCCGATCGACGAGTTCGGGAGGGTCGTCGCGGGCGGCCCCGAGGCCCAGGCGTCGCGCGCCCTCGACAACCTGGAGGTCGCGCTCGGCGCCGCCGGGGCGACGCTCCAGGACGTGGTCAAGACGACGGTCTACGTCGTTGCCCGGGAAGGCGACGAGCTCGTCCGCGTGTGGCGGGTCGTCGAGGAGCGATTCGGCGACTGGCGCGCGCCCAGCACCCTGCTCGGCGTGACGGTGCTCGGCTACCGGGACCAGCTGATGGAGATCGAGGCGGTGGCCGTCGCCGGCTGAGCCGGGGGCGGGCGCCGGGCTGCCGGAGGGAGACCGTCGATGAGGCTCGGATTCGGGTTGATCACGTGCCAGCGACCGCCGGGCGAGCGCCGGTCGGACGCGGAGCTCTACCGAGACGCGATCGACGTCTCCGTGCTGGCCGAGCGGCTCGGGCTCGACTCGGTCTGGCTCTCCGAGCATCACTTCGTGGACGACGGGTACATGCCGTCGCTGCTGCCGGTCGCGGCCGCCATCGCCGCGCGCACGGAACGGGTCACGATCGGGACGGCCCTTCTGCTCGCGCCGCTGCACGACCCCGTGCGGCTGGCGGAGGACGCCGCCACGGTCGATCTCATCTCGGGCGGGCGCTTCGTCCTCGGGCTGGGCCTCGGGTGGCGGGCGGAGGAGTTCGAGGGACTCGGGATCTCGCAGCGTGACCGCCGCCGGCGCCTGATCGACGCCATCGTGGTGATGCGGCAGGCGTGGTCGGACGGCCTCGTCACGGGCACGTCGACGGCGCCCTATCCGGGGATCTCGGTGACTCCCAAGCCGGCGGCGGGCGGACC
>DASQXS010000017.1:0-2403 GCA_035639615.1 Gaiellales bacterium | reverse complement strand
ACGCAACCGGCAGTCCCCACGGCTCCCGGTGCCTCCTAGTGGCCCTTCTCGGAACGTTTGACCGGAAACGGCATCAGGCGGCGATCTGGTGACGGGCTTCGAGGAGGCGGATGCGCTTGTCGCGGTGGGGGCCGTTGCGGTGCTGGATGTGGCGGGCCAGCGCCCACGCGAAGGCGTCCCAGTTGAGGTAGTCGGCGTTGTTGACGACGAACTCGGTGATCGGGAAGAAGTGGCCCTCGACCGGGTTCAGATAGCTGGCGTAGGTCGGTGTGGGCACCAGCTCGATCTTGCTGGCGGCCGCGAACGTCCGGATGTCGGGCGTCCAGCTGGCCGACAGGCCGTCCTGGATCCAGTAGATGCGCCGCCGCGACGGGATGGCGGCGCGGATCTGGGTCATCAAGGCGAGATTGTTGCTGCCGCGCCGGCGGGCCGCAGCCGGACGCGCAGGCGGTCGTTGCGCGCGAACGTCAGGCTGCACCGGACGCTGCGGGAGCGCCCGGTCGACCCGCTGGCACGCGAACGCGAGGCGTTGCGGTCGTTCGGTGTCCGCGCAGCCGACAGTCCTTGACTCGGCCGGCGGGAAGTAGGAGTCTCTCGCCGCGAACGCGGGCGCGGAGTCGCCGAGGCTGCGGCAGACCAAGGTCCGACCCCCGCCCCGGCGCTCGATTGCGGCAATCGCGGTCGCTACAGGAGGTGGGAGAGGTGAAGCGTCTACACGTGGTCGCCGGGCTCGCCGCCCTCGCCGTCGTGGTCTTCGCGGCGACGGGAGCGCAGGCACAGGCCGCGGTGCTGCAGATCAGCACCTCGGACCCATACACGAACACGACGAGCCAGCACAAGACGGAGGTCGAGCCGGACACGCTCTCGTCCGGCAATACGATCGTGTCTGCGTTCCAGGTGGGCCGGTTCTTCGACGGCGGCGCGTCGAACATCGGCTTTGCAGCGTCCACGAACGGCGGCAAGAGTTGGACGGCGGGTTTCCTGCCGAGCACGACGGTTTTCTCGACGCCGGCTGGTCTCTATCCGCGTGCCAGTGACCCTTCGGTTGCCTTCGACGCGAAGGACGGTGTCTGGCTGATCTCCTGGCTTGGTATCAAGAGCCTGTCAGGACCCGTCGACGTACTCGTCAGCCGCTCGACCGACGCGACCGGCACGACGTGGGGCAACCCCATCGTCGTCAACAGCGACGGGCACTTCAACGACAAGAACTGGACGGTCTGCGACAACACCGCCTCGAGCCCGTTCTTCGGGCACTGCTACACCGAGTACGACGACAACACCCTCGGTGACCTGATCCAGATGAGCACGTCCACAGACGGCGGACTGACCTGGAGCGCCGGTCTGCCGACCGCGAACGACGCGCACGGCATCGGCGGACAACCGCTCGTGCAGCCGAGCGGCACGGTCATCGTCCCGATCAACGGATTCGCCGGCATCAACTTCCTGATGGTGGCCTTCACCTCGGCCGACGGCGGCGCGAGCTGGAGCAAGACCAACATCATCGCGCGCGTGGGCTTCCACCACGCGGCGGGTGGCATCCGGGACAGCATTCCGCTGCCGAGCGCCGAGATGGACGCGTCCGGCCGGGTCTACGTTGTCTGGCAGGACTGCCACTTCGAGCCGACCTGCAACGCGAGCGACCTGGTGCTGAGCACGTCGACCGACGGCAAGAGCTGGTCGAAGCTGACGCGGCTCCCGCTGGACCCGATCGGGAGCGGGGTCGACCACTTCATCCCGGGCCTGGCGGTCGACCGTGCCACCTCGGGCAGCAGCGCGCATCTCGTGGTGACGTTCTACTTCTACCCGAACGCGAACTGCACGGCCTCGACCTGCGACCTCGAGGTCGGCTACTCGTCCTCCGCCGACGGCGGCTCGAGCTGGACGTCCAACACCCACATCACCGGCGCCGGCTCGGTGACACTGAGCTGGCTGCCGAACACGACCCAGGGCCGCATGGTTGGCGACTACATCTCGACCTCGTTCAACTCGGGCGGGGCCGCCCGCCCCGCCTTCGCCGTCGCGACGGCGCCGACGTCCGGCGGATCCGACTGCCAGACGGCGACCCCGAACTGCAACGAGGCGATATTCACAACCCGCGGCGGGCTGAACGTGGCGGCGGCCGCCATCCCGGCAACCGATCAGACGAGCGCAGGCGCGAGCGCCACGCTCACCTCGAGTTCCCTGACGGATCAGTAGGTGGCGGCACGAAGCCCATCGGCTGAAGGAGGATGCCGGCGTTGAGGATCGCACGGCAGTGCGGCCCCCACAGGCCGCGCTGCCGTGGCTGGCTCGCCGCGATCGCGTGTGGGGTAAAGAAACTCGGTTCGACTGTCAACTCGGAGGGTGTTCGGCGCGTTGTGCTGCGGCGGCTAGAGGTGACGAGTCGTGCAGAGGCCCGCGGGA
>DASQXS010000016.1:0-2334 GCA_035639615.1 Gaiellales bacterium | reverse complement strand
CCGCTCGGAGCAGGCGATCGCCCGCGTCGCGGGCCTGTTGGGCCGCTTTCGTCGGCGCTAGGCGCCTTACGTCTCCGCTGGCGCCTCGTCGGCCGGGAGCGCCAGCGTCGTCTGGGCGGCGCGGCCGCGCAGGGCCACCTGCTCGCCCAGCCGCCAGCTCGCCACCTCCTCGGGTGCGGCGGCCTCGAGGGTGGCCGCCGAGGCGATAACCCGCCCGGGACGCGCCTTCGCCAGTTCGCAGACGCGGGCAGCCTCGTTGACCGGGTCGCCGATCACCGTGTATTCGAAGCGCTCTTCGGCGCCGACATTGCCGGCGACGGCGACCCCCGCCGAGACGCCGATCCCGAAGTCGAGCTCGCCGACCTCCGCGCGCAGGCGCTCGGCGAGCCGCCGGGCCGCGCTGAGCGCATCCGTGGCGGCGGTGGATCGAGCCACCGGGGCGCCAAAGACGGCTAGCGCCGCGTCGCCCTCGAACTTGTTGACCAGCCCGCCGGCCGCCTCGACTATCTCGACGGCTACGGCGAAGAAGCGGTTCAGCAGGGCGACGACCTCGCTCGGCGGCAGCTCCGAGGCGAGCCTCGTCGAGCCCGCCACGTCGACGAACAGCGCCGCGATCTCGCGCTCCTCGCCTCCCAGCGCCACGCCGCCATCGAGCGCGGCGCGGGCAACGTCACGGCCGACGTGGCGCCCGAAGAGGTCGCGAAGCAGCTCGCGCTCGCCGAGGCCCTCGGCCATCCGGTTGAACCCCGCCTGCAACAGCCCCACCTCGCTGGCGTCGTCGACCTCGACGCGCGCCTGGAAATCGCCCGCCTCGACCCGCTCCACCCCCCCTCGCACCGAGGCGACCGGGTCGGCGATGGAGCCAGCCGCAAACAGCAGGGCAACGAGGCCGGCGCCGAGGGCCACGGCTGCGAGGAAGACGGTGGCGCCTCCGATGTACCCGGGGTTGACGTCCGGCTTGGCGATGCCGACGACGCCGATCGCGAGCGCGCCGAGCAGCGGGACGCCGGTCCCCAGCGACCAGGCGGCGATCAGGCGCGTGCGGATGCCCGGGCCTTTCCGATCGGGCTCCGGCATCGCGGCGAGGGCGCGAGCCGTGATCGGACGGTCGATCCGCTCGGTGAGCAGATAGACAAGGGCCGACGTCGTCAGGCCGCCGAGGACGACCGTGACCGCAATCAGGGCCCCAAAGGCCAGGGAGACGAGGAGCGCGTTGAAGACCGCAAAAAGCGCCGCCCCGGCGAGCCAGAGAGTGGCGGTGACCTGGGCGTTGCGGAGGGGGATCAGGAGCGCCCTCGACGCCGCTTCGCTCTCGGGCGGGCAGCCGGCCAGGAGCCAGCTTCGGATTGGCTCGAAGGCCCGGTCGCCGAGCCTGAAGCCGAGGTAGATGCCGGTCGCCACCACGGCGAAGACGAGCGGCCCGTTGATGACCCCGGTTCGATTCGACAGGCTGCTGCTGTAGAAGACCGGGATCACGTTGCCCGCGGCGGCGAACGTCACCAGAGCTCCCGCCGAGTTCGCGATCCCGCTCGCGCGGCGAACCCGCCGCCGGATCTCAGCGATCTGCTCCAGGGTTCCGTCCCCTGCGCTCACCGCGCCTACGCTTGCCTCGGGCATTGGGCCTCGCCAAGCCAAGCACAGACCACGGGCGCTGACAAGTCCCCGTGCGTCCTCTGCCAGCTGCGGCCGGCGCGACCGATCGCGGCGTACGAATCGTCGGATGGATTGGCCGTAGACTCGGCGCGTGGCCGCAATCGAGCTCGACAGGCTGACCTGGCCGGAGGTCGAAGCGGAGCTGGCGGCGGGACGGGGCACCGTGGTGGTCGCCCTCGGCGCCACCGAGCAGCACGGCCGGCACATGCCGCTGGCCACGGACGCGCTGCTCGGCGACCACTTCGCGCACGAGTTGGCCGAGCGGCTCGACGCATTCGTCGCGCCCACCGTCCGCGTGGGTTGCTCGAGTCACCACCTCGCGTTTCCGGGAACGCTGTCGCTCGAGGATGAGACCTTCCACTCGATCGTCGCCGACATCGTCCTGTCCCTGGCTCGCGGAGGATTTCGCCGCATCGTCCTCGTCCCCACGCACGGCGGCAACTTCGCGCCCCTGGCGGCCGCCGTCGAGAAGCTCGGCGAGGTCGAGGGGGCGACGGTGATCGCGATCACCGACTTGACCGTGTTGATGCGCGTCGCGCGGCTGGGGGAGGAGGAGTTCGACGTTCCCGCCGCGCAGGGAGGCCTGCACGCCGGCGAGTGGGAGACCTCGATGCTGCTGGCGATCCACCCCGAGTTAGTGAGGATGGATCGCGCCGAGGCGGGATACGTCGGCGACCCCGC
>DASQXS010000015.1:0-3276 GCA_035639615.1 Gaiellales bacterium | reverse complement strand
GAGCGTCACCGAGCCGTCCTCGGCCATGCGCATGCCGCCCCGCGGCCGGAGCTCGTTGTCGACCAGCCAGTCGACGTAGCCGGGGTTCTCGGCCACCTGGTCGAGGCCGCCGGAGGCGAGGTCGAGCCGGTAGACGTCGTGCAGCTGGGCGTTTCGGCGGTTGAGTGCGACGAGCAGCTCTTCCGGACGGCGGCGGGAGCGGCCGATGATGCGGCCCTGGACGCCGGTGAACGGGGTGACGTCGCGCACATCGCCCGAGTCCGGGTCGACGACGTGGACGTGCCAGTCCTCGTCGCCGCCGGTGTCCTGCAGGTAGACGAGGTGGCGGCCGTCGTCCGCCCAGAAGTAGGTGCGGATCCCGCGGTCGGCGTCCGCCGTGACGGGGCGGGCGTCCTCGCCGTCGGCCCCGCCCACCCAGACGTTCAGGACGCCGTCGACCGGCGCCAGGTACGCGACCCGGCCGCCGTCCGGCGAGACCGCGGGCCACTCCCGGTCGGGATTTCCGAAGAGCACCTTCCGGGGGATGAGCTCGACCACGCCGCGAACGTTATCCGCGAGGCCCCATCCAGTCGCCAGCGTAGACTGCGCGCCCATGGATTCGCGTCCCATCGGCATGTTCGACTCCGGGGTCGGCGGCCTCACGGTGCTGCACGAATGCCTGGTCACGCTGCCGCACGAGGACTTCGTCTACTTCGGCGACTCCCACCCCGACCGCTTCCCGTACGGGCCGAAGCCGGCGGCGGTGATCGCCCGGTTCGCCCATGAGGTGGCGAGCCACCTGGCGGCGCTCGACGTGAAGCTCATCGTAGTGGCCTGTAACGCCGCGACCGCCTCGGCGCTCCCCGACCTGCAGCGCGAGTTCGACGTGCCGCTGATCGGCGTGATCACCCCGGAGGCGCACGCGGCCGTGCAGGCGACGCGGGTTCGCCGGGTCGGCGTGATGGCGACCGAGGCGACGGTGCGAAGCGGCCGCTACCCGGCGGCCGTGCACCTCCTCGACGCGGGGATCGAGGTGACCCAGGTCGCCTGCCCGCGGCTCGTGCCGCTGATCCAGGCGGGCGACGTCCACGGCGCCGAGCTCCTCGCCGCCGCCCGCGGCTACGCCGCCGTCCTGAAGGACGCCGACGTCGACACGGTCATCCTCGGCTGCACCCACTACCCGATCATCCGGCCGATGCTGCAGCGGATCTTCGGCCGCGGCGTCTTCCTGATCACGTCCGCCGAGGAGATCGCGCGGGAGGCCGCCGAGACCGTCGCCCGCCGCAGGGTCGGAAACGATCCAGGGCGGGAGGGCTCCTACCGGTTCCTGTGCACCGGCGATCCGGCGGCGTTCCGCGACGTCGCCGGCCGCTTCCTGCAGCTGCCGCTGACCGAGGTCGAGCAGGTCGACCCGGCGGCGCTGGCGGTGGCCGCGTGACGCGCGCCGACGGCCGCCGGGCGGACGAGCTTCGGCCGGTGTCGATGCAGCTCGACTTCATCCCGTCGGCGACCGGCTCGGTGCTCTTCGAGATCGGCTCCACCCGCCTCATCTGCACGGCGATGGTCGAGGAGTCCGTCCCGCCGTGGATGCGCGGCCGCGGCACCGGCTGGGTCACGAGCGAGTACGGGATGCTCCCGGGGTCGACGAACGAGCGCAAGCAGCGCGACGCCACGCGCGGCAAGCAGGACGGGCGCACCGTCGAGATCCAGCGGCTCGTCGGCCGCTCGCTCCGGTCGGTGGTCGAATTCGGAGCCCTCGGCGAGCGCACGGTCTGGATCGACTGCGACGTGATTCAGGCAGACGGCGGCACCCGCTGCGCGGCGATCTGCGGCGGCTACGTCGCCCTCCACGCCGCGCTGCGGCGGCTCGTCGAGGCGGGGCTTCTGCCCCGGATCCCGCTCTCGGACTCGGTGGCGGCGGTGTCGGTCGGGATCGTCGACTCCGAGCCGATGCTCGACCTGCCCTATGCCGAGGACAGTCGGGCCGAGGTGGACATGAACGTCGTCATGACGGGTCGGGGAGAGCTGATCGAGGTGCAGGCGACGGCGGAGCGGACGCCCTTCGGGCGGGCATCGCTCGACCGTCTCCTCGAGCTGGCCGCGCAGGGGATCGGCGAGATCGGCGCGGCCCAGGCGCGCGTTCTCGCCGGACCCGCGTGAGGCTCGTTCTCGCCTCCGCAAACGCCCACAAGGCCCGCGAGCTGACCCGCCTGCTCCCCGGCTGGGAGGTCGAGCCGTTCGCCGGCAAGCTCCCGCCCGAGACCGGCCACACGTTTCTCGAGAACGCGCGCCTCAAGGCCCGCCATGTCCACGCCGCGATCGGCGGCGAGGCCTGGGTGGTCGCCGACGACTCCGGCATCGAGGCGGCCGCGCTCGGCGGCGCGCCGGGGGTGCGGTCGGCGCGCTTCGCCGGGGAGGAGGCGACCGACGAGGAGAACCTGGCGAAGCTGATCGCCGCTCTCGCCGGGCAGGGCGACCGCCGCGTCCGCTACGTCGCCGAGCTCGTCGCGATCGCCCCCGACGGGGCAGAGCTCGAGGCCCGCGGCGAGCTCACCGGCACGCTCGCCCATGAGCCGCGCGGCTCGGGCGGGTTCGGCTACGACCCGGCGTTCGTCCCCGACGGCGAGTCGCGCACGGTGGCCGAGATGCGCCCCGACGAGAAGGACGCGATCTCCCACCGCGCCCGCGCGGCCCGCGCCCTCCTGGCCCAGCTCCCCGGCTGACGCAATTCCGGGGTCAGGCACGCAATTGCGGGGTCAGGCACCGAATTGCGCAATCGAGCGTCGGGCCGGGGGCAACGCGGCCTGAACACGAGCGTACGGGTCAGGGGTCATCTCACATCGCTCTCACATGACGGGGCTAGCGTCGGGCGATGGGATCGAGCGGGCCTCGTCGAGCGGCGATCCGTCCCGATCGCCGCCGCCGTCGGCGGGTTCGCTTGCTGGTGGCGCTGGTGATGCTCATGCTCTTCGCCCCGGCGGCCTACTCCTACACGACGACGATCATGCGGCCGTCCAGCCTGCCGCTTTGGCCTCGTAGCGTGGAGTGGCTGCGGGCGCACCACGGAAACTGGCTGGTCGACGAGGTCGAGCATTACTACTACAGCTGGCAGGCACCGGATCCGGGTGGCCCTCAGCTCACGAGGCTTCCGACGGTCGGGGTTGCGGCGACCCGGCCGGTCAAGGCGCCCGCGCGGCACCGCCCGGCGACCGCGCCGCACCGCCCGGCGACGCCCCTGCCCCCGCCGGTCAAGCCGATCTTCGCGCACGGGCTACCTGGCGAAGGAGTGTGGCGGGG
>DASQXS010000014.1:0-13067 GCA_035639615.1 Gaiellales bacterium | reverse complement strand
CGCGAGCTGGGCGTCCGCCGCGTCATCGGGCCGTGCGCCTCGGGCAGCCTCTCCCGGGACCTGCCGCCGGGCACCTTCGTCGTCTGCGACCAGTTCGTGGACCGCACCTACGGCCGTGCCGACACGTTCTACGACGGGCCCGTCACCACGCACGTCTCGGCCGCCGACCCGTACTGCCCCGACCTCCGCCGCACCCTGATCGAGACGGGCCGGGCCCAGGGGCTCGACGTCCGAGACGGCGGCACGGTGGTCGTGATCCAGGGCCCGCGCTTCTCGACCCGGTCCGAGTCGCGCTGGTTCAGCTCGATGGGGTGGGGGGTGATCAACATGACCGCGTACCCCGAGGGCTGGCTGGCCCGCGAGCTCGAGCTCTGCTACGCCAACATCTCCCTCATCACCGACTACGACGTCGGGCTCGAGGACGACCCCGAGGTCGAGCCGGTGAGCCACGAGGCGGTGATACAGGTCTTCACCGAGAACAACGAGCGGCTGCGCGAGCTCCTCTTCGCGGCGATCCCGGCGATCGGCCCGCAGCCCGACGACGTCTGCGCGACCGCCCTTCGGGGCGCCCGCTTCTGAGCGGCACGAGCGGGGCTCGGGGCGGCCTCTGCAAACCGAGGCCGCTGTTACAATCCCCCGGTTCCCGGCCTCTATTCCTCCTCCAAGGAGCCACTGACGTGAGTTCACTGGCCAGCCATGCTGTGCTGATCTCCCTCATCTGCGGCGCCGCCGCGGTCGTCTACGGCCTGGCCCTCACGCGTTACGTCCTCGCCCAGTCTCCGGGCACCGAGCGCATGCAGGAGATCGCCGCCGCCGTCCAGGAGGGCGCCGCGGCCTATCTCCGCCGCCAGTACACGACGATCGCCGGCGTGGCCGTGGTGGTGTTCCTGGCCATCGGGATCGCCGGCACCTGGACGAGCGACCTGGGCTGGAAGGTGGCCATCGGCTTCCTGATCGGCGCCGTCCTCTCGGCCCTGACGGGCTTCATCGGCATGAACGTCGCCGTGCGGTCGAACGTGCGCACCGCCGAGGCGGCCAAGTCGGGCATGAAGCCGGCGCTCTCGGTCGCGTTCAAGGGCGGCACCGTCACCGGCATCCTCGTCGTCGGCCTGGGGATGCTCGGCGTCGGCGCCTACTTCGGGATCCTGGTCTGGAACGGCGACAGCGACCTCGAGGCGACGAAGGCGCTCGTGGGGCTCGCGTTCGGCGGCTCCCTGATCTCCGTCTTTGCCCGCCTCGGCGGCGGCATCTTCACGAAGGGCGCGGACGTCGGCGCCGACCTCGTCGGCAAGATCGAGGCCGGCATCCCCGAGGACGACCCTCGCAACCCGGCGGTGATCGCGGACAACGTGGGCGACAACGTCGGCGACGACGCCGGCATGGCCGCCGACCTCTTCGAGACCTACGCCGTCACCGTGGTCGCGTCGATGTTCCTGGGCGCGCTCTTCGGCAACGCCGACGCGGTGCGGCTGCCGCTCCTCCTGGCGGCGCTCTCGATCCCGGCGTCGATCATCGGCACGCTGCTCGTGCGGCTGCCGCGGTCCGGCAGCGTCATCAACGCGCTCTACATCGGCGTCATCGCGTCGGCCGTGCTCTCGGCGCTCATCTACATCCCGGTCGTCTCGAACGTGGCCGACGGGTTCGGCTCGTTCACCGACGGCGCCAGCTCGACCGACCTCTACTGGTGCGCGCTCATCGGCCTCGCCATCACGGCGCTCATCGTCGCCATCACCGAGTACTACACCGGCACCCGCTTCGGCCCGGTGAAGCGGATCTCCGAGCAGTCGAACACGGGTCACGCCACGAACATCATCGCCGGGCTTGCCGTCGGCATGCAGGCGACGGCGCTCCCCGTGATCGTGATCGCGCTGGGCACGGTCGCCTCCTACCGGCTGGCCGGGATCTACGGGATCGCGATCGCGGTCACCGCGATGCTCTCGATGGCGGGCATGGTGGTGGCGCTCGACGCCTTCGGCCCGATCACCGACAACGCGGGCGGCATCGCCGAGATGGCCGACCTGCCGCACGAGGTGCGGGACAGCGTCACCGACCCCCTCGACGCCGTCGGCAATACGACCAAGGCGGTCACGAAGGGGTACGCCATCGGCTCCGCCGGCCTGGCCGCGCTGGTCCTCTTCCAGTCCTACAACGACGAGCTCGGCAAAAAGGTCGGCCACGGGATCACGTTTCAGATCAACGACCCGGCGGTGCTCGCCGGGCTCCTCATCGGGGGGCTCATGCCGTTCCTGTTCGCGTCGCTGGCGATGGACGCGGTGGGGCGCGCCGGCGGCGCGGTCGTCGAGGAGGTGCGGCGCCAGTTCCGCGAGATCCCGGGGATCATGGAGGGCTCCGGCAAGCCCGACTACGCCCGCTGCGTCGACCTGGTCACCCGGGCGGCGATCCGCGAGATGCAACTCCCGGCCCTGATCCCGGTGGCGATCCCGATCATCGTCGGGCTGATCTCGTACTACGCCCTCGGCGGCCTGCTGGTGGGGACGATCGTGACCGGGCTCTTCCTGGCGATCGCGATGACGTCCGGCGGCGGGGCCTGGGACAACGCGAAGAAGCTGATCGAGGACGGCGCCCACGGCGGCAAGGGCTCGCCGGCCCACGCCGCCTCGGTCACCGGCGATACGGTCGGCGACCCCTACAAGGACACGGCCGGCCCGGCGATCAACCCGATGATCAAGATCACGAACATCGTCGCGATCCTGATCATCCCCTTGCTCGCGCGCTAACCGCCGCGCAACCTCGCGGTGGGACGCCTTGTCTCGCGCCCGCGCCCGAATTGCGCCCGCGTCCGCGGACGCAATTCGGGCTCCGTGGCGGCCGGGCAGCGGTGGGCAGCGCTGCGCGCTGCCCTGCGGGGTCAGACCCCCAAATTGCGTTCGCGCTTTCGCGCGCCCGCAATTTCGGGGTCAGACCCCAGGCGGCCTTGACCGCCGAGGTTGAGGCGATAATCGGCGCATGCCGCTGAAGCGCCGCCAGGCCGGGGGCCTGCACCGCGTCCTGACGACGCCGGCGCTCTTCTCGACGGCATACGGCAACGTCGGCTCGTCTATCTACTACGCGCTCGGGCTCGTCACGGTCTACGCCCTCGGCCTGACGCCGGTGGCGTTCGTCATCTCGGGCGCGATCTTCTTCTTCACAGCCGTGACGTACGCGGAGGCGACGGCCCGCTTCCCCGAGGCCGGTGGGTCTTCGTCATTCACGCGGCACGCGTTCAACGAGGCGGTGTCGTTCTTCGCCGGTTGGGCGCAGATGCTGAACTACACGGTGACGATCGGCATCTCGGCGATCTTCGTCCCGCACTACCTGGCGGCGTTCGGCGGCGGCGACTCGCTACGAACGCACCCATTCGACATCGTCGGCGGCGGACTGGTCGTCCTCCTGCTCGCGCTCCTGAACATCGTCGGCGTGAAGGAGGCGGCGGGCCTCAACATCTTCCTCGCCCTGGCCGACCTCGCCACGCAGGCGCTGCTCGTGGTGATCGGCCTCCTCGTCGTGCTCTCGCCGGACACTCTCCAGGCCAACGTGCAACTCGGCGTCACGCCCTCGTGGAGCGACTTCGTCATCTCCATCCCGGTGGCGATGGTCGCCTACACCGGCATCGAGACGATCTCGAACATGGCCGAGGAGGCGATCGACCCGCCCCGGCACGTGCCGCGCTCGATCATGTACGTCGTCCTCGCGGTCTTCGCCATCTACGCCTTCCTGCCGTCGGTGGCGCTGTCGGCGATGCCCGTCGGTCCCGCCACCAAGCAGGAGGTGGCCGACGTCACCAAGTTCTCCTGCCCGAACCAGGACCTCATCGTCCATGTGACGCCGACGACACCGCTCGCCTGCCGGTATGCGAACGATCCGGTGGCGGGGCTCGTCAAGAACCTCACCCTCCCCAAGACGATCGAGACGGGGCTCGGCTACTACGTCGCCATCCTGGCGGCGACCATCCTGATCATCGCGACCAACGCGGGCATCATCGGCGTGTCGAGGCTCACGTACTCGATGGGCCAGCACCGGCAGTTACCCGAGGCGCTGCGGCGCGTGCACCCGCGCTTCTCGACGCCGTACGTGGCGATCGCGCTCTACAGCGCCGTCGCCGTCGCGCTCATGCTGGGAAACTCCACGTTCCTCGGCAACCTGTACGCGTTCGGGGCGATGCTCTCGTTCACGCTCGCGCACGCGTCGGTGATCCGGATGCGGCGCAACCTGGTCAGGGGCGACCTTCCGTACCGCGGTCCGCTCTCGTTCCACGTCGGCTCGTACGACCTGCCGCTCTTCGCCGTCCTGGGCGGGGTGGGGACGCTGGCCTCGTGGCTCGTCACGATCTTCCTGCACATCTCCGACAACGTGGCGCCGGTCGGGATCGCGTGGCTCGTGATCGGGATGGCCGTCTACGTCGCGTACCGGCGGTCACAGGGCCTGCCGCTGACGACGACGGTGAAAGCCCCGGCGGCCGCGTTCGGGCCGGCGGTCGAGGTCGCGTACCGCTCGATCCTGCTCCCGATCACGCCGCACACCGTCACGGACGAGATGACCGCCACCGCCCTGCGGCTGGCGGCCGAGTCGGGCACCACCCTCGTCGCGCTCTATCCGATCGAGGTGCCGCTGACGCGGTCCCTGGCGGATCCGATGGACGCGGAGGCCGAACGTGCCGAGCGGGAGCTCCGCGAAGCGGCGGCGCTGGGCTCGGAGTACGGCGTGAACGTGATCACCCGCATCGTCCGGACACGCAACGTCGGGCAGGCGATCGTCGAGGAGGCCCACCGGCGCCGGTCGGAGATCATCGTGCTCGGCGCCGAGCAGCGAAAGCGCGGCGGCGAGCGCATGTTCGGGAAGGTGATCGACTACGTCCTCCGGCACGCGGACTGCCGCGTGATGGTCGGGACGCAGGCCACGGGCTGATGCTGCGGCTGAGCCGCGCCTTCGGGTTCGCGTTCCTCGCGATCGGGATCGCCATCCTCGTCGAGACCGTCGCGGTGGGCGGCGGCGAGGTCGGGTTTCTCGCCGCGGTCGTCTTCATCGCGCTCGGCCTCATCCGGCTGCGGGCGCTGCGGTCGCGAGGGTAGCCGGGCCGGTTGTCCGCTCGTAGCCTACGTCGCGAGCCGCAGCACGTCCCTGCGGGCGCGCGCGATCTCGTCCTTCACCTGGGCGACGGCGATCCCCGCCAGGGCCCGGACGACCTCGGGCCGGTCGAGCACATGCGCCCGGGTGATGCGGTCGCAGCGGCGGCGGACGGC
The DNA here is from genome assembly GCA_035639615.1 of Gaiellales bacterium. Classification (GTDB taxonomy): domain Bacteria; phylum Actinomycetota; class Thermoleophilia; order Gaiellales; family JAICJC01; genus JAICJC01. Next base: position 7,827 of record DASQXS010000014.1, on the reverse strand, counting down.
CTCGTCGTCGAGCACGTCGACGAGCCGGCGTCCCCTCCGCGCCTCCTGGACGACGTGTCGCGCGAGCCAGTCGCCGTTCGTGTCGTGGTAGAGCGAGAAGTCGTCCAGCTCGTACTCCATGGCACGATTGTACTCCCCGGCGCGGCTGTCGATCCGGTCGCCGCGCACACGTCTTAACTGCACACCAACGGGAGGCCGAGAGTGAGATATCTGCTTGCCATCTACGGCGACGAGGAGGCGTGGCAGTCCGCGCCTGCCGCCGACCGCGAGGCGGCCTACGCCGAATACGCGGCGCTGGCGGAGGAGCTCGGCCGGCGGGGGATGATGGTCGACGGGGCCGAGCTCGAGCCGACGGCGGCGGCCACCACGGTGCGGGTGCGCGACGGGAGGACGCTCGTCGCCGACGGCCCCTTCGCCGAGACGAAGGAGCAGCTGGGCGGCTACTTTCTCGTGCAGTGCGACACGCTGGACGAGGCGATCGAGGCGGCGGCCGGGATTCCCGCCGCGCGGACGGGGACGATCGAGGTGCGGCCGCTCCGGGAGCGGTAGGCCGGGCGGCCGCCGAGGCCGCGTTCCGGGAGCACTGGGCGCGTGCCGTGGCGGCGCTCTGGCGGCGCTTCGGCGATGCCGACCTGGCCGAGGAGTCGGTGCAGGAGGCGTTCGCGCGCGCCGCCCTGCGATGGCCGGCCGGGGGCGCGCCGGGCGACCCGGCCGCCTGGATCGTCGCCACCGCCCGGAACGTCGCCGTCGACCGGCTCCGGCGCGAGAAGACGCTCGCGGCGAAGCTTCCGCTTCTGGACACGCCGGAGGCCGTGCCCGCGCCGGCTGACGAGGCCGACACCGACGCCGTGCCCGACGATCGCCTCGAGCTCATCTTCACCTGCTGTCATCCGGCGCTGCCCCTCGAGGGGCAGGTGGCTCTGACGCTGCGGCTGGCCGGCGGGCTGACGACGCCCGAGATCGCGCGCGCGTTTCTCGTCTCCGAACCGGTGATGGCCCAGCGTCTGGTTCGGGCCAAGCGCAAGATGCGGACGGCCGGCATCCCGTTTCGCGTCCCCTCCGATCGGCTCCTCGGCGACCGCCTCGATCAGGTCATGGCCGTGCTCTACCTGATCTTCAACGAGGGCTACTCGGCGTCGTCCGGTGACGCCGCAGTCCGGCGCGACCTCTGCGCCGAGGCGATCCGCCTGGCGCGGATCCTGGCGGGGCTCATGCCGGAGGAGTCCGAGCCGGCGGGCCTCCTGGCGCTGATGCTCCTGCACCATGCCCGCGCCGCCGCCCGCACGGCTGCCGACGGGTCGCGGGTGCTGCTCGAGGACCAGGACAGAAGCACGTGGGACGCGGCGATGATCGCCGAGGGGACCGCCGTGCTCGAGGAGGCCGTGGCCCGCGGGCCGGCCGGGCCCTACCGCGTCCAGGCCCAGATCGCCCGCGAGCACGCGCGCGCGGCGACCGCGTCCGCGACCGACTGGGCGCGGATCGCCGGGCTGTACACAGAGCTGGCGGCGCTCACGCCCTCGCCGGTCGTCGAGCTGAACCGGGCGGCGGCGGTGTCGATGGCCGAGGGCCCCGCCCGCGGCCTCGAGCTGCTCGAGCCGATCGAGGCGGCCGGCGAGCTGGGCGCGTACCACCTTTTGCCGGCGGCGCGGGCCGACATGCTTCGCCGCCTCGGCCGGTACGGCGAGGCGCTCCCGGCGTACCGGCGGGCGCTCGAGCTCGCCCCCGGCCCGTCCGAGCGGCGGTTTCTCAGCCGCCGCTGCGCCGAGATGGAGGCCGCGGTCACCGGCGCATAGGGCCAGTATGCTGCTCGCATGGCGCGGAAGATCCCGTCGCTGGGGCGGTTCCTGGGCGCGCCGGCGCTCTACGCGATGGCGTACGGCGAGATCTCGAGCTCGCTCTACTACGCGCTCGGCATCACCGCGTTCTACGCGCTCTCGCTGACGCCCGTCGTCTTCGCCGCCGCGGGCTTCCTGTTCGCCCTCGCCGCGGCCGCGTACGCCGAGGGCGGCGCGACGATCCCCGAGCCCGGCGGCGCCTCCGCCTTCGCCCGGCGCGCGTTCAACGATCTGGTGGGCTTCATCGCCGGCTGGGCAACCGTGCTCGACTTCGTGCTCGCGATCGCCCTCTCCGCGCTCTTCCTCCCGTATTACTTCGCAGGCGCGCTCGGCCATACCGGGTGGTTCACCGGCGAGCACTGGCGCACGACCGGCGTCGCCGTCGCCATCGTCCTCGCCGTCACCGCCTTCCGGGTCGTGCGCCGGACGGACGTCTACACCGTGGGCGTCATCGTCGCGGCGCTCGACCTCGTGCTCCAGGTCGGGCTGGCCGTGCTCGGGCTGGCGCTGCTCCTCTCGGTCGACGCGCTCAGGCGCAGCATCGACCTCGGCCATGTGCCGACGTGGAACGCGGTCGCGTTCGCGCTTCCGATCGCGATGATCGGCTACACCGGGCTGGAGAAGGTGGGCAGCCTCGCCGGCGTCGCCAAGCATCCGGAGAAGAGCGTTCCCGACAGCGTGCGTACCTCCGTCTTCACCGTGGTCATCGTCTATGCGGCGGTCGCCACGGCCGCCGTCTCCGCCTTCCCGGCGCGCCCGGCGCCGCACACCGACGTCGGCGGGACGACGCCGCTCGGCGACATCGCGCAATGGCAGACGGTGCCGATGCTCGGCCTGGCGCACGCGATCGGCGACAAGGGGCCCGGGTGGGTGGAGGCGCCGCTGCGCGTCGGCGTCGGCATGACCGCCTGCATGATCCTGATCATGGCGATCGCCACCAGCTTCTCCGGATGCGCCCGTCTGGCCGAGTCGCTCGGCAAGCACGCCTCGCTCCCCGCGCTCTTCGGCCGCCCGAGCCGGCGCGTGCTCGCGCCGCCTGCCGCGATCGTCTCGGTCGGCATCATCGCGTCGGGGTTCCTTGTCGTCGGCGCCTTCTTCTCCGGCGAGGAGACCCTCACGCTTGCCTCGCTCTACAGCTTCGGCATCCTGATCGCGTTCATGCTGACGCAGGCGGCCATCATCTGGCTCCGGATCGACGAGCCGGACATGCCGCGCCCCTTCAAGATGAAGGGCAACGTGTGGATCCGAAACCGGCTCGTTCCGCTCACCTCCGTCGCCGGCTGCATCCTCTCGTTCGCCGCCTGGGTCGTCGCGCTGGGCACGCATCCGGGCGCGCGGGTGGTGGGGCCGCTCTGGATGCTGGGCGGCCTCGGCGTCTACGCGGTGACCCGGATCCGCGCCGACCTGCCGCTGATCGACCGGTACGAGTCGGCGGCGCCGCCGCCGCAGGAGGTCACCGAGATCGCCTTCGCCGCGGTCGTCGTTCCGCTTGAGCGGCTGGACGCGGTGGCCGAGGAGACCATGGCGACCGCGTGCCGGCTCGCGGCCGAGTCCGAGGCGGCGGTCATCGGGGTGAGCGCGATCTACATCCCGGTCAGGGATCCGCTCGACACCCCGCTCCCCGACCGCGAGGCCGAGGTGGCCGAGGTGCAGGCGATGGCGGCCGCGCTCGCGCACGACTACGGGGTCGAGTACCGCGGCGTCGTCAGCCGCACGCGCAGCCCGGGCCGGCTGGTCGTCGACACGGCGATCGAGCACGACGCGGGCCTGATCGTTGTCGGCTCGCCGCAGAAGCGCCGGCTCGCCCGCAGCCCGCACGAGGAATTTTTCGGCCAAACGGTTGACTTCATCCTCCGCAAGGCGCCGGCGCGGGTGATCGTGACGCACTTCCCGGCGAGCGAGGAGCTCGTCGAGGTGTAGCGCCTGCAGAGACGGGGGCAGGCACCCTTTTTGAAGGCGGTCAGCCCGCGCGCTCGAGCACGGGCAGGACGACCGGCTCCGAACGGCTGAAGGCGAGCGCGGCGACGGCCGCGGCCGCGCCGCGGACGGCCCCCTCGCGGGCGCGATGGGTGAGGATGACGATGTGGACGCCGTCCGCGGAGTGCTGGACGACCTGGGCCACCGACGCTCCGGCGTCCGCGAGCGCTTGCGCGACCTGCGCCAGCACGCCCGGCTCGTCGTCGACGTGGAAGCGGATGTAGAACGGGCTCTCGAGATCCTGCACCGGCAGTCGGTCGAGCGCGCGGAAGTAGCCGTCGTGCTGCAGGAACCCGGTGCCCTGCGTCCCGATCACGGCCAGCAGATCGCCGATCACGGCGGTCGCGGTCTCCTTGCCACCGGCGCCCGGCCCCTCCAGGATCACCTCGCGGATCGACTCGCCCCGGAGCATGACCGCGTTGAAGGCGCCCTCGACCGCGGCCAGGGGATGGTCGCGTGGGAGCAGCGACGGGTGCACCCGGGCGACGACGGCGCCTCCGGCCTGGAGGGCCGAGGCGATCAGCTTGGTCGAGTAGCCGAGGTCGGCGGCGTGCTGAACGTCGGCCAGGTCGAGCCGGTCGATGCCGGCGTACTCGACCTCCTCCAGCCGCACACGGGTGTGGAACGCGATCGACGCCAGGATCGCGATCTTGGCGGCTGCGTCGGCGCCGGTCACGTCCTCGGTGGGGTCGGCCTCTGCGTACCCCAGGTTCTGCGCCTCGGTCAGCGCATCGGCGTAGGTCGCTCCCGCCTGGATCATCCTGCTGAGGATGAAGTTGGTCGTGCCGTTCACGATCCCGTCGACGCGGTGGACGCCGCTCACGATCATCGATTCGCGCAGCACCTTGATGACCGGGATGGCCGCGCAGACGCTCGCCTCGAACCGCAGTTGGACGCCGCGCCGCTCGGCCTCGCCGAAGAGCTCCTCCCCGTGCCGGGCGACGAGCTGCTTGTTGGCCGAGACCACGGACTTGCCCGCGCGGAGAAGCGCCAGCACGTAGTCGCGGGTCGGGTCGATCCCGCCCATCACCTCGGCGACGACCGAGATCGAGCCGTCGTCCCGTAGGCGCGCGAAGTCGGTCGTGAGGAGGCCCTCCGGGGCGTCGGGATGCCGGGCCGGATCCCGCACGAGCGCGGCAGCGACCTCCACCGGACCGCCGGTCACTCGCTCGATCGCGGGTGCGGCGCCGGCGAGGAGGCGATGGACGGCCGCCCCCACCGTGCCGAAGCCGAGGAGTCCGATCCGGGTCGCCGACATGGCGCGCGACGATACCGCCTCAGGAGGTAGGCTTGATGCATGAAACTGCTTGTTGTGGGCTGCGGTCGCGTGGGCTCGAGCGTTGCGAGCAGCATGGCGGCGGATGGCCATGACGTCACCGTCATCGACGAGGACCCGGAGGCGCTCGGGCGGCTGCCGGAGGACTGGCAGGGCCGCTTCGTCCAGGGTCATGCACTCGACCTCGATGTCCTGATCGAGGCCGGTATCGGCACCGCGGACGCCGCCGTCGTTGCCACGGACGGCGACAACACGAACATCGTCATCGCCCAGGTCGCGCAGAAGCGATTCGGCTGCCCATGCGTCGTGACCAGGGTGCTCGACCCCGCCCGCGCGGCGTTCTACTCGTCCCTCGGCCTGCAGACCGTGTGCGCGACGTCGGCGGCGATCGAGACGACCACCCGGGCAATCTGCGCAAACCCCGGCCGGGCGGCGTAGGCCCGGCGCGGCGGGCGTGTACATCCTGATCGCAGGCGGCGGGAAGGTGGGGGCCAACCTCGCCTCGACCCTGCTCAAGATGGGGCACGAGGTGACCCTGCTCGACAACGACCGCAGCCGCTATGCCGCGCTCGAGGCCCGGTTCGAGCACGTCGCCCGGTACGGCGACGCCACCGAGCTGTATGTGCTCGAGCGGGCCGGGATCGAGCGGGCCGACCTGGTCGTCGCCGTGACCGGCGACGACGAGGACAACATCATCGTCTGCCAGGTGGCGAAGGAGAAGTACGGCGTCGCCAAGTGCATCGCCCGCGTCAACGATCCTCGCAACCAGCCGCATTTCGACATGGTCGGCATCAACCTGACCGTATCGGCGACGGCGACGATCCTGGCGCTCATCGAGCACGAGCTGCCCGAGCATGAGCTGGTGACGCTGCTCGACCTCCGCCGCGAGAACCTGGAGATCGTCGAGTTTGCGATCGACCCCGGCTCGCCGGCGGCCGGCCGGACCGTGCGCGAGCTGAACCTCCCCGGCAAGTCCCGGCTCATCTCGGTCACCCGTCAGGGCCGGGCCGAGATCGCGATCGGCGAGACCGAGCTTCGCCCCGGCGACCTGGTGATGGCCATCCTCGAGCCGGGCGCCGAGGAGGATCTCAAGCGCGTGCTGATGCCCGTCGCGACGTAGGCGGGGCTTCCTCGTGGCCGGCCTCATCGAGCGCTACCGCGACCGGCTGCCCGTCACCGACCGAACGCCCGTCGTCACGCTCGAGGAGGGCTCGACGCCGCTCCTCCCGGCGCCGCGGATCTCGGCCCTCGCCGGGGTCGACGTCTACCTGAAGTACGAGGGCGCCAACCCGACCGGGTCGTTCAAGGACCGGGGCATGACCGTCGCCGTCTCGAAGGCGCTCGAGCGCGGGGCGACCGCGGCCGTGTGCGCGTCGACGGGCAACACCTCGGCCTCGGCGGCGGCGTACTGCGGGCGGGCAGGGATCCGCCTCGCAGTCGTCCTGCCCGAGGGGGCGATCGCCCGCGGCAAGCTCGCCCAGGCCCAGATCTGCGGCGCCCGCGTCGTCGCGGTGCAGGGCGACTTCGACGACGCCCTCCGGCTCGTGCGCGAGCTGGTCGACCGGCGCCCGCTCGCGCTTCTGAACTCCGTCAACCCGGACCGGCTCGAGGGGCAGAAGACCGCGGCGTTCGAGGTGCTCGAGCAGCTGGGCGGCGCGCCGGACTGGGTCGCGCTTCCGGTCGGGAACGGCGGCAACATCACCGCGTACTGGCGCGGCTTCGGCGAGTCGGGGGTCGCCCCGCGGATGCTGGCGGGTCAGGCGCAGGGGGCTGCCCCCCTTCTCACCGGCCGGCCCGTGGCCAGCCCGCGGACCGTGGCGACGGCCATTCGCATCGGCAGCCCCGCCCGGCTGGACGAGGCGCTGGCGGCCGTGCGCGACTCCCGCGGCGCGGTGCGGGCGCTGCCGGACGAGCGCATCCTGGCGGCCTACCGGATGCTCGCGCAGGAGGAGGGCGTCTTCTGCGAGCCGGCCTCGGCGACCTCGGTCGCGGCGCTCCTCGAGGGGGTCGCCGACGGCGTCGTCGCGCCCGGGTCGACCGTCGTCTGCGTGCTCACGGGCCACGGCCTCAAGGATCCGGACGTCGCCGGCGCGGAGGGCGCCGAGATCCTGCGCTCACCGCCCGACCTCGACCGGCTCGAGGAGCTCGCCCTCGACCGGGAGCCCGTGCATGCCTGACAGCCTGCGCGTCTCGGCGCCCGCATCCTCGGCGAACCTGGGGCCCGGGTTCGACTGCCTCGCCGTCGCGCTCGACCTGCGTAACGAGGTCTCGGTCCAACGGGTCGGCGGCGACGGGGTCGTGGTCGCGGTCTCGGGCGAGGGCGTCCGCGACGCGCCGACCGATCCGACGAACCTCTTCGTGCGAGCGTTCGCCGCGGCGGGCGCCGACCCGGCCGGGCTGCGGTTCGAGATGACGAACCGCGTGCCGTTCTGCCGCGGCCTCGGCTCGAGCGCCGCCGCGATCGCGGCCGGCGTTCGCGCCGGGCTCGCCTGGTCGGGACGCGACGCCGATCCGCTGCCGATCGCGGTCGAGCTCGAGGGCCACCCCGACAACGTGGCCGCGTCGCTGCTCGGCCGCCTCATCCTGGCATGGACTGCCGGTGCGAGGCCGCGGGCCGTGAGTCTCGGGTCGTGCCACGTCGACTTCGTCGCGGTGGTCCCCGAGGACGAGCTGCCGACCCGGCTCGCCCGCGAGGCCCTGCCGGCGGTGGTGCCGCACCAGGCGGCGGCCCACACCGCG
>DASQXS010000013.1:0-5369 GCA_035639615.1 Gaiellales bacterium | reverse complement strand
TCCGCCACCACCACCCCCTCCGCCGCCGCCCGCTCCACCGCAGCCTCCCCCTCCGCCTGCCCCACCTGATGACACGCGCCCTGGTTGGGGCCACGGCGACAGGAACCACGGACACACCGGCCCACCCGGCAAGCGCTAGGTGCGCGCAGCCGTCAAACGGGAGGCGCTTGCTGCCGCTCGCGACCAGTCGTTGCGCGAGAACGCCTGTCTGATGGAGGAGCTATCGGTCGTCGTGAGCCTGGCGTTGGACGGAATTCGCAAGAGCCTCGCCGGTGGGTGGGCGCGCGACCGCGAGCGACCCGATCAGCCCGCTCCGCGGCCTCTGGAACGCACCGACCATGGCGAGCTGGTGGAAGCCCTCCACCAGGCGACTCAGCGGCGAAGGGCGACGTCTAGGAGCTGAACGCGCACGTCGTCTCAGCTCGCCAGATCGCCCGCGCTGCGCACGTGCGGGAACCCGAGCGCGGCGGGAACGAGCGGCAGCCATAGGTTGAACACCCGGTAGCCCACCACGGCCAGGACGGCGGCCGCCAGCGCCACGCCGCTCCAGCCGAGGGCGAACGGGAGCAGCGCCTCGACCGCGCCGGCGCCGGCCAGCGGGAGCGTCCGCCGCGTGAGGGCGTAGCCGGTCGCGTAGCCGACGATCAGCGCGGGCACCGAGAGCGAGACGTTGAAGACCTGGAGGGAGGCCCAGAGGCAGAAGATGTCGGCGGCCCAGTAGCAGGTGATACCGGCCAGCGCGGCGACGCCGTGGTCGCGCGGTGCGCGCAGCAGCAGCCGGAGCACGTGGACGGCGTCGAGACCGTGGCCCACGGCCGCGCGCCACCCACCCTTGCGATGGAACCAGCTCCTGGCGGCGAGGGCGAGGGAGGCGGCGACGAAGCCCACCGGGACTGCGATTGCCCATGGCCAGGTGAAGCCCGGCCCCGGGCTGTGCGCCCCGTGCTCCAGCAGGACGGCCGCCGAGATCGCCGCCGCGGGTCCGAGGATCGCGTACTCCAGCGCGCCGAGCCCGAGGACGCGGGCGCGTGCCTCGCGCGCATCCATCCCCGAGCTGCGGAACGCGTCGAGATCGACGGAGAATCCGCCGCGCGGAACGAAGACGCCGAACCCGGCGGAGACAAGGGCCACGATCCTGGGCATCTCGAGGTTCGGCCCCCCTTCCACGCGCGCCACCTCGCGGTAGGCGAGCATGTAGCCGAGATAGGCGACCACCTCGGCGGCCAGAGCCGCGACGAACCACCAGAGCTGGACGTCCCGGAGGCGCTCGAGCACCGCCTCGAAACCGGCCGCCCACGCCACGCCGAGCGAGGCGCCGAGCGACAACGCGCCCGCGATCGCGACCAGCAGCGCGAGTCGCGCGTGCGCCCGCGCGCGAACGACGCCGCGGCGAACGAAGTCCAGGCCCGAAGCCATGCGGTTTCCATCGTTTTCCCGGCGATCGGTTTTGATAACTCGTCCGAGGGTGAGCTTGACGTCGCCGCGTCGGGCTCCTAGCGTCCGCAACCGTGAAGCGTTCCGTCGTCTGCATCTCCCACGCGACCGGTTCCGGCGGGAACGAGGTCGGACGGCTCGTGGCCGAGCGGCTGGGCCTCAGCTACGTCGACGAGGAGCTCGTTGCGCGTGCGGCGGCGAAGGGAGGCGTCGAGTCCGGCGAGATCGCCGACGAGGAGCGGCGAAAGTCGCGGCTCGCGCGCGTGCTCGACGAGATGTCCCTCGGAACGGGTGCCGAAGCCTGGGCGATGGGCGGCTTCATCCCGCCCGTCGCGGGTGCCGTTCCGACGAGCGAGGACCTCCGAGCCTTCATCAGGGAAGCGATCGAGGAGACGGCCGCGCGAGGGGACGTGGTGATCGTCGCCCACGCCGCCTCGCACGCGATCGGGCCCCGGGAGGACGCGCTGCGCGTGCTCGTCACGGCGTCACCCGAGACGCGTGCCTCGCGGGTCGCGGAGGGCGAGGGAGTGGACGAAGCGGCCGCCGCCCATGCGGTCAAGGAGGCGGACGCGGCGCGGGCCGACTACCTGAGGCGCTTCCACGACGTTCGCGAAGAGCTACCGACGCAGTACGACCTCGTGCTCAATACCGACCTGCTCTCCCCTGAGCAGGCTGCCGCGCTGATCTCAGCCGCTGCCGCGGGCTGACGACGGGGCGAGCTTCCAACGGCCGCCCCACGGCCCCAAGACGCCCGGAGCGGCCTCGCGGGCCGCTCCGGCTCTTCAGAAAACGCTCGTTCTAGTAGCCCGGCGGAGGCTCGTCCGCGTAGCCACCGCGCCGGCGCGACCAGTAGCCGGGCCCCGCCCAGGACGACCAGAAGACCATCGAGAGCACGCCGCCGACGATGCCGACGACGAGCAGGATCCAGCCGATCGTGTGGATGTCGACGCCGGAGACCGTCGCGTTGACCGCGAAGGCCAGGATCGCACCGGCGGCGATCAAGAGAAGGCTAACTCCGAGTCCCATTCAGTCCTCCTTTGTTATGCACGCCCCCGCGTGTACCCGTTTGCGCCCGGTCTGAACCCTGCTAGTTGCAGGAGTTTCTTGTCCGTTCGCTTCCTACGGTGCGGCGGTTCCGCGTCGAGTAGTCTCGGCCCCGGTGCGCAGGGGATCGGTCCTCCAGCTCGTCGCGATCGGAGCCGTGTGTGGAGCGGGTGCGGCCCTGGTCGCGGTGCTGGTCCCGTGGCTCCCTCACGCGGCGAGCGACCAGGCGAGCCGGATCGACTTCGTCTTCTGGTTCGTGACGGTGATCAGCATCTGCATCTTCGCCCTCGTCGCCGCGGTCATCCTCTATTCGGTCGTCAAGTTCCGGGCCGCACCCGACGACGACTCGGACGGTCCGCCGATCCACGGGCACACGGGACTGGAGATCGCCTGGACGGCGGTGCCGGCTGCGCTCGTGACGGCGATCGCGATCGTCAGCGCGGTCGTGCTCGCCAAGAACGAGGACGTGCCGCACGCGTCGGCCGCGACCCCGCTCAAGCCGCTCGTCGTCAAGGTGACCGCGCAGCAGTTCTTCTGGACCTTCACCTACCCCGGCTTTCACGACCTGACCTCGTCGACGCTGAAGCTTCCGATCCACACGCCGGTCCGGCTGCTGATCACCTCGGTCGACGTCACCCACTCCTTCTGGGTGCCGGAGTTCGGCCAGAAGCTGGACGCCGTTCCGGGGTCGACGAACACGCTCCCGATCACGCCGAAACGGCTGGGCACCTTCCCGGTGATCTGCACCGAGCTCTGCGGGCTCGGCCACGCGTTGATGCGCTCGCAGGCCGAGGTGATGCCCGTCGACCGGTTCCGCAAGTGGGTGCAGGGCGGACAGAAGCCGGGCGGAGGCGCGTCGGGGAAGGCCCTCTTCAGCTCGAACGGCTGCGACGGCTGTCACACCTTCAAGCCCGCCGGCGCGACGGCGAAGGTGGGGCCCGACCTCGATAAGCTCCCGGCGGAGGCGCAGCGGGCGGGCAAGCCTCTGGACGGTTTCATCCGAGAGTCGATCGTGAACCCGAACGCCTACGTCGAGCCCGGCTTCCAGCCCGGCATCATGCCGACGACGTTCAACACCCTGCCGAAAGACCAGCTGGACGCGCTCGTGAAGTTCCTCGCCGGAGGAAGCAAGTGACCGAAGCCGTCGTCGGCCACGAGATCGAGCAGGAGCACGGCGCTCCACCGCCGCCGCCGACCGGCTGGCGACGCCTGCTCGCGTCGGGGTGGTTGCGCGCGCCGTGGATGACGGCGCTCTTCTTGGGGATCGGGGCCGGCATCACCGTCCTCGTCCGCTGGGCCGAGGGCTGGCACCCGATCTGGGACGGGTCGGTGCTGACGACCGTCGAGCTGACCGCGGGGCCGCTGGGTTTCCTGGCGGGGATCGGCGGCTTCGACTACTGGATCCGCTACGCGATCGGCTCGCCCACGCGCCCGGAGGACCACTCGGGCCACGGGGCCCGCAGCTGGCGCGACTACTTCCGGATCAACACCGACCACAAGGTGATCGGCATCCAGTACCTGGTGACGACGATCTTCTTCTTCGTCGCCGCGGGCCTCCTGGCGATGTTGATGCGCGCCGAGCTGGCGCGGCCGGGGATGCAGTTCGTCGACAACCAGACCTTCAACGGGCTCTTCTCGGTGCACGCGGCGCTGATGATCTTCCTCTTCGTGATCCCGGCTTTCGCTGGGATCGGCAACTACGTGATCCCGCTCATGATCGGCGCCCCGGACATGGCGTTCCCGAAGCTGAACGCGCTCTCCTTCTGGTTGCTCCCGATCGCGGGCTTCATGATGCTGGGCAGCTTCCTCGCGCCCGGGGGAGCCTTCGCGTGCGGCTGGACGGGTTATGCGCCGCTCTGCTCGACGCACCAGCCGATCGGCGCGGTGTTCTTCAACATGGGCGTCCAGTGGGCGGGCGCAAGCTCGATCATGACCGCGCTCAACTTCCTGGTCACGATCATCACGATGCGCGCGCCGGGGATGACCTTCTGGCGGATGCCGCTGCTCGTGTGGGCGAACTTCACGACCTCGCTGCTGGTCGTGATCGCGACGCCGTTCATCGCCGGGTCGCAGTTCATGGTCATGTTCGACCACATCATGCACACCGACTTCTTCAACTACTCGTCCGGCGGCTACCCAATCGGGTACCAGCACATCTTCTGGTTCTACTCGCACCCGGCGGTCTACATCATGATGTTGCCGGGCTTCGGGATCGCTTCAGAGGTGATCTCGGTGATGGCGCGCAAGCCGATCTTCGGCTACCACCTGATGGCGTTGTCGCTGATGGCCATCCTGGTCCTCGGCTTCTCGGTCTGGGCGCACCACATGTTCGTGGCCGGCATGGCTCCGTGGCTGCGCGTTCCGATGATGGTCACCTCGATGGTGATCGCCGTCCCGACCGGCATCAAGGTCTTCTCCTGGCTGGCCACGTTATGGGAGGGTCGGATCCACTTCGACACGCCGATGCTGTTCGCGCTCGGCTTCGTCTCGATGTTCGTGATCGGCGGGCTGTCCGGGATCTACCTGGCGGCGGTGCCGATCGACATCCACACCTCGGACACGTACTTCGTGGTCGCGCACATCCACTACGTGCTCTTCGGCGGCTCGCTGTTCACGATCTTCGCCGGGATCTACTTCTGGTTCCCGAAGATGACGGGCCGGATGTACGACGAACGGCTCGGGAAGCTGCACTTCTGGCTCACGTTCATCGGCTTCAACCTCACCTTCTTCCCAATGCACTGGCTCGGGATCCAGGGGATGCCGCGCCGGGTCGCCGACTACGCGCCGCGCTTCGCCGATCTGAACATGTTCATCTCGATCGCGTCATTCGGGCTCGGGGCGTCGACGCTCGTCTTCCTCTACAACATGGTCAAGAGCTGGCGCTTCGGCCC
>DASQXS010000012.1:0-6497 GCA_035639615.1 Gaiellales bacterium | reverse complement strand
CCTCGAGGGAGTAAGGACCCTGGGAGACCACCAGGTTGATAGGCGGGATGTGTAAGCGCAGCAATGCGTTCAGCAGACCCGTACTAATCGTCCGAGGACTTGATTTGAGATCCCCACGGGCCGCTATGGAGTTTTGAGGGTGCGCGCGCCCGCGTGCGCCGCAGCTTTTCACGGTTTCCGGTGGTCACAGCGAGGGGGAAACACCTCTTCCCATTCCGAACAGAGAAGTTAAGCCCCTCAGCGCCGATGGTACTTGGCGTGAGAACGTCCGGGAGAGTAGGTCGCCGCCGGGATAAATGCGAAAGCCGCCCATGCGGGCGGCTTTCGCATTTATGGCGCCGGTAGCAGCCTTCCCCGAGGTGCCAGGCCTAGATCATGCGCGCCGCAGGCGTCGCATGAGCTAGGCCTGGCTCCGTTATCGGTCCCGAGAGGCCACGGTTCTGGCCCTACCCCGACCCGAACCTCCTACCCAAGCCCGTCATCCCCCCGCTCGTCGTCCTCATCCTCGAGCAGCCCTCGCGGCGGCCAGTCGTCCTGGGCGTCGCAGCGGCTGGTGCAGTGGAGCGAGGCGACGTTCTGGAGCGGGATCAGGATGTGGCCGTTGAGCTCGACGTGGGGCACGTCGGCGACGACGCAGTAGGCCGTCAGCACCCCGTCCTGGTACTCGCCGCCGAAGAGCGCGATCTCGACCGCTTCGCCCATGTACCGGGACGTATGGTCGTCCATCGCCGCAGTCTAGACCAGGTGCCCCGACTCGTTGAAGGCGACCAGGACGGTCCGGTCGCCGCGCCGCTCGACGACGGTGAGGCCGCCGTTCGGGCCGGGTGCGATGTGGCGCCGCCCGGACGGCTCGAGGCCCAGAACCCAGAGGACGACGGCGCGGATGATGCCGCTGTGGGAGATGACCGCGACAGTCTGGCCGGGGTGGGCGGCCTCGATCCGGCGGAAGGCGCCGACGGCGCGGTGGAAGAGCTGGGCGATCGGCTCGCCGCCCGGATACGCCTCGTCGGTGCCCTCCCACCAGCGCGGGAACCAGTCGGGATACTGCTCGCGCGCCTCGGCCCGGTCGAGCCCGGCGACATCGCCGACGTCGACCTCCCGCAGATCGGGGTCGAGCACCGCCTCGATGCCGACGGTGCGCTCGACCGCGGCGGCCGTGTCCCGGGCCCGGGCGAGGTCGCTGGCGTAAAGCGCGTCGAGCCGCTCGCCGGCGAGGCGGGCCGCGAGCGCCTCAGCCTGTCGCCGGCCGGTGGCGGTGAGCGGGCGGTCGGTATGTCCCTGCCAGCGGCCCTGGCGGTTCCAGTCGGTTTCGCCGTGCCGCGCGAGCAGGATACGGGTCATCGCCCGAGATCATAAGATCCGCCCCCAGATGGATCTCCGCCTGGACGGCATCCGCGCGCTCGTCACCGGGGGCAGCGCCGGCATCGGCCTTGCCGTGGCGAGACGCCTCGCGGAGGACGGCGCACGCGTTGCCATCGCGTCACGGGAGCCTACGCGGGCCGCCGCCGAGGTCGGCGCGGCGGCGATCGCGGCCGACCTGGCGACGCCGGAAGGCCCGGCTGCGGCCGTCGCCGGCGCCGCAGCGACGCTCGGCGGCCTGGACGTGCTCGTGAACAACCTCGGCGTGTCCCGGATCGCCGCCTGGAACGAGCTCGCCGACGAGGACTGGCAGCGGGCGTGGGACGTGAACGTGATGAGCGCCGTGCGCGCAATCCGGGCCGCCCTTCCGCACCTGCGCGAGTCGGAGGATGCGGCGATCGTGAACGTGTCGTCGACGGCCGGCAAACGGCCGTCGACGGGGATGCCGCACTACTCGGTGACGAAGGCTGCGCTCCTCTCGCTGTCGCGGCTCGTGGCGGACGTCCATGCGGCCGACGGCATCCGCTGTAATGCGGTCTGCCCCGGGCCGACGCTGACGCCGGCCTGGCTCGACATCGGCGGGCTGGCCGACCAGACCGCGGCCGACTCCGACCGCAGCCGCGACGACGTGCTCACCGCGGTGGGCCTGGGGCGGCCCCTGGGGCGCATGGCCGAGCCCGAGGAGATCGCGGCCGTGGTCGCGTTCCTCGCCTCGCCGGCCGCGTCCTACGTGACGGGTGCCGCGTGGAGCGCCGACGGCGGCACCGTGAACGTGATCATCTGACACGCTTCCTTCACGGACGCGGGCGGGCCGGCCGCGGCCCCGCAGGTAGACTCGGGAGGCTGATGTCGCACCCGAAAGGCCCCGTGGCGGACGCGTTCGCAGACCGCATCCGTCGCCTCGAAGACGCCTCGCTCTCGGAGCTGGCGGTGCGGTCCTATGCGAGCGCCGGCCGGGCGAGCCCCGAGCCCGACGAGTGCACGCTCAGGACGCCGTTTCAGCGCGACCGCGACCGGATCGTCCACACCAAGGCGTTCCGCAGGCTCAAGCACAAAACCCAGGTCTTCATCGCCCCCGAGGGCGACCATTTCCGGACCAGGATGACGCACACCCTCGAGGTGTCGGGGATCTCGCGCGGGGTCGCGCGGGCGCTGCGCCTGAACGAAGACCTGGCCGAGGCGATCGCCCTGGGACATGACCTCGGCCATCCGCCCTTCGGCCATACCGGCGAGGAGGCCCTGGATCGGTGTCTGCGCGCCCTCGGCTCGGAGTTTCGCCACAACGAGCACTCGCTCCGGGTGGTTGACGTGCTCGAGCGTGACGGGCGGGGCCTGAACCTGACGGCCGAGGTGCGTGACGGCATCCTGCACCACACCGGGCCGGGCCGTCCGCAGACGCTCGAGGGCCGCATCGTTCGCCTGGTGGACCGCTTCGCGTACGTGAACCACGACATCGATGACGCCGTCAGGGCGGGGATCCTGGGTGCCTCGGATCTGCCGGCCGCGCCGCTCTCCCTGCTCGGCGACACCTCCTCGCGGCGGATCGACGCTCTGGTGCACGACCTGGTCGAGACATCCGACCGCGCCGGCGACATCGAGCAGTCGCAGGCGTACGGCGACGCGCTCGCGGCACTGCGCCGGTTCATGTTCCAGCACGTGTACCTCGGAACCGATGCCCAGGCAGAGAACGCCCGCGCCGGTGAGATGGTCGAGGCGCTGTTCCGGCACCACCTGACCGGGTCCGATCCGGTGCAGGCGACGGACTGGGTCGCCGGCATGACGGACCGGTACGCGCTTCGGGCCCACTCGGCGCTCGCCTCGGCGGCGTGAGCCGGGTCGCCTCGCAGACCCTCGAGGCGCTGGACGCGGCGGTCGACATGGTCGACCTGGTGGGCGCGCGCACGCCGCTACGCCGCTCCGGTGCGCGGTACGTGGGCCGGTGCCCGTTCCATGAGGAGCGGACGCCGTCCTTCTCGGTCGACCCGGTCAAGAAGGTCTACTACTGCTTCGGCTGCCAGCGCGGCGGCGATCACATCCGGTTCGTCCAGGAGACCGAGAACGTCGACTTCGCCGGGGCGGTCGAGTCGCTGGCAGACCGCTACGGGGTGCGGGTGGAGTACGAGCGGTCGTCGCCCGAGGACGAGCGCCGCCGCGCGCAGCGTGGGCGCCTCCTGCAGCTGCTCGCCGACGCAGCCGCCTTCTACGGCCGCTACCTGTGGGAGTCCGCGGAGGCGGCGCCGGCCCGGGCATACCTCGCCGAGCGCGGGATCAGCGACGAGACGGCGCGCGCCTTCGGCCTCGGGTTCTCGCCGTCGGCGTGGGACCGCGTGTGCGCGGCCGCCCTCGGCAAGGGGTTCACGGCGGCCGAGCTCGACCAGGCGGGGCTCTCGGGGCGCGGCCGCCGCGGCCCGGTCGACCGGTTCCGCAGCAGGCTGATGTTCCCGCTCGCCGACGCGCGCGGCCGGGTGCGCGGGTTCGGCGCGCGGCAGATGCCCGGCGGCGAGCCGCCCAAGTACCTGAACTCGCCCGACCGACGGGTGGTGTTCACCAAGGCCGACATCCTGTACGCGCTCGACCGGGCCCGGTCGGCCATCGCGAGCTCGGGGCACGCGATCGTGGTCGAGGGATACACGGACGTCCTCGCCCTTCACCAGGCCGGGATCACGAACGCGGTCGCCTCGATGGGCACGGCGCTCACCGAGCCGCAGGTGACCGAGCTCCGGCGCCTCTGCGGGACCGTGTTCCTCGCCTTCGACGCCGACGCGGCCGGCGAGGAGGCGTCCCTGCGCGGGATGGCCCTCGCAGAGGCCAAGGATCTCGCAGTGCGGGTGGTCGAGCTGCCCGGTGGCCGCGATCCGGCGGACGTCGCGCTCGCCGACGCCGGCGCGTTCCGGCGGGCGCTCGACGGGGCGCCGGGCATGCTGACGTTCCGCGTCGCCCGGGCGCTCCACGGCGGCGGATCACGCGACGAGGTATACGGCCGCGTGGCGGCGATCCTCGGCTCGGCGCGGCCGTCGATCGAGCGGGACGAGCAGGTCAGGCTGGTCGCCGATCGGCTCGACTTGACGGATGACCTGGCTGCTCGGCTCCAGGCGCCGGGACGGCGCGCCGAGCGCGATACGCCTGCACGAGCGCGAATTCGGTCATCGCCGCGGGAGCGCGACGAGCGCCTCTTCCTCGGGATGTGTTTGGTGTTGCCGGATCGTGGTAGGGAGCTCTTGTCGGAGTTGGATGTGGCATACTTCGACGACACGCACCAGCGGGAGGTGGCGAGGCACGTTCGCCGCCTGCTGGATCGGGGAGGAAACGAGGAGTCGGACCGATGGTCGCCGCTCGTCGCGGAGTTGGTGGCATTGGCCTCGCATGAGGCGGCCTCGGAACCGGCGCTGGAGGAGCTGTACTGGAAGCTGCATCTCTACCGGACGGACGACGGGCTAAAGAGTCTGCGGCAAAACGCCGACTTGGACTTGAGTCAGCAGCAGGAGCTGCAGCGGCTCGAGGAGCTGCGGCTGCGGTTGCTGACGACCCTCGAGTCAGTCCGCGCGCAAGCGCCCGATCGTTAGCAGGTCCCAGCTTCATGGCCGAATTTGCCCCGGATCCGGCGCCGGATCCCGCCGGGTTCGACGTCCACGAGGACGAGCCCGACGTCGAAGTCGAAGCCACGCCCGGTCCCACGGAGGACACGGTCGGCCTGTACCTGCGCGAGATCTCGCAGGTGCCGCTCCTGACGGCGGCCGAGGAGGTGTCCCTGGCCAAGGCGCTCGAGCGGGGCGACGAGCGCGCCCGCCGGCGCCTGATCGAGTCGAACCTGCGGCTCGTGGTGTCGATCGCGCGCCGCTACTCGGGACGCGGCCTCAGCTTCCTCGACCTCATCCAGGAGGGGAACGTCGGCCTCATGAAGGCCGTCGAGCGCTACGACTGGCGGCTCGGGCACCGGTTCTCGACGTATGCGACGTGGTGGATCCGCCAGGCGGTCACCCGCGCGCTCGCCGATCAGGCGCGGACGATCCGCGTGCCGGCGCAGGTCGTCGACACGATCAACCGGATGGCGCGGGTCGAGCGGCAGCTCACCCAGCGCTTCAACCGCGCGCCGACGCACGACGAGGTCGCCGAGGCGATGGGCTTGAAGCCCTCGAAGGTGGAGGAGCTGAAGCGCGTCTCCCAGGAGCCGGTGTCGCTGGCCGCGCCCGTCGGCGAGGACTCGACCGAGCTCGGCGAGATGCTCGAAGACGAGCACCAGCGCGCCCTCGGGTCGGACATGGCCGCGCGCCAGCGCGACGCCCACGTCTCGGATCTCGTGAGCCAGCTCCCGTACCGCGAGCGGCTCATCCTCGAGCTTCGCTACGGCCTCGCCGGCAACCGCCCGCACACGCTGGAAGAGGTCGGCCGCCGCTTCGGCGTCACCCGCGAGCGGGTGCGCCAGATCGAGACCCGCACCCTGCGCCGCCTCGCCGCGGCCGGCGAGAACGCGGAGCTGCGCCTCCTGATCGATTAGACTGCCTCACCCGATCCGCGGTAGCTCAATGGCAGAGCATCCGGCTGTTAACCGGAGGGTTGTAGGTTCGAGTCCTACCCGCGGAGCCTCGCAAGACGTGCTTTGTGATCTGCCCTATCGGCGATGCGGGCAACGCCGACTCGCCGCCGATCAGACCAGTGGGTCAAGCACATAGTCCGGCCAGCCGTCATGAAGTTCGGGTACGAAGACCCAGTGCGTGCCGACGAGGTCGGGAAGCCTGGCGAGATCTCGACGCAGATCATCGACAGGCTCCGAGAATCGGACGTTGTCATCGCCGATCTCACCGATCGCAACCCCAACGTCTTCTATGAACTGGCGCTTCGGCACTTCGCGAGCAAGCCGGTGATCCAGTTCCGAGGAGACGAGCCTCCCCCGTTCGACGTCAAGGGCCTACGCGCGATCCCCTATCGGATCGATGACCTAGACAGCGGGGACGAGGCTCGCTCCGAGTTGCGGAGCACCTCAAGAATGTCGAGGGGGACGGCGACAGGATCGGCCACGACAATCCGGTCCGCGCGGCAATCCGATTCGGCGAACTCATCGAAGTCACGGCCCGACATCGGGTTGGCGATGACGCCGACCGTGACGTCGGCCACCAGCCGGTGGCGGCTCACCCGCCAGC
>DASQXS010000011.1:0-3896 GCA_035639615.1 Gaiellales bacterium | reverse complement strand
CTTGTCCTGCACCAGCTCGAAGTCCGCCAACGGCCGGCCGAACTGATGGCGGCCCTTGACGTGGTGGATCGCCCTGTCGATCAGCCACTTGGCGGCGCCCACCGAGCCTGTGCCCAGGCCGATCCGGCCGTTGTTGAGGATCTCCATCGCGATCCGGAAGCCCTCCCCCGGCTCCCCCAACACGTTCTCGGGCGGAACCCGGACGTCGTTGAAGTAGAGGCGGCGGAGATCGTTCCCTCGCAGGCCCATGGTGTCGAAGCGCTCCCCGACCTCGAATCCCTTCATGCCGCGCTCGACGATCAGGGCGATGTGGCGGTCCGATCCGTCGGCCTCGCAGCGGGCGAAGGTGGTGAACACCGACCCCTTGCCGCCGTTGCCGATGAATCGCTTCTCTCCGTTCAGAAGCCAGGAGCCGTCGGGCTGGCGGACCGCCCGGCTCTCGATCCGGTACGCGTCAGAGCCCGCATTAGGCTCGGTGAGCGCGAACCCGGCCAGCCTTCGGCCGGCGGCCAGATCGGGAAGCAGGCGCTCCTTCTGCTCGTCGGTGCCGAACATGTGGATGCCCTTGAAGCCGATCGATTGGTGCACCCCGAGCACGATCGAGAGCGTGGCGTCGATCTGGGCGAAGGTCTCGAAGACGCGGGCGTAGCCGGTCTGCGAGAGCCCCTGGCCGCCGTAGCGCTCGGGAACGTAGAGGCCGAGCAGGCCTCGGTCGCCGAGCTCGCGGACGACGTCGTCGCCGATCCAGCCTTCCTCCTCAATCCGGCGCGGATCGAGGCGGGAGCCGAGCTCGTGGGCCGCCGCGATCAGCGCTCGCACCTTGTCCTGCTCGGCGGGATCGGGCTGCGGCCAGGGGAAGACGAGCTCCTCGTGGACCTGGCCCAGGAACAGGGACTTGGCGAACGAGGAGCAGGGCTGCTCCGGCCCCGCCCGCTCGACCCGTTCCTTCGTTGCCGCCTCCATCAGGCCCGAGCCTACCCTGCGCCGCTCTCCGGGCACGGCCGTTGGCGAGAATCTGCGCGATGCCGGGACTAGGCGAGAGGTGGCGACAGGGCGGGACCCGTCGCGGGACCGAACCTCGGCGGCGCGGGCGCCGGCGTTCGCTCGCCGCGTTCCGCCGCTGGCCCGCGTCGCTCGGCATCTTGGCGGCGCTGCTGCTTGCGGTCGCGCTGGTGCTCAACGGGGGCCGCGGGGGCGAAGGCCCGATCACCCCCGAGCATGTGGTGCGCGCCCAGCGCGAGGCCCAGCCGGTTCGCTTCACCGTCTCGTTCAGCGGAGACCTCCTTATCCACGCGCCGGTTTGGGAGCGGGCCCTCGCCCTGGGTGGAGGCCGCGGCTACGACTTCGCGGGCGAGCTGCGCGAGCTGAAGCCTTACGTGGCCGGCGCCGACCTGGGCATCTGCCACGTTGAGACCCCGATGAGTCCGGGACCCCCCGCGAGCTACCCGATCTTCAACACCCCGCCTGCACTCGCCGAGGGGATCAGGGCGACTGGCTGGGATGCATGCGACACGGCCTCGAATCATTCCCTCGACCAGGGCCAGGCGGGGGTCGACATGACCGGCCGCACGCTCGACCGGGCGGGCGTGGACCACACGGGCTCCTCTCCGTCCGCGGCGGCGCGACGAAGGCTCCTGCTACTGCACCCCAAGCACGTGAGGGTCGCCTTCCTCGCCTACACCACTGACACCAACGGGATCCCGCTCCCACATCCTTGGTCGGTCAACGTCGCCAGCCGAGACCGCATCCTGGCCGACGCGCGCCGCGCTCGCAAGCGCGGCGCCAAAGCGGTGATCGTCAACCTCCACTGGGGCGGTGAGATCGTTCCCGAGTACCAGGCTCAGCCGAGCCCTGGCCAGCTGGCGCTGGTCAAGAGCCTCACCGCTTCGCCCCTGATCACGGCGATCGTCGGCCAGGGCCCGCACGTGGTGCAGCCAATCGAGCGGATCAACGGCAAGTTCGTCGTCTTCAGCGAGGGCAACCTGATCTCAAACCAGAGCCCCGAGGCGGGACTCCCGGCCTCGAGCCAGGACGGGATCGTCGTCCTGCTCGACTGCGTCGCTGGCGGTCGCTTGGTCCGGGTCGCGGGGGTGCGCTACGTACCGGTGTTCGTCAGTCACCCCGACTACACCGTGCTGCCGATCGGCCGGGCCCTGGCGGCGGGGGAGGGCGATGCCTCGGCGCTGCGCGCCTCCTACCGCCGCACCGTCTCGGTCGTGGGGCGCGGCCGGCGGATCGAGCCGGTGCCCGCGAGCTTCCCGGGCGGCTAGCGGGGCGGCGCTACAGCAGACCGTCCACCTCGTCGGCGATCGACCGCGCCAGCGGGAGTGACGATGTGGCGGCGGGGGAGGGCGCGTTGCGGACGTGGACGCAGCGCTCGGTGCGGTGAACGACGAAGTCGTCGACGAGCGTCCCGTCGCCGGCGACGGCCTGAGCCCGCACTCCCACCGGCCCCGGCAGCACGTCGGCGCTCCGCAGCTCCGGGACGAAGCGCCGCAGCCCGGCCACGAATGCCGTCTGGCTCGCGGCGGGGGCGAGCTCGCCGACCGCGGTGCGCCAGTGCTCCCGCAGGAGCCGCCAGGTGCCGGGCCAGCCGAAGGTGTCGGCGAGATCGTGGAGGTCCAGGCGCGAGAGGCGATAGGCGTCGCGGGCGCCGACGAGGAGCGCCGAGGGGCCGAGCAGGACCTCGCCGTCGATGCGCCGCGTCAGGTGCATGCCTAGGAACGGCAGCTCGGGGTCGGGGACCGGGTAGATGCTCGCCCGGACGAGCTCGCGGCGCTCTGGCCGCAGCCGGAGGTAGGCCCCGCGGAAGGGCACGATCCGGGGATCGGCGGGCGCTCCGCAGGCCACCGCGAGGCGGTCCGACCAGGCGCCGGCGCAGGTGATCGCCGCACGGGCGGCGGTCGTCCCGCGGACGTGTGCCACCTCGACCCATTGCCTGACCGGCTTCATCTCGCGAACGGCACAACCGGTGATGACGGCGCCGGCGCGAGCTTCGACGTCTCTCGCGAAGCTCGCCGCCACGGCCGCGAAATCGACCACGCCGGTTTGCGGCGAGTGCAGCGCGGCGACGCCGGTGGCGTGCGGCTCTATCTTCCGCAGCTCGCCCGGGTCCAGCCTGCGCAGCCCCTCGACGCCGTTCTCTCGTCCGCGCCGCTCGAGCTCGGCGAGGCTGGCAAGCTCGCCCTCGTCGGCGGCGACGATCACCTTCCCATTCCTGCGTGACGGGATCCCGCTCTGCTCGCAGTATTCGTACATCTCGCGCGCCCCCGTCACGCAGAGCCGCCCCTTCAGCGACCCCGGCCGGTAGTAGATGCCGGCGTGGATGACGCCGCTCGTGCGACCGGTCTGGTGGGAGGCGATGGCTGGCTCTCGCTCCAGGACGCAGACCCGGAGACCGTCGTGACGCAGCGCCAGCTCGCGCGCAGTCGCCAGCCCGACGATGCCGGCTCCCACTACGACGATGTCGCACTCATCGGGAGGATCGGCGGCCGACGAAACAGGGTGGCTCAACTGAGCGCGGGGAGGACTTGCTCGCCGAGCAGGCGGACTTGCTCGAGCAGGGTAGGCAGGCCGGGAACCTCGACCTCGGCCCAAGACCGGAGCGTGAACGGATCGGTGAAGGAGACCAGGGCGTGCTCAAGCCCGGCGGGGCCATAGACATCGTTCAGCCACCGCGCCCAGCTCTCCGGCGTCCCGGCCACCATCAATCGGTCGGCGATGTCACCCGGCGTCGCCTCGAGCGCCCCGCGCACATCTCCCTCGGCGAACGCGCGGCTGATCGGCGCGACCTCGGCCGGGTCGATGTCGTGGCGCACTAGAAGCGCGGGCGGCATTGACGGGATGTAGAAGGCCGCGAGGGTGCGGCCGGCCTTCTTCGCCACCTCGGCGTCCTC
>DASQXS010000010.1:0-34213 GCA_035639615.1 Gaiellales bacterium | reverse complement strand
TCCGAGCGTCGGCCGCGGTGTGACCGCTTGCTAGCAGCCGCTCGGCGATCCAGGCGGCACACAGCTGGTCCTCCTCGCGGAACTGGCCACGCGTGCCCGCGCCCAGGATCAGCACGCGGCGGTGCTCGCGCAGCGCCTCGGCCTGGGCTGCCACGGTACGGAGGCAGGCCACGAACGCCTGCCGGTAGCCGGCCGCAGCGTGCGCCATCAGCTGGGTGCCGTTTGAGGACAGGAGCACAAGGGGGCGGTGTGTGTCCTTTCGCGAGACGAGCTCAGCCGGGCTGTTCTGGACGTCGAAGGCGAACGGCATGTTGCCGCCCAGCTCCCCAGCCAGCAGCGGATCGGATAGCCTCCGGCGAAGCTCCTCGGCTGCCTCCAGAGACGCCACCGGGTAACAGCGGCGGCCCAGCGCAACGGCCGTGATCGCTGTGGTGGTGGCTCGGATGACGTCGATCGCGACCACGCTGTGGTCGGGCCGGTGGCGAACGAAGCCCTCTGAAAAGCACTCGATCGCGACGGAGCGCGCGCTCACGCCGCTCCTGGGGCGCCGTCGACAGCCGGCCGCTCCGGGCGGAGCTTCTCCACCAGGAAGGAGTCGGAGTGCAGGCCGCGGCGGTAGATCTCCACACGCAGAACCTCCTCCAGGCGCACGTTGCACAACTGCACGCGACTGCCCAGAAGGTCGAGAAGCGCGAACTGGCTCGGCTTGGTGGGCGCCTCGAAGATCGCGCGATCGAGCCCGAACGCCCCGGCCAGGCGCTCCGCGAGTCCGGCGTCCAGCTCGCCGGAGGATGCGAAGAGGCCAACGTTGGCGGCGCTCTCGCGAGCCTCGACCACAACTCGTTCCGCGCCCGCCTCGAGCCACTCGGTGCCCTCGGCCACCAGCCGCTCGACCTCCTCCCGGGTGAACGCGTCCTCGTGCTTTCGGCCCAGCTCGAACTGCACGCCGAGCCCGCGTTCATGCGCCATCCGCACCGCTCGGGCGGCCGGCACGGGCATGGTGGTGAACCCGCTTGCACATTCGATGCGGTCGAAGCCCATCTCTGCACAGAGGTCGAGATAGGGCTCGAGTGCGCCCTGAGCGACAGCGATCTCGAACGGCCCGCCGCCTGCCACGGCCGGCACCCCGGCAACTCGGGCAGCCGCGATCTTGGCTCGGGTGGCACGCTCGCTCGCGATCATCCAACAGGACATGGAGATCTTCAGGCTGGCCATCAGGTGGGCGCTTTGGCCCAAGTGCGACTCCAACGTGGCCGGGTCGTAGCCAGGATCGAACGGGCTGGTCAACGGAGGAAGCCGCTCGACGCCGATGCTCTTCAGATATGGCGAGGCACACTCGATTGGAATGTGCCGCCGAGCGGCCGATAGGTCGACGACGCTGTCCAAGTTGCCTCCTCGGTTGCTACACGACTCGGCGAGGGTTGGCGCCGCCAAAAGAACCGTGCCCCCGAGTCCCATATGACGATAGGTGGGGGTGCCCGCCTGCGCAAGAGCAGGCGGACGACGGGTTATCAAAAATCAGATAAAAAGTGGTGAACAGATAATAAGTGGTGAACTTTCGCGGGCTAGTGCCGGCCGGCGATCTGGGATACCGAGTGGATGCGCTGAAAAGTGAATCAGGCGCGCACGAGCACGATGCCTGACCGAGGCGCGAGCGTCACGGAGGTCATCAGCCTGCCGCTCACGTTCTTATAGCGGCCGCCGAGTCTGAACTTGACGGCGTGCGAACCGGGGTTGGCGACGGCGATGCCGTTCCGGAAGCGGCGCCGGTAGACGCCGTGGTGGAAATACCGCCCGAGCCGTGCGTGGTGGCGCAGTGGCCTCCCGATGCGCATCTTGTACAGGGGCGACAGCTCCTCGAAGCTCTTGTGGGCTGGGTCGGAGAACTGCAGGTACTGGTGCTTGCCGCGCCCGATCAGGAAGGATGCGGTGATGTACTGGCGCTGATGTTTCAGCCGGGTTGGCTTGGCGTTGAAGTTGACCAGGCATCCGCTGCCGGAACGCGCGTTGTCGATCAGCATCTGCACGTTCTGCTGCCAGGTGCCCGCGATCATCCACACCTCGGCCTCTCCAGCCACATTGCCCACCCGGTCGATCAGGCGCGTTGAGCGAGTGAAGTACGCGTTTCCGCTGGAGAACGCATTCGCGACCAGGGTGCGGCGGATCCGGGCCTGGACGTGCGCCGCGTAGTTGGCCTGCATCGTCATGTAGCTGCGATACGTGAACGGAGCGCCGCTCTTCGGGTCGATCGGCACGCCCCCATGCAGGTTGCGGGGTTTGTGTAGCGGGCCTGGCCCCAGCGCGTCGAGGAAGCATCCAGAGGTGAGCCGGGTCTGGTCTCGCCGGCACACTCGGGTGACGTAGTCGGCCCAGCCGCGGTACGTGACGCCGCCTGGCCGGAAGGCCGCGGTCGAGCGCGGGTTCATGAGCTCGTTCTGTGGATTTGCCGCGGACTGGATACGATTGCCCGACGCGTCGTGCAGGAACCATGACTCCGGCATGCCACTGGGGTCGGTTGGCACGGAGTAGCCGCCGTTCTCGTATACCAGGAGCACGATCGCCGGGTTGGCGGCTTTCAGTCTGGGGCCGAACGTGACGGCGCCGGCCGGCGTGACGATGACCACCGACGACGAATGGGCGATCCGCCGAAGCTGCCGGTGGCTCGGTGCCTTCCCGCCCTGGAGCCCGGTGAAGAGGCCGATCGGGCCGGTCCGGATGGGCAAGCGCGCCAGCGACGCCGTGAGTGCGGATGCGGGTGGGGCCGTGGCCAGGCCACCGATTGCCGTCGTGGCCAGTGCCAGCGCTGTAGCGCACCGGCGGCGCATGCTGGCTCTGTGGACGAACGCAGGAGCGTCGCGTGGGGTTTTGGGGGTCATCTCCCGGTCCTTCCTCGCGAGGACGCCCACGGACCGCTTGGGCGCACGAGTTGGTCACAGGTGTCTGCGGATCTTAACGTGGGGAACCGATGGTTCCCCCACCGGCCCCCTCCCTCCGGATGAGGCGGACCGTCATCGCGCGTCGGCGAGAGCGCGGTCTCGCCTCCGCCGCGGGTGCTGAGGTCCACCCTGAACGGCCACGGCACGAAACGTTCGCCGCTGCATAAATTCGGACTCGTGTGGCGGCGCCGTCCGTCAGGGCGACGAGGCTGCGGACGGCCAGCGGTCGATGCGCGGGCCCACGATCCCGCGGAGCACGTCGATGTCGGCCGAAAGCTGGTCGAGTAGCCATGCCCTCAGCTCGCCGTCGATGGCGGCCTGGCCCGGCTCGATCGGTCGGGTGGTGAATCCGCGCACGGAGCGACGCAGACGCCGCGGGACCAGCCGTCGTCCCGGCAGCCGCCCCAGCCGCACCGCCGCCCGGGAGGGCCGGCGCTTGCCGGCGCTCGAGTGGGCCTCGAACTGGACGTCGTGCGGCGCCTGCGCCGCGGTGACCCCCAGGTGCTCGAGCACCCGACCCAGCGTCGCCGCACGCGCGTCGCGCAGGTCCTCGGACAGGATGACTAGGAGCTGCTCGTGCGGGAAGTGCTCCAGGTATCCGGTCAGCTGCACGCCGTAGCGGCTGGTGGAGATGTAGCGGGGATCGGTTCGCAGGGCCTCGGCGATGGGTCGGCGCTCGCGGCCGACCGCCACGTCGTGCAGGTAGTGCGAGCGAACGCGCTCGACCGGGTCCCGGGCGACGAACACCAGCCGGGCGTGCGGGATCAGCGCGGCGATCCGCTGCGGAGTGCCTGGGTACTCCGGCGCCTTGGCGTAGTTCGGCGACACCTCGCCGGCCAGCTGTCCGGGCTTGGCGTCCGCGAACCACGACCGGTACCAGTCCACCCCTCGACTCCAGTTCGAGACCTCCGGTGGGTAGAGCCGCACGGGGCCGCGGTAGTCGTCGACGAAGAAGTTGAGTTCCTTGACCGCCGGCATGAAGACGGCCGGCTCGGCCTTCAGATAGTGGTGAAGGCTGCTCGTGCCGCCCTTCATGGTGCCCACCACCAGGAAGTCGGGCAAGCGTCCGCGGCGCCCTGTCACGTCCCCACCGTACATCCGCCCTGGCGACCGGGGAAGCTTAGGATGGTCATTCCCCGAGCGTGGGCCCTCGTAACGACCGATAGGGTCTTCGTATGGACGTCGACCGAGGCCCCGTGTCGCGACTCGGCATGTTGCCAGATGAGGATCGAGCGGTGTCGCCGCATACCGGCTGGACTCGGGCGCACTGGGAGCACATCGCCGACCACCTGCTGGTGGGCGCGGCCCGGCACGCGACACCGGATGGGGCCTACATCCACATTCCGGGCGCGCGAGCCGGGGCCCACGGCCGCCGCTTCGACGGGCTGGAGGGATTCGCTCGCACATTCCTGCTTGCGGCCTACCGGCTGCGAGGGGCATACGGCGACGACCCGCTGGCCTTCGTCGACCGCTACGTGTCTGGGCTTGACGCCGGCAGCGGCACCCGTCGCTCCCGGTGGCCGACCGGGAGGGATTCCGCGAAGCACCTCGTGGAGGCCACATCGGTCGCCATCGCGCTCTCGGAGACCCGACCGTGGATCTGGGACCAGCTCGAGGATCGCGTCCGCCAGCAGGTGGCGGCCTGGCTCGGATCCTCGGCGGCGCAGACCCCGCCGGCCAATAACTGGCTGATGTTCCGGATCGTCATCTCGAGCTTCCTGGAGTCGATCGGCGACGACCAAGGACAGGGCGTGGAGGAGGTGTTCGAGCGGCTGGATGCGCTCTACCGCGGACACGGCTGGTACACCGATGGGACTGATCACAACTTCGACCACTACAACTCGTGGGCAATGCATTTCTACGCCGTCGCCTGGAGGCGAATCTGCGGCGAGCGGGTCGACGGCGACAGGTGGCAGGTGCTGCGATCCCGCCTTAGGCACTTCGCCGACGGCTATTCGCACCTGTTCGCTGCAGACGGCGCACCGCTTCTGCACGGACGCTCGCTGGTCTACCGGTTCGCCGCATGCGCGGCACTGAACGCGGGTGCGGTGGAGGGCGTTTCGGGGCTCGATCCCGGGCTGGTGCGGCGGACAGGAAGCGGCGCGCTTCGTCACTTCGTGGACCGGGGCGCGATCACAGACGGGGTGCTGACGCTGGGCTGGCACGGCCCGTTCTCGCCGCTGGCCCAGGCCTACTCCGGGCCGGCGTCACCGTACTGGGCATGCAAGGCGTTTGTCTCGCTGGCCGCGGCTCCCGCGCACCCTCTGTGGACCGCGGTGGAGCGGCCGTTGCCGGTCGAGCGCGGCGACTTTGTCCGAGCGCTGGCGGCCCCGGGGTTCCTGGCCATCGGCAGCCGGGCCGACGGCATCGTCCGCATCGCCAGCCACCGCAGTGACCACTTCCCGTTCCGCGCAGGCGGCTCCGCCGCCTGGTATCGCAAGCTGAGCTATTCGACTCACACGAGCCCCAACGTCAGCGAGTCGGGTGGCGAGGCTGGATGCGACGCTCAGATCACGCTGCGGCGGCCTGACGGCACCAGCTCGACGCGCGCAAGGTTCCATCTGATCGCGATCGCCGATCGCTTCGCGTCTTCCGTGCACTACCCGCTGGAGTGGGATGGTCGGAGGGCTGGCTGGCGGCGGTCCATCCGCCGCCGGCGAACTCGGGCGCCGTCCTGGGCGGAGCGCATCGAGACGACCTCGGTGGGGATAGGCGTCGTGGAGGTGCGGGTGCACCACGTGGCCGGGCCGCCCGGGTCGGTCGTGGAAGACGGCGGCTATGCGCTCGCCGGCGGCGAACGACCGGTGTGCGTTGTCGAGCCGACGTGCGCGGCCGTCGCGACGTTGGAGCTCCGGAGTGCGGCTCGCGCACTGTACGGCTTCGAGTCCTGCGACGTCGAGTTCCGCGTAGAAACCAACCCGTTCGGAGCGCAGGCCGCGGCGCCTCTGCTGCGCGGCCGTCTACCGTCAGCCGGCGCCGGCGTGTTCGTGTCCGAGATCGCCCTCTCGGGCCCCGAGACCGGCTTCGTCAGCATCGAGCACGTCGAGGTCCGAGGTCGTCAGGTGCATCTGCGATGCAGCGACGGATCGTGGGTCCTCGTCTGCGTGCTGGGCCCCGCCGCCAACGTCGAGCTGGGCGGCCACCGGATCGCGGGGCCCGTCAGACTCGCCCGCACGACACCAGCCGGGGAGCTGATCGTCGCGGGCTGAGCGATCGGGCGCGGCGTTCGTTCCGATGTCAGGGGCTGCGGAGCCAGGTGATGGCGCCGAGTGCCGCCGCCGCTAGGCCGATCAGCACGGCGTAGGCCGCCGTCGAGGTGTGCGCGCGTGCGAGGGCACCAAGCCCAGTGCCGATGACGATCCAGGCGGCAAGGAGCACGACCGTCGCGACGGCAATGCGCCGAAGTGAGGCGTGCCGTCGAGTCGGGCCCAGTGGCATCAGTCGGCCGCCGGCGTTGGCGTGCTCGATCTGGCCGGAAGGCCGGGGAGTCGGCTGCCGATGGTGAGGATCGCCGTGGCGACGGCGATGGCCGCCACAAGCGGCGTGCCACCGGACACGCTCGTGAGCCGCTCCAACGCCGCTGCCACCACCGCCGCGCATGGGACCGTGATAATCCAGGCGACGACGATGTCACCGGCGATCCCCCACCTGACCGCCGAGAACCGCGTGGTCGCCCCGGCGCCCATAACGGAGCCGCTGATGGTGTGCGTCGTCGACACCGGAAACCCGACCGTGCCGGTCACATACAGCACGCCGGCGGTCGAGAGTTCGGCGGCAAACCCCTGCGCGGGTTCGAGCTTGACAATGCGCCGGCCGAGCGTATGGATGATTCGCCAGCCGCCCACATAGGTACCCGCTGCCATCACCAGCGCCGCGCTGACCTTCACCCAAAGCGGCACCGAGAACGACCTCCCGGGGTTGGCGGCGATTAGCGCCAGGGCCATCACACCCATGGTCTTCTGCGCATCGTTGGTTCCGTGGGTGAAGGCGACGAATCCGGCGCTGATGAACTGCAGGCGGCGGAAGATCCGGTTCACGACTCCCGGGGCGACACCGCGAAACGCCCAGAAGACCGCGACCAGGATCGCGACCGCCACCACCAAGCCGGCCAGCGGAGACACCAGGCCCGGGATGAGAACCTTCTTGACCATGCCGTGCCACTGGATCGCATCGAGACCGCTGGCAGCCAGGACCGAGCCGGCCACGCCGCCGATCAGGGCATGGCTCGAGCTGGTCGGCAGGCCCAGGTACCAGGACGTCAGGTTCCAGACAATCGCGCCCACGATGCCGGCCATCAGGACGTTCAGCGTGACCGCGGAGGGGTCGATGATCCCCGTGGCCACCGTCGCGGCCACCTTGATCGAGACCAGCGCGCCGACGAAGTTCAGGACCGAGGCGAGCAGCACGGCCCAGCGCGGCGCCAGCGCTCGTGTGGAGACGCTGGTCGCGATCGCGTTGGCGGTATCGTGGAAGCCGTTTGTGAAGCTGAAGAAGAGCGCCAGCGCGATCACTGCGACGAGCGTTCCATCCACTGGCTGACCTACCGGGGCTTCAAGCGCGCCTCGCCGTCACGCCAGGGTGTGGGCGAGGCGTGCCTGTCCTCCGTCGCTCGTGCTCCGTAGTCACGTCCCCGTCGGAGTCCCAGGTCGTCAGTGATGTCCTCGAGATCGGCGACCACCGCCTCGAGGCGTGCGAGCGCTCGCGCACGCGCCTGTCTCTGGTCCGTCGTTGGTTCCGCGAGGCCGAGCCCGGCGATTGCGTCGAGGTTGTCGAGTGCATCGTCGGCGAGGTCGTATGCCTCGCCCATGCTGGACCGCGCAATCACGGACAGGGCACTCACCGTGAGCACGAGCTTCCGATCGTCGGCCGGCACCCCCATCATCGTAGGCGGCCGATCCCGCTTGGGTTGGAGAAGAATCGGTGAACGGAAACGGCGGACGGGCTCATCTCATGGCACGACGGCGTTGGCGCGCCCCTATTACGATTGCGTGCATGAGATGAGTCCGGCTGGATTTATGCACTGCCCCGGCGTCTGGGAAGACGCAGCCCGGCGAAGGCATGATCCATCAGGCGGGATGGCCGCGAACGTTGATTCCATCCCGATATGAAGGGAGACGGTGGCTTGTTCACCTGCAATTCAAGGTTGCCCTGGTTCGCGGCTTGCTCGTTGGGGTGATCACCGGTGCCCTGACGACCTTGAGCACGTGGTCGCAGACCAGCGACACCAAGACGCTTATCATCGCCGGCGGAACCTCTTTCTTGTCGACCTTTCTCGCCCGTTCCGGCCTCGAGGGCACGATCGACAGCCGTGGAGGCGGGGGCGACCAGGATCCGCAACCTGCGCCGGCCGGGTAGTCCTGGCGCCGGGTAGTCGCCGAGCAGGGATAGGGCGGACGATGGCCCGCCCTCGCCGCCGGTATCCCGCCGGCATCCTCGCCGACATGACGGCCCGCCACACTGCCGGCGCGGTCTACGACGAGATCGGGCGCACCTATGCGGCGACGCGGCGCGCCGACCCTCGCATCCAGGCGACGATCTGGGCCGCGCTGGGCGACGTCGGCTCGGTGGTAAACGTCGGCGCCGGCACGGGATCGTATGAGCCGCCTGCGACGGTCCTCGCGGTCGAGCCGTCGGAAGCGATGATCTCGCAGCGGCCGTCCGGAAGCGCGCCGGCCGTCCGGGCGACGGCCGAGAGCATCCCGCGTGCCGCCGGCGCCTGCGACGCGGCGCTCGCCGTCCTCACGACCCACCACTGGCGCGACCCCGAGCTGGGCGTGCGCGAGATGCGCCGGGTTGCGCGCCGGGTCGTCATCCTCACGTGGGATCCGGACTTCGCCGACCGGTTCTGGTTCGTGCGCGACTACCTGCCTGAGAACGCGGTCTTCGACCGGGACAGGATGCCCCCGATCGACCGCGTCCGCGAATGGATGGGCGGCGCCGACGTCACGGTCGTCCCCATCCCGCACGACTGTCATGACGGGTTCTTCGGCGCCTACTGGCGGCGCCCGCAGGCGTACCTCGACCCCGCCGTCCGCCCGGGGGCGTCGAACCTGGCGCAGCTTGGCCCGCCCGTCGATCGCGCCGTGGCGGCGCTGCGCGACGACCTCCACGCGGGCGTCTGGCACGAGCGCAACCACGCTCTCCTCGACCTCGACGAGCTCGACCTCGGCTACCGCCTCCTCACGAGCCGGACGCGGTGAGCGCGTTCGTCCTGATCCCGGGGGCGGGCGGCGTCGCTTGGTACTGGCACCGGGTCGTGCCGCTGCTCGAGGCGGCCGGGCATCAGGCGATCGCCGTCGACCTGCCGGGGGACGACCAGTCCGCCGGCCTGCCCGAATACGCCCGCCTGGGCGTCGACGCAGTCGGAGGCCGCGACGACGTCGTCCTCGCCGCCCAGTCCCTCGGCGCGTTCACGGCACCGCTCGTCGCGGCGCGCGCTCCCGTCCGGGCGATCGTCCTCGTGAACGCGATGATCCCCGCGCCCGGCGAGACCCCCGGCGCCTGGTGGGACAACACCGGGGCGATCCAGGCGCGAGAGGCGGCCGCCGAGGAGCGTGGCTACGAGCGGTCGTTCGACGTCACGGTGTACTTCCTTCACGACCTGCCGCCCGAGGTGGCGGCGGCCGGCGAGTCGCACCAGCGCCCCGAGGCCGATGCGGCGTTCGCCTCGGTCTGCGACTTCGACGGTTGGGCGCCGGTGCCGATCCAGGTCGTGGCCGGGGCGGACGACCGTTTCTTTCCGCTGGCATTCCAGCGGCGGCTGGCCCGCGAGCGGCTCGGGGTCGAGGTTGACGTCCTGCCGGGTGGGCACCTGATCGCCCTCTCGCAGCCCGAACGGCTGGCGGCATACCTCCTCGCAGTCTGAGGTCAGCCCGCGGCCGCGACGACGCTCTTCGCCCATCGCCCCGGCGTCAGCCCGTAGGCCCGCCTGAACTGCCGGCTCATGTGGCTCTGGTCGGAGAAGCCTGCCTCCGCCGCCGCGGCGGCGAGCGGGGTGCCGGCCTCGATCGCCTTCCGGGCGAGCGCGAGCCGGCGCATGGTGCGGTAGCGGTCGGGGCTCGTGCCGTATGCACGGCGGAAATGCCGGGCGAGGGTGAACCTGTCCATGCCGGCGATCCGCTCGAGCGCCGCCGCCGGCGTCTGCTCTCGGGCATGCGCCGCGAGGTACTGCCCCACGCACTCGACCGCGGCGAAGTCGATCGGACCCACGTCCGGCACAGGCTGTCCGCCGGCGAGCGCCACGAGGGCATCGGCGATTGCGGCGGCGGCCTCGTCTCGGGCAAGGTCGCCGATCGGCTCGTCGACGTCGGCCAGGAGCCGCTCGATCTCGCGAGTTGCGGTTGTTCGCTCGTGCGCGGGCTTGGCGACAAACGGCAGCGGACGCCCGCCGAGCGCCCGGCGGACGAGCTCCGGCTCGACGTAGACGATCCGATACGCGAAGCCGGCGTCGGTGGCCGGGCCGCCGTCGTGCGTCTCGTCGGGGTGAAGGACGTGTACCTGACCGGGCAGGCAGATGCGCCGTTCTCCCCGGTACCGGAAGGTCTGGACGCCCGCGGTCGTGACGCCGATCGCGTAGGTGTCGTGCCGGTGCGGGGAGTAGGCGCTGGTCGTGAAGCGCACCTCCGCGCGCTCGAGCCCCGGCGCGCCCGCTCCGAGATGAATGGACTCGGCCGGATCCGCGCACGATCGTTCAAGACGATCGCGGTCGAGGCCGCGTAGCGTCTCGTGCATGCCCCCACCGTACATTGCCGCCGTCCGCTGGGATGCCCTCGGGACCCTGCTCGTCACCTCCCTTGCCATCATGGGCACCCCGGGCCCGGCCACGATCAGCCTGACCGCCGCGGGATCGACCTACGGCGTTCGCCGCTCAGCCGGCTATCTGGTCGGGATCATCGCCGGCACCTCCGCCGTCCTGATCGCGGTCGCGGCGGGCGTGACGGCGACCCTGCTCGCCATTCCCGCGGTGCGGCCTGTGCTCATCGTTGCCGCCGCGGTCTACATCCTCTGGCTCGCCTACCACATCGCCACCGCTCCGCCGCTCTCGGATGGGACGGCGCGGGCGGGCAGCCCCGGCGTGGTCGGCGGCACCGTCCTCGGCGTCGCCAACCCGAAGGCCTGGGTCGCGATCGCGGCCGTCTTCGCGAGCGCGCGGTTGGCCGGCAACGCGACCGTCGACGCCGCGGCGAAGGTGGCCGTCCTCCTCGTCATGATCGTCGTCATCAACAGCACCTGGCTCGCGGCCGGCGCGTCGCTCGGCCCGCTCCTCCGCGACCCGCAGCGGGCCCGCGCCGTTAACCTGGCGCTCGCCGCCCTCCTCGTCGTGGCGGCCGTGCTCGCCGTCATCCGCTGAGGCGCGCGACGCGGGTAGCGCCGCCGGCGCCGCGAGCCTCTGCCTCAGCCTGACCGGAAGACGACCGCGTTCGCCCACGGGTCGCGCACGAGAAACCCGTCTCCGGCTGCGTCTCTGGGAACCCCGGCCGCCTCCACACGGGCACGCACCGCGGCGACTGCGGCGGCGTCGGGGAGCAGCACGGTCCAGTGGCGGAGGCCGATCGTGTGCGGCGGGGCCGGCCCGACACCGCGGCCGCGCCAGATGTTCACGCCCAGGTGGTGGTGGTAGCCGCCGGCCGAGACGAACGCCGCCGAGCCCAGGTTCGCCTGCTCTTCGAAGCCGATGAGGTCGCGGTAGAACCCGAGCGCCTGGTCGATGTCGCCCACGTGCAGGTGCATGTGCCCGACGCGGAGCCCCGCGCCGGCCGGGCCCGGCGCCTCCCCGGCGGCGTCGGCCAGGAGCGACCGGAGGTCGAGCGGGGCGGGGCCGCCGGCGTAGCCGAGGCCCTGCGGCCAGCGCTCTCGCGGCCGGTCGGCGGCGAGCTCGATGCCGTTGCCCTCGGCGTCGTCCAGGTAGATCGCCTCGTGGGTGCCGTGGTCGGACGCGCCGGAGATGGGCGTCTGGGTCTCGGCCAGGCGCGCGGCGGCGAGTGCCAGGCTACGCCGGTCCGGATAGAGGAGGGCGTAGTGATAGAGGCCGGCATGGCGGCCCGGCGACCGCGCGTCGTGATCCCGGTGGAGCACGACGACCGGTTCGGAGCCGTCGCCGAGTGCCGCCTCGTCCGCGCTTCGATCGTGGAGGGCGAGGCCGAGGGAGCGCTCGTACCACGCGATCGAGCGGTCGAGGTTCGAGACGACCAGATGCACCGCGCCGAGCGCGAGCGCAGCCGGGAGCCGGGGCGTCGTGGCAGATCCCGCCGTCGTCGAGCTACGCATGACGTGAATGATGCCTTCGGGCCGGCCGGGCTGCACCGATAGGGTGCGCACGCCATGCAGGCCCTGATCTTCGACCTCGACGGCACGCTGGTCGACACCGTCTACCCCCACGTCTTCGCCTGGCAGCGCGCGCTTGCGGAGGCGGGGATGCCGATCGACGGATGGCGGATCCATCGCAGGATCGGAATGAGCGGCGGGCTGTTCACCCGGGCGGTCGCGCGCGAGGTGGGCCGGCCGCTCGAGCCGGACGAGGCGGAGCAGCTGCAGCGCCGCCACGGGGAGATCTTCCGCATGCTCATGCCCGGCCGCCGGCCGCTCCCGGGCGCGGTCGACCTGCTCCGCACGTTGCGCGAGATGGGCATCCCCCACGGGGTCGCAACGTCCGGCCGGCGGCCCGAGATCGACGCCTCGCTCGAGGCGCTCGAGGTGCCGCCGGAGACGGTGGTCGTGGAGCGGGGGGATGTCCAGCGGGCAAAGCCCGAACCGGACCTCTTCATGGCCTGTGCGGAGCGGCTCGGCGTTCCTGCCGACCGCAGCTACGTCGTCGGCGACGCGGTATGGGACCTGCTCGCGGCCCGCCGCGCCGGGATGCTGAGCGTGGGCGTCCTGAGCGGCGGCTACGGCGAGGACGAGCTCACGCGCGCTGGAGCGTTCCGCGTCTACCGCGACCCCGCAGAGCTTGACGCCTCGCTCGACGAGCTGGGCGTCCTTCCCTGACAGCCCCGTCGTTCAGCGTTGGGCGCCGAGCTCGGTCCCAAGCGCGTCGAGCAGCGCGCCCGTCCCGTGCTCGCGCAGCGCCGGGGAGTCGTGGCCGTCCAGGAAGACGCCCTGCTCCGTGAGGACGAGGCGCGTGCCGCCTCCGTCCGGCCGGAACTCCACCGTGACGACGGACACCGAGATCCGCGCCTCGCCGAGGAGCATGTCATAGGTGTAGACGATGCGCTCGCCCACGATGATGTCCTGGTAGAGCGCCCGGTAGGTGTAGACGTTCCCGTCCGGCCCCGAGCCGCGGCCGAGCTCGCGCCCGCCGACCCGGAAGTCGAGCTCGAGGTGGTCGTCCGGGCTCCCGAACCAGCGCGCCTTCGCCTCCGGCTCCGCCCAGGCCGCGAAGACGCGGTCGGGCGGCGCCGGGTAGGCCCGCTCGACGACGAACGTCGCGTGCTCGACCGACCGGCCGCTCACGGTCGACCCTCCTCGGACAGGTAGCCGCCCAGGCGGTCGAGGCGGCGCTCCCAGCTCGAGCGCCGGTCGCCGATCCAGCGCTCGACCGGGCGCAGCGCGTCGGGCTCCATGCGGCACGTCCGCACCCGTCCCACCTTGCTCGAGCGGACGAGCCCGCTTCGCTCCAGCACCTGGAGGTGCTGCGTCACGGCCGGAAGCGACATCGGCAGCGGCTGGGCGAGCTCGGTGACGGAGGCGGGGCCGCGGCTCAGCCGCTCGACGATCGCGCGCCGGTGGGGGTCGGCGAGCGCCCGGAACACGCGGTCGGCCCGATCGCGGGTACGGCATTGGTAAAGCATTCACTTAAGTATAGTGTCGACCCGGACGCGAAACGGAGAGGGGGACTGAGCATGTTCAGGTTCACGATCACGATGTCGCTGGACGGATACGTGGCGGGGCCAAACCAGAGCGAGCAGCACCCGCTCGGCATCGGCGGCGAGAACCTTCACCGCTGGCTCACCTCGCTCGCGGTGTTCCAGGGGATGCACGGCGAGGAGGGCAGCGGCGAGGTGAACGCCTCGACCCCGGTCGTCGAGGAGTGGTGGGCGAACGCGGGGGCGACCATCATGGGACGGAACATGTTCGGCGGCGGGCCCGGGCCGTGGGGCGACGACCCGTGGCGAGGCTGGTGGGGGGACGATCCGCCCTTCCACCACCCGGTCTTCGTCCTCACCCACCATGCCCGCCCGCCGCTCGAGATGGGCCGGACGACCTTCCATTTCGTCACCGACGGGATCGGTTCCGCACTGGCCCAGGCGCAGGACGCGGCCGGCGGCAAGGACGTGCTCCTGGGCGGAGGCGCCGGCGTCGCCCGGCAGTACCTCGCGGCGAGCCTCCTGGACGAGCTCGAGATCTCCCTCGTTCCGCTTCTCCTCGGCGGCGGCGTCCGGCTCTTCGACGGCCCGGCCGATGTGGACATCGGGCTCGAGCAGGTGCGGGCCGTCGAGGCGCCGGGCGTCACCCACATTCGTTACCGGGTTACGTCGCCGGGCAGCTGACTCGCGGCGTCACGGCTCCTCGGCGAGCCTGCGGGCATAGCGCTCCAGGTAGAGCGGCCATCCGTCGTTCCCGGCGACGCCCTCGCGCATGCCCTCCCAGCCCTCGCCGTGGCGGTCGAGGTGGCGGTGCTCGAGCTCGACCCGAGTGCGCTCCGGCGTCTCGGCGACGAAGCGCACCTCCCACTCGCTCGTCGCCTCATGGTCGGTCTCGAGCTGCCAGCGGGGGCTGATGTCCCAGCT
Source organism: Gaiellales bacterium (assembly GCA_035639615.1). Taxonomy (GTDB): domain Bacteria; phylum Actinomycetota; class Thermoleophilia; order Gaiellales; family JAICJC01; genus JAICJC01. The sequence continues at coordinate 19,551 of DASQXS010000010.1, read as the reverse complement.
GAGCAGCACCCGATGTGGCGGCTCGTAGGCGAGGACGCGCGCCCACCGGCACTCGCTGCCGTCGACGCCGCGCTCGTACAGGTGGCCGCCGGCACGCGGCTCGAACACCGTCTCGGCGATCTCGGCCTCGAGCAGGTTGTGCTCGGGCGGCTTGAAGCTGCCGAAGTCCTCGGTGAAGACGTGGAAGGCGCGCTCGATCGCGGCCTCGACGACGATCGACGTGCGCACGGTCGTGGTGTCGGTCTGGGTGGTCATTCATTCCTCCTTCGCTGGTTGCTCGACGACCGTCTTGTACGCGGTGAGGGTTCTGCTCCAGAACCGTTCGAGGTCGGCGCGGAGCGTCGCGAGGCCGTCCGGGTCGACCCGGTAGATGCGGTGTTTGCCGGACTGCCGGTCGACCACGAGCCCCGCCTCCTTCAGCACCTTGAGGTGCTGCGACACCGCCGGGCGGCTGACGGGAAGCGTCGCCGCGAGCTCACCCACGGCGAGCGGCCCCTCGACCAGGCGCTCGAAGATCGCGCGCCTCGTCGGATCCCCGAGCGCCGTCCATCCGGTGGTCGCGTAAGCCATTACTAACGCGTAAGCGTACTCTTACCGGTTTCGGATGTCAAGCTCGGCTAGCGTGAACGGCGGTGTACTTCCAGCACGATCGCGAGATCTGGCACGACTTCCCGGCCCTCGTTCCGGGCGTGCTCTGGGCGGACGGCATCAGCTCCGAAGCTGTCGTCGGGGCTCCGGCGGCCAGGTTCACGGCCGTCGCCGAGTCGCGCCTCGCGACTCAGCCGGAGGGCGAGCTGCCCGAGATCCGGGCATGGCGCCGAGCCTTCTCGAGGATGGGGCTCAAGCCGACGCAGTACCGCTGTGCCGCGGAGGCGCTCCTGCGCCGCCTGCGGAAGGACGGCGCCGTGCCGCGGATCCATCCGCTGATCGATCTCTGCAATGCCGTCTCGATGGCCTACGCCGTTCCGGTCGCCGTCTTCGACGTGGCGAAGATCGCGGAGGGGCTCGAGGTGCGGTACGCGGACGGGTCCGAGGTGTACGAGTCCTTCTCGGGCGCGGTGGAGCAGCCCGAGCCCCGGGAGGTGGTCTTCGCCGACAGCGCGGGCAGAGCGCATGCTCGGCGGTGGACGAACCGGCAGAGCGCCCGCTCGGCCGTTCGCGCGGAGACGACACGTGTCCTGATCGTGGCGGAGGCGCTGCACGATTCCGCGCGGGCCGACATCGAGAGGCTGGTCGCCGCCCTCGCCGACGAGCTCACAGCCGTCTGGTCGGTGACGCCGCGAACCGGCGTCCTGACCAGCTCGTCACCGCGGGTCGAGCTCGCAGGTATCAGTCAGTCGGGCGGCAGCTCCCGGTAGACCAGGTCGACGTTGATGCCCGCGCCCTTCCGCCAGAACCGGGCGCCGTAGTAGACGACGAGCCCGAACGCCGCCGTCCCCAGCATGAAGGCGGGGACGTACCAGCGGTGGCTCGAGTCGCCCGAGAGCGCCAGCGCCGGGTACTTGAGCGTGTCGTAGACCAGGAACGCCATCACCAGGAAGGAGAGCGGCGCGACGATCTTGAGGAGCGGAATGCCGCCGACGCTGATGTTCGCGGGCGAGGCCTCGTACAGGTCCGGGCGCCGGTCGGGGAAGAGGAAGGCGGCGATGCTCACGATCCAGACGCACACGACCCCGGCGAGGACGCCGAGCGCGAGCCAGGTCTGGAAGGTGGTCTTCTCGACGCTCCACAGCAGCATCGCCGTCACGATGCCCATCACGAGCAGGATCGCGGGCACCGGCGAGTGGGTGCTCTCGTTCACCTCGGCGAACTTCTCCGGCAGAAGCCGGTCGAACGCCCACGCGAAGACGGTGCGCACCGGCATGAACGTGTTTCCGACCATCGCCGGCAGGCTCCAGAAGGCGAACGAGCCCACGATCAGGATGGTCAGGACATCGTTGTTGTAGACGAGCGAGGCGATGAAGTGGTACCACGGCCCGGTCGGGATCGTGTAGTCCGCGCTGCCCGCGTTCACGCCCGCCATGAAGGAATAGCCGGCGACCTTGTAGATGAGCAGGACGCCGATGATCAGGAAGACCACGTCCCAGGCCAGGGCGCCGAACATGATCCCGAGCTGGCGGTTGCGGTTGGCGGCGCTCTTGAGCTCGCCCGCCAGGTAGGCGCTCCACCAGTTCCACATCATGAAGGTCATGATCACGAAGATGGCCGGTGCGGTCGCGTCCCAGGTGCCGGGATGGGCCGACGTCGCCGGCGCGGCCGAGACGATCTTGTGGAAGACGTCGCCCTGACCGCCGAACTTGTGCGCCAGGTCGTTGAAGTGTCCCTGCAGCGACGAGGAGCTGCCGACGAGGAAGACGATGAAGGCGATGAACGTGCCGATGGAGGCGATCGCCCAGAACGTGTTCTGCCACCGGAACACCATCCGCGTCCCGGCGAGCAGGATCGCGGTCATGAGCGCGATCATGACCAGGGCGCCGAAGAAGATCCACCACTTGTGGGTCTGAAAGTCGTTGCCCCAGCGGATGAGGTCGGGCTTGTCGAAGATGACCCCGAGCGTCGACAGGATCGGGCCGAGGCCGAACACCGGGAAGTAGCGGGCCCAGAACGTCGCCCCGATCAGCGCGGAGAACGCGGCGCCGAAGTTCGAGACGACCGCCAGCGGCGGCGAGAGGATGCGGCTCACCCAGACGTAGTCGCCGCCGGTGCGCGGCATGCTTGCCGCGAGCAGGGACATCATGATCAGCACCGGGATGTTCAGGACGAACGCGATCAGCGTGGCCGTGACGAGGTCGCTGCCCGGGAACGCCGCGAGCGCGAAGAAGACACCCCACGCGAGCGTGGCGCCGACCGGCGCCGAGAAGACCGCGTTGAAGATGGCGGCGTCGACCGCCGACGCCTCGCGCACGAGACCGGTGCTGCGGCGGACGAAGAGCTGCTGCTGCGGCGTCTCGCTGACCTCGCTCATCGCATCCTCCCTGGTGTGGTGTGCGGAGGATGTATATAACAAGATCGAACACCGATGGCAACCATCCCGCACGAAATCTCACAGCCCAGCCTGTCGGCTCCTGATCGGGGCCGGCCGTGACGGCCATGCTGGCCGTCGACCGGCGCCATCGCATCCTCGAGCGGGTCGCCGAGGAGCAGACGATCCACATCCGCGAGCTCGCACACGACCTGGGCGTCTCGGAGATGACGATCCGCCGGGACATCACCCGGCTCGAGCGCGACGGCTTCCTCCGCCGCACGTACGGGGGCGCGACCGCGCACGTCACCCGCTCGCTCGAGCTCGCCTTCAACGCCCGCGCCCTCCAGAGCGCCTCGGCGAAGCGCCTGATCGGGATGGCGGCGGCGCCCCTCGTCGCCGGCGCCTCGACGATCTTCATCGGCACGGGGACGACGGCCGAGCAGTTGGCGCTCTACCTTCCGGCCCGCGACGACGTCACCATCATCACCAACTCGCTCCCCGTGGCGAGCCTTCTGGGCACGCGGCCGGGGCGGGTCGTCATCCTCGGCGGCGGCGTCCGCCGGCATGAGCTCTGCTGCGTGGGCCCGGTCGCGTCCGCGACGGTGCGCCGCTACCACGCCGACGTCGCCGTCCTCAGCGCCGCCGGGCTCTCGGCCCGCGCCGGCATGACCGAGCTCGACGACGAGACCGCCGAGGTGCACCGGCTCATGACCGAGCACAGCGACGCCCTCGTGGCGGTCGCCGACGGCTCGAAGCTGGGCGCGGTGGCCGCGGCCGTGGTCGTGCCGATCGAGGCGATCACCACCCTCGTGACGGACGAGACGGCGGAGGCGGGGGAGCGGGAGGCGCTCCGAGCCCGCGGGGTGAACGTGATGGTGGCGCCGCGCGCTCCCGACCGGCGGGCGCGGGCGTCGGCCAACGGCGCGAGAGCGGAGGGAGGAACCTGATGGACGCACTGAGGCGGATCTTCGGCGTCGAGATGCCGCTGATCGCGATGTGCCACCTGAACGGGCTGCCCGGCCGGCCCCGGCACGACGTCGCCGGTGGCATGGACGCCGTGGTCGAGGCGCTCGCGCGCGACGTCGCCGTCCTCCAGGACGCCGGCGTCGACGGCCTCCTCTTCTGCAACGAGAACGACCTCCCTTACCAGACCCGCGTCGGCGTCGAGGTGGCGGCGGCGACCGCGGCCGCGATCGGCCGCCTGCGGCCCGACATCCGACTCCCGTTCGGCGTCGACCTGCTGTGGGATCCGCTGGCCGCCGTCGCCGTGGCACGGGCCACCGGCGCGGCGTTCGTGCGCGAGGTCTTCATGGGTGTCTTCGACAGCGACATGGGGCTGCTCGCGCCCGACTTCGGCGAGTTCGCCGGCTACCGGCACATGATCGGCGCCGACGACGTGGCCGCGTTCTGCAACATCACGCCCGAGTTCAGCCGCTCGGTGGCCGGCCGCAGCGTCGCCGAGCGCGCCCGCGGCGCCGAGTACATGGGCGTCGACGCGCTCCTCATCAGCGGGCAGGCCGCCGGTGTGGGCGCCGACATGGGCGACCTGCGCGAGGCCAAGGCGGCCGTGCGGTGCACACCGGTGCTTGCAAACACGGGCGTCGACCACGACACCGTGGGGGCGATCCTGGCGGTCGTGGACGGAGCGATCGTGGGCACGAGCCTGAAGGTGGACGGGGATACCTGGAATCCCGTCGATCCGGCCCGGGCAGCCCGGATGGTCGAGCTGGTGGCGGCCGCCCGCGATCGCGCCCCCGTCTCATGACGTGGGCGGAACCCAATGGGTCAGGTCGTGCCCCAGTGCTGTCGAGTGAGCTGCTCGGGTTCCCTGCGGATTCCCGGGTATTGATCGTCAACTGCGACGACTTCGGCATGGACGAGGCCATCAACACGGCGGTCATCGACTCGATCGAGCAGGGGATCGCCAGCTCGTGCAGCCTGATGGTTCCATGTCCCGCGGCGGGACACGCCATGGACCTGCTGCGCGAAAGGCCGGAGGTCCGGTTCGGGATTCACCTGACGCTGGTGTGCGATACGGAGCGCAATCCCTGGGGACCGATCGCCCCGAGGCACAAGGTGCCCTCACTGCTCGATGACGACGGTCGCCTGTTCCTGCCCACCCCTGTAGGGCGCTCGGCGCTTTTAGGCCGTGCCCGGCTGGACGAAGTCGAACTCGAGTTCCGCACCCAGATCAACGCCGTGGCCGATGCCGGTCTCACCCCGACACATCTGGACTTCCACTGCCTGGCCGACGGTGGGCGCGACGACATCCTCGACCTGACGACGGGGCTGGCCGCGGAGTACGGCCTGGCCGTGCGGGTCTGGCTCGATCCGGCCCGTCAGAGGTTGCGGCTTCGGGGCCTGCCTGTCATCGACCACGACTTTCTGGACAGCTTTTCGCTCGACGTCGAGGCCAAGTCGGCCCGCTACGCCCAGTTGCTGCGCGAGCTGCCGGCAGGTCTGAGCGAGTGGGCGGTGCACCCGAGTGTGGCCGATCAGGCGTCTCGGGCGATCGACAGCGGCTGGCACGTGCGCCGCACCGACTACGAGTTTCTGACATCGCCGCTGGCAGGCCAACTCGTCGAGCAGCTCGGCATCGCCGTCATCGACTACCGGCTTGTCCAACGTGCCTGGTCACGACGTTCGACCCCCACGCAGGGCTAGCCGCCGATGGCGCAGAAGCTCAGCCTCTACTTCGCCACGGACGTGCACGGCTCGGAGCAGTGCTTCCGCAAGTTCCTGAACGCGGGTGCCGCGTACGGCCCGGACGTGATGGTGCTCGGCGGCGACGTGGCCGGAAAGGCGGTGCAGGCGATCGTCCGCCACGACGACGGCCGCTACCGGTTCGCGTTTCGGGGCCGCCACCACGACCTCGACGACGGCGACGAGCTCCGCCGCATCGAGCGTCTGATCGCCGACAACGGCTACTACCCGTGGCGGTCGGCGCCCGGCGACCTCGATCGCGCCCGCCGGGAGGGGGCGATCGATGGGATCCTGCTCGGGCTCATGCGCGACCGTCTGTCCGCCTGGCTCGACCTGGCCGACGAGCGCCTGCGGCCGCGCGGCCTGCCCGCGTTCTGGATGCTCGGAAACGACGACCCGCCCGAGCTCGGGCCGCTGCTCGACGCCGCCTCCTGGGGTGCGCACGCCGATGACCGCGTCCTCGACCTCGGCGACGGCCACACGCTCGTCTCGCTCGGCTACTCGAACCCCACTCCGTGGCACAGCTACCGCGAGCTCCCCGAGGACGAGCTCGGGGCGCGCATCGATGCGCTCTTCGCCCAGGTCGAGGAGCCGCGCCGGGCGGTGCTGAACGCGCACGTGCCGCCGTACCAGAGCGGCCTCGACGAGGCGCCTGTGCTCGACGCGGAGCTCACCGTGCAGACCGCTGCCGGGCAGGTCAAGATGGGCGCCGTGGGAAGCACCGCAGTCCGCGACGCGATCGAGCGCCACCAGCCCATGGCGAGCCTCCACGGCCACGTGCACGAGTCGGCCGGGTTCCGCCGGATCGGCCGCACCCTGGCCGTGAACCCCGGAAGCGACTACGGCACGGGCGCGCTGAACGGCGCGCTCCTCGTCCTGGACGGCGACAGGGTGCGCGCGCACCAGCTCGTGCGCGGATGAGCGACCGCGGTCCGCTGCTCGTCGCCGTCGACGCCGGCACGACCGGCGCGCGGGCCGCCGCCATCGACCTCTCGGGTCGGGTCGTGGCCGAGGCGCGCCGCCGGTACCGCACCCGGGCGCCGCAGCCGGGCTGGGCCGAGCAGGACCCGGCCGACTGGGAGGCCCAGGCCATCGCGTCGCTCGCGGGCCTGGCCCGCAGCCTGCCGCGACCGGGCCGGGTGGCGGGCATCGGCCTCACCGGGCAGTGCCCCACGGTCGCCCCGATCGGCGCCGACGGCCGCCCGGCCGGCCCCGGCATGCTCTACCGCGACAACCGCGCGGTCGCCGAGGCGGCGGAGATGCGCGACCGCGTCGGCGCGGAGGCGATGCACGCCCGCACCGGCCACGTCGCACAGGCGTTTCACATCGGCCCCAAGGTGCTCTGGCTGCGCCGCCACGTCCCCGACGTCTACGCCGCCGCTCGTCGCTTCCTCCAGCCGCGCGACGTCGTCCTTCGCCGGCTGACCGGCCGCGAGGCCACGGACGAGACCCACGCCGACGCCACCCTCTTCTTCGACCTCGAGCGGCGGCGCTGGGCGGACGACCTCTTCGCGCTCTTCGACGTGGACCCTGACCGGTTCCCCGAGGTCATCGCTCCGTGGGAGACCGCCGCCGAGCTCCCGGCCGCGGCGGCCGCGGAGACCGGGTTTCCCGCCGGCATCCCGGTCGTCATCGGCGCCGCCGACAGCCAGTGCGTGGCGTTCGGCGCGGGGGTCCTCGATCCGGGGCCCGTGAGCGAGATGTCGGGCTCGTCGTCGTGCCTCAACTCCGCCGTCGTGCGACCCCTCGCCGCCCTGGACGTGACCCACTACAGCCACGTCGTCCCCGGCCGGTTCACGACCGAACTGGGCATCAACACCAGCGGCGCGGCGATCGACTGGGCGGTGCGCCGGCTCGGATACCGCGGCCACGCCGCGCTGGGCGCGGATGCGGAGCGGTTCGTCCGCCGCCTCGCCCGGTGGCGCGGCGACCCCCGGGACGCGGCGCCGCTCTTCCTGCCCTACCTGGGCGACGGCGAGCGCGACGACCCGGCGCTTCGCGGGGCGTTCGTCGGCCTCTCGCTCCGCCACGACCGCCCGGCGCTCGCGTATGCGGTGCTCGAGGGGCTCGCGTTCGGGGTCGAGGTCGTGCTCGCCTACCTCCAGGCGGCCGGGTCGCCGGTCGACGAGCTGCGCGTTTCGGGCGGCGGCGGCCGGCTGGCCGTGCTCTCGCAGATCAAGGCCGACGTCCTGGGACGGCCGGTGCTGGCGCTGCGGGCGGACGCCGCGGCGATCGGGACCGCGCTCCTCTCCGGGGCCGCGGCGGGCCTCGCCGAGGAGGCCGAGTCCGCCGTCGGCATGGTGCTCGCCGCGGCGCGCCGGTACGAGCCGTCCCGAGGGGCCGAGCGGCTCGCGGAGCGGCGCGCGTGGTACGCGGCGACGCGGGCGGCGACGGCGGTGCGGCAGGGATGGGCGGCCGGATGAGCGTCCGGTACCTGCTGGGCGTGAACACGTGCTTCGCGGTCAAGCGTTGGCCCGAGCCGGAACGCTGGGCCGAGCTCGTCGCCGAGACGCTCGGCCTCGATCTCGTCCAGCACAGCCTCGACCTCGTCGACCTCGACGCCGACGCCCCGCTCGCCGACCAGGCCGCGGCGGTCGCCGGCGCGTGCGCCCGGCGCGGGATCACGGTCCACTCCGTCTTCACTGGGCTCGGGGCGTACGGCCGCAACCTCCTTCTCGATCCTGATGCGGGGAACCGGACGAGGGCGCTCGCCTGGCTGCGGCGCGCGGTCGACTTCGCCGCCCTCGTCGGCGCACGGGCCGCCGGCGGGCACATCGGCGCCTTCAGCGTCGCCGACTGGCGCGACCCAGCCCGCCGAGCCGCGCTCTGGCGGAGCCTCGAGCGGGACCTGCGCGAGCTCAGCGGCCACGCAGCTGTCCGGGGGCTCGACGCGGTGCTCTTCGAGAACATGGCAGCGCGTCGGGAGCCGTCGACGATCGCCGAGGTCGAGTCGCTGCTCGCGCCGGGCGACGAGTCGCATGCCGCCGTCGCCCTCTGCCTCGACGTTGGCCACCAGTGCGTTGCCGGGACGGCCGGAGATGAGCGCGACCCTTACGCGTGGCTGCGCCGCTTCGGCGCCCGCGCCCCGGTCGTCCACCTGCAGCAGAGCGATGCGGACGCCGACCACCACTGGCCGTTCACCGTCGAGCGCAACGCCGCGGGCCGGATCGACGCCGACCGGGTGCTCGACGCGCTGGATGCCTCGGGCGCGGAGGAGGTCCTGCTCGTGCTCGAGGTCATCCCGACGTTTGAGGCCGACGACGACGGCGTCGTGGCCGGCCTCGTCGAGTCGGTCACCTACTGGCGCGACGCGCTCGCTCGGCGGGACGGGTCCGGCGCCGGCTGACCCGTGAGGTTCTGTGCACCATTATGATGTTCTCCCTCGACGATTGATCAAACGCCCCTGCCCGGTGAGGTTATGAGGAGACCCCACTTGCGTTACACCGCCGCATACGGTGACACCGGTTCTGATATCCCCGTCGACTCACCACAAAAGTGATGTATCCGCGGCGGGTGGCGTACGTGGACGACGATCGTGGCCTGCGAGCGTCCCGTGCGGAAGAGGGGCCCGTCGGTGCGCTGTCTGAGATCCGGATGATCGGCACCGGTCCGGACGTTCGGGAATCGATCGCACCGGAACCGTCGCCCACGCCTCGCCGCTGTAGTACTTCCCCGCCGCCGCCCGCGGCAAACGGGGGCGGCCTCAGTTTGCCCGCCTACGCGCCCGGGTAGCCGCGTGATATGAGCTCGAACGCCGTCGGCGCGATGATGTGCCTCTTCCTGCTGATCCTGTGGGTCGGCATGCGCCGGGAGGATCGGCGTGCCGCCCAGCGTGCCTGCACTCACGTGTGGCAGATGTACTCACTCTACGACGAGGGTCGGTTCTGGCACCGCCGGTGCGACAAGTGCGGAAAGGACGAGCCGGCTGACGAACCTCCGGGCCTCCGCTCGCACCGCTGAGCATCGGCGGTATGGAAGGCCCGTTGAACGCGTCCGTGAACCGGCTCGCTACTGTTCGGGTGCGCGGAACGCGGCGACCTCTGCGGTGACCACCGGAACATCTACATCGGCCCAGGACGACGGAACAGGCTTCCGCCACGAGGCCCTCCTCTACTGCGGAGATGCGGACTTCGTCGATCAGGTCGGCTCCTTTATCCGCCGCGGCGTCGAGGCGGAGGAGCCCACGCTCGCCGTCGTCGGCGCGGCGAAGATCGACCTTCTCCGGCAGGAGCTCGGCCGGGACGCCGAGGCCGTGACGTTCGCGGACATGGCCGTCGTCGGGTGTAACCCGGCCCGCATCATCCCGGCGTGGCGGGACTTCGTCCGGGAGCACGCCCGTCCCGGCCGTCGCCTGCGGGGCGTGGGGGAGCCGGTCTTCCCCTCGCGCACGCCGCCGGAGCTCGTCGAGTGCCAGCGGCACGAGTCGCTCCTCAATCTCGCCTTCACGGACTCGCCGGCCTGGTGGCTCGTCTGCCCGTATGACACCGCCGCGCTGGACGCCGAGGTCATCGCCGAGGCGCGCAAGACCCACCCGGTCGTTACCGAGTCCGGTGTCTCTCGACTCAGCGCGGAGTACGCCGGCCTCGAGCCGGCCGGCGCCCCGTTTCAGGCTCCGCTCCCGGAGCCGGGGACCGCACCGACGGAGTTCCGATTCGACAGCAGGCGGCTCCACGAGCTCCGCCGCTGGGTGGCCGCGCACGCCCGTGCCGGCGGGCTCGACGCGCGCCGCACCGCCGATGTCGTGCTCGCCGTGAACGAGCTCGCCACGAACAGCATTCGCCACGCGGAAGGCGACGGCATGCTGCTCACCTGGTGGGACGGCGAGTCATTCATGTGCGAGGTGCGTGACCCCGGCGTCCTGGCGGATCCCCTCGCGGGCCGGGTGCGGCCAGCGGATAGGCAGGCAAGCGGCTACGGGCTCTGGCTCGTGAACCACCTCTGCGACCTCGTCCAGATCAGGACGTTCCCCAGCGGGAACGCGATCCGACTCATGATGCGGCGGGCGACCGCCTGACCTATCAGCGCCGATCGCCCGGGTCGCGCAGCTGTGGATACTCCCGGCTCAGCCGCCGGCGCGCACGTGCAAGTGCACGGCTCACCGCCTGCTTCGCCTCCGCCTCCGCGTCGTCCGGGGCTTTCGAGCGAACCCTGGTCTCTCTTGGCGTGTGTCGAGCGCTGTTGCGCATGACGTGACTGGTTCTCTCCTACCCGAGCGGACGGTGGAGAAACCCCGACGGGCGGTATCGTGCTGCGGAGCTCTCCAGCCGACAGGCGGGGCCTGACCCTGCCGTTTGGGCGCGGTCGAGCTCGGGTAGCCACCTCACGTGAGCCAGGTCGGCTACTACCTGATCATCATCCTCCTCGGGCTTGGCAACCTCGGGCTTGCGATCATGGCCTACTGGCAGCGCGACAAGCAGATCAAGGGCAACGCACTCAGGGAGGAGCAGATCGAGTTGGCGAGGCTCCGGAACGACATGGCCGAGCGGCGCATCGAGTCCCTGAACGCCCAGATCGTGCTGCTCGAGGAGATCCGCGACATGCTCCAGCGCCAAGCTGGCGACCCTGGCCGTGTGCCGAGGGCCGACGGAAGGGCCCGGCGGGACGCCCCGCGTGTGGAGCCCAGGTTTGGCTCCAGGCCGGCGGCTACCCGGAGATGAACGTCATCGTCCCGCTCGGCTCGACGATCCCCCACGTGACCCCAGCGAGGCGATGCCCAGGCCGCACGCCTCCTCGGCCGGCTCGCTCTCGGTGATCCGAAGGCGACGCATGTTCTGGCGCAGGAGCCTGCCGTCCTGGATGGCGACGACCGGCTCGCCCTCCAGGACGACTTGATGAGCGCGCCGGTCACCGAATAGTCGTCCTGCGTCAGCCCCTGCTGGATCGCGTCGCCGAGGACGATCAGGATGGAAACACCGTCACAGTGCGGTCGATCCGGCGAGGTCGAGCGTTTCCTCCGTCAGCGTCACCGAGGCATCTCGTTCCGAGCAGGCCGCGCCGGAGCCACACCTGGTACCCGCGGGTTCCGGTCGCGATGGCGCGTGACCTGGATCTCGTCCGGGGCGCTCGTCATCTCTCCGCCGCGGCGACGGGCGTTGCGGCCATGCTGCCGAGCGAGGTGTCCACCGCCCGGCCGAACAGCCCCTCGACGACCCGGGCGGCCTCGCGCTCCTGTGCGAGGATCCGGCCGCACGCCTCGACCGTCGGCCCGTCACCCGCCCGCGCGGCCACGCGCGAGAGGAGCTCGTAGCCGCCGATCTCGAGATGCTCGAACGCAAACACGAAGGCGGCGAGCTTCGCGGGCGTGTCGGGGTGTGCGCCGAAGAATCCCGCCCAGCCCGCGCCGCCCATCCGCATGGCTGCGTCCTTGAAGACCGAGCGCCCGGCGCCGTGGGCAGCCAGCCGGTCCTCGGCCGCGCGGGCGTGACTGCGCGACTCGTCGAGATGACCGCGGTAGACGCCCGCGAAGATCGGATCCTCGGTCCGTCGGATCGCTCGTTCGAGCAGCGCCACCGACTGGGTCTCGATCGCATGTGCGTCGGCGAGGTAGGCCACGAGCCGTCGCTCGATCCCACGCCCGGCGATGTCGCCTCCGACCGAGGCCGTCACCGCCTCGTCGAGGCAGCCGGCCAACCGCTCGCCCATCCCCTTCTCATCGCCTGCAATGCGGCGCGCCACCGCCGCCGTCTCGGCGTCGCCGGCGGCATCCGCCACGCGCTCCAGGAGCGTGTATGACGCCAGCTCGAGATGCTCGTAGGAATACGCGTGGGCGAGGAGCTTCCCTGGGGTGTCCGGCTGCGACCGGGCGAAGAGCACGAACCCCTTGCCACCGGCCGCCATGACGACGTCCTTCACCAGCGAGCGTGATGCGCCGAGGTCATGAAGGCGGGCGCGCACCATCTGCTCGTGCTCCTCGGTCTCGGCCAGGTGGCTGCGAAATGCCGAGGCCATCCGGCTGCTCCCGGCGATGAGCGGCGCTGTCCGAAGCTGCGCCAAGGCCTGCACCTCGATCGAGTGCGCATCGGTTAGGTACTTCACGAGCTGGTCTGTGATGGTCCGGGCCTTCACGTACAACTCCTTGCGTATGTCGATGCCGCCCTCCATCTACCCATGGGTCACGAGCCGCAACCATCGCCTGGTTTTCACGTCGTCGAGGCAGGGGTATGACATGTCGGTCAGATATACGAAGCTCGAGGAGGAGAAATCGGTGAGACTGCAGACACTCGAAGATGTGCTCATGGAGGAGCTCGGTGACCTCATGAGTGCCGAGAAGCAACTCGTCGAAGCTCTGCCGAGGATGGCGGAGTCAGCATCGTCGCCCGAGCTGCGCAAGGCGATCGAGCACCACCTTGATGAGACGCGTGGGCACGTCCACCGGCTCGAGAAGGTGTTCGACACCCTCGGCGCCTCCATCTCGAGCGAACACTGCGAGGCGATGGAGGGCCTGGTCGGCGAGGGTGAGGAGATCATCGAGGCGGAGGGCGACGGATCGGCCAAGGACGCCGCGCTGATCGGCGCCGCGCAGCGCATCGAGCATTACGAGATCGCCGCGTACGGCACGGCCCGCACACTGGCGGAGCAGCTGAGGCAGGATGACGCGGCGGAGCTCTTGCAGGAGACTCTGGACGAGGAGAGCGCGGCGGATCAGACCCTGACCAAGATCGCCGTTCGCAGGGTGAACGAGAGCGCCCTGCACTGACGGCCGAAGCGGGCGGGCCGGCGGGGCCGACCGCCGGCCCTGCCCACACGACGCAATTGCGGGGTCAGGCACGCAATTGCGGGGTCAGGCACGCAATTGCGGTGCCACGGCTCGTCCGGTCAGCCCGCGCAGCGGACGACGAGGAACGCGACATCGTCGTGAGCCTTGTCCGCCCGCCGCTGCGCGGCCACGACGAACTCCTCGATGCGACGGGCGATCCGCTCTGCCGTCGCCCGGCGATTTCGAATGATCAGCTCCTCCAGCTCCTCGAAGCTCGCCGCGGCCGGCGACCCCGGCTCGTCGGCGAGCCCGTCCGTGTAGAGCACGAGCACGTCGCCGGGGAGCATGCGCACCCGCTGCTCGCGCAGCCTGACCTCGGTGAACACGCCCAGGAGGGTGCCGGGGAGGCCGACGGCCCGCACGCGACCGCCGGCGGAGACCAGGATGCCGGGTGGGTGGCCTGCGAGGCACGTCGTCAGCCCGACACCCGACTCGCCGTCCACGCGTGCCTGGACGTACGCGACGGTCAGGAAGCGGCCGTCGGACGTCTGGTCGAGGAGCTCCTCGTTAAGCGCCCGAAGCAGCCGTGCCGGGCGGCGGTAGGCGCGCGCCAGCGCCCGCAGCGCCGGGCGGGCGAGGCCCATGCCGGCGGCCGCCTCGGGGCCCTTGCCGCACACGTCGCCGATCACAAGCCCCCACCGGTCTCGCCCGGCGGCGAAGACGTCGTAGAAGTCGCCCCCGGCCTCGATCCCCTCGCCGGCGGGGAAGTAGCGCGCCGCCAGGTCGAGCCGCGGCACCCCGGGAAGCCGCTGCGGGAGCAGTCCCTGCTGCAGGACGTGGGCCACCCGGTCGCGCTCGGCGTACAGGCGGGCGTTGTCGATGCGGACGGCGGCGCGCCGCGCGATCTCCTCGGCCACGGCCACGTCCTGCTCCGTGTAGCGGTGGGCGGGGTCGGTCGAGACGAGCGTGAGCGCTCCTAGGATCCGCGCGCGGGCGACGAGCGGCACCGTGATGTACGACTCGAAGCCGAGCTGCCGCACGATCTCGAAATGCTCCTCGTTCCGGCAGGTCGCCCGCAGGAACTCCTCGCTCATCACCGGCGAGAAGCTCGACGTCGCCGTCCGGATGACGCTCGCCGCCGGATGCGGCCCATCGGCGTCGGGGGGGAACTCGCGGGCCAGCCGGTCCGCGACCGGCTGCCTGCGCCGGTCGCGGTGCCTGGCCGCAACCCGGACCAGCCGGCCGTGCTGGTCGAGGGTGTCGATGAGGCACAGGTTGGCGATGCTCGCGACGACGCGGTCGGCGAGGCGCTCGAACGCCTCGGGGTAGTTGAAGACGGCCGCCAGAAGCTCGCTCACGTCCGACACGAGCCGCAGCCGCTGCCACGCCGCCTCGGCCGACGCCCTCGCCGTCCGCTCCGACTCGAGGAACCCGGCCCGCTCCGCCTCGATCCGCCGCCGCTCGCTGACGTCGCGGAGGAATGCCGTCAGGATCGGCGGCCCGGGCATGTCGACCCGGTTCACCGTGAGCTCGACCGGGATGCGGCGGCCGTCGCGGTGAAGCGCCTCCACCTCGATCCGGCGACCGATGATCTGCGACTCGCCGGTCTCGACGTAGCGGCGCAGGCCCGCCTCGTGGCGGTCACGCAGCTCGGGAGGAACGATCACCTCGCCGATCCGTGCGCCGATCAGGTCCGCGACGGGCCAGCCGAGCAGCGTGGTGATTGCGTTGTTCGCCTCGAGGATCCGGCCCTCGGCGTCTGCCGTCACCACCGCGTCCAGCGCGGCGTCCAGGATCGCCGCCTTGCGGGCCTCGCTCGCGGCGATGGCCTCGTCGACGTGCACCCGCTCCAGCAGCTGCCCGATCTGTCCGCCCAGGCCCTCGAGGACGCGGGTCAGCTCCGGATCCGACTCGATCGCCGTCCCGGCGAGAAGCTCGGCGACGCCCACCAGGTCACCGCGTGCGAGCAGCGGGATGCCGATCGCGGCGCGCAGGCCGGATCGACGAGCCGCCGGCGCTCGCGGGTAGCGACCGCCGTTCCAGATGTCGGGGAGCCACAGAAGCCGCCGTCGGCTCCAGACCATTCCGGGAAGCCCCTCGTCCGGCGCGAACCGCCGCCGCCGGCTCTCCTCCATAAAGGGGTCGAGCCCCGGTTCGGCCGCCCAGGTCGCCACCGCGACGAGATGCTCGCGGCGCTCGTCGAACCGCCACAGGACGCCGGCCTTCAGGCCGAGCCGTCCCCCCAATGCGCCCAGGACATGCTCGCCGGCATCCGAGATCCCGCGCGACCGGGCGATTGCGAGCGCCACAGCCGACTCGAGCCCTTTCGCCGGGGGTACCGCCGCTTCACCCGGACGGAGCCCCTCGCTCATGGCACGTCCGCATTGTACCGGGGTGCCGGCGCGTCCTGATCGCGGCCGCCCCGCGGTCTACTGCCGCGCTCGGCTGCGACCGGCTCCGGCGGGCCGATGGTGGCCGCCTCGGGGCCGAAGTTCTCCACGTAGCCGCGATGGACGGCACGCCAGCGTTCGCCGCTCGCCGCGGATGGAGTGGTGCCGGCGAGGTCGTGCTCGAGCGCGTCCAGGCACACGTGCCACCCGGCTCCGTCGCGCGCGGCCTTCCCAAGCTCAGCGATGGTGTCGATCAGGGTGAGCATGCACCCGTCGCCATCGGGCTCGATCTCGAGCCTGATCGTGTCGGTGCCCCACCGGAATTGGAGCAGCGACCGCGGCTCGCAGGCCAGCACCTCGCCGTCGAAGTCGCCGTACTCCGACTCGAAACGGAGCGGGGCACCGACGACCCATTCGCCCACCACGCGCTGCGGGAACCAGGCCCGCAGGTGCTCGGGCTCCGTGATCGCGCTCCACACCTTCTCGGGGGCGTGGGGGAGCCGGCGGCGGAACCGCAGCTGCCATCGGTCTTCGACCTTCTTCAGCTCACCGTTCATCGCGTGCCTCCTTCCTCGATCTCGTCCAGCCGGCGCTCGAGCGCGTCGAGGCTCGCCGTCCACATGCCTCGGTAGGGCGCGAGCCACTCGTCGATCTCGCGCAGCGGCTCGGCGCGGACGCGGTACAGCCGTCGCTGGGCGTCGACCCGCGCGCTCACCAGCCCCGCGTCGCGGAGCACGCGCAGGTGCTTGGACACCGCCGGCTGGCTGACGGCGAGCGCGGCGACGAGCTCGCCCACGGGCCGCTCCTGGTCGCGGAGCAGATCGAGGATCTGGCGCCGGTTCGGCTCCGCCAGGACGTCGAAGGCCGCGCTCACGGGATCTAGTGTAGCCGAGTGGCTATATAACTGTCAACTCATACGGCGCCGGAGGGCGACGCCGGTCAGAGTCTCGCGCACGACCCGGTCGGCCACGAGCGCGGTGACATCGGACGAGCCGACGGCGGTGGGTGCGACCTCGACGACGTCGGCGCCGACCAGGTCGAGGCCGGCGGCGACGGTCCGCGCCGCCAGGAGCAGCTCCGTCGGTGTGAGGCCGCCCGGCTCCGGCGTGCCGGTGCCGGGGGCGAAGGCCGGGTCGAGGACGTCAACGTCGACGGTCAGAAGCACGGGGCCCTGCCCGAGGATCGAGACGGCCTGGGCGACGACGTCCTCGATCCCGCGGGCGCGGACGTCGTGCGCGAAGAGGGCGGTGATGCCCCGCTCGCGCTGCCAGCCGAACTCGGCCTCGCCCGGCCAGTACCCGCGCAGGCCGATCTGAACGTATCGGCGCGCGTCGACGTGCCCGCTCTCGACGATGTGGTACATCGGCGAGCCGTGTGACCGTTGATGCCCCCACAGCTCGGGGGCGGTATCCGTGTGGGTGTCGAAATGGACGAGGCCGATCGGGCCGTGCACGCCGGCCAGCGCCTCTGCCTCGGGCCGGGTGATGGAGTGGTCGCCTCCGAGCACGACCGGCATGACGCCGGCACGGGCGACCTCGGTGACGAGCGCGGCGATCGCCTCGTGCGAGGCCTCCGGATCGGCGGGAACGACGGGCGCGTCGCCGTAGTCGACCACCCGGAGCGAAGCGAAGGCGTCGACGCCGGCCTCGAGGTGGACGCCGTGCGGCGCGCTCGCGCCGCGGATGGCGCGCGGCCCGAGGCGGGTGCCCGGGCGATCCGAGACGAGCTCGTCCATGGGAGCGCCGACGATGGCCACGTCGACGTCCGCGAGGTCGGCCGGATCCTCGGTGTACGGCAGCCCGCCGAACGTCAGCAGGCCGGCGTAGTCGGGCTTGCCGTCGGCGTATCCGGCCCATCGCCTCTGGGGATCGATCATGCGGATGCTCCTTGATCGCGGCGGTTCCTGTGCGCCGCCCAACCTACCGGTTGGCGCGGGGCAGCCCGACCCGCAGGCGGACACCGCAATCCTCGAGGGGATTGCGGGGCCTCAGATCACCCGCGCCCGTGTCGCCTGCACCACTCCTCGAATGCGGCGTGCTTGCCCAGGTACTCGGCGATGTCGTCGAGGCCCACCTCGATCCACTCGGCGATCCAGCGCCCGCTGATCTCGCAGACGCCGGCGCCGCCGGCCCTCCGGATCATCCCGAGCGGATCCCGCATCGTGGTCTTGACATGCCTCGCTACCCACCCGGCATAACGCGGCCGACGGCTGGGCCGAGGCGCCTGGGGCGTCGGTGATCGCCCTCTCGGCAGACCCGGGCCGGGACGGCTAGGATGCGCGGCTTCCGAGGAGGGATGGGGATGTCGCGACGGGCGGTCGAGGAAGAGCTGCTACGGCTGGGCGTGAAGGCGCCCGCGAGGCCGGCAGCCGAGTCGGAATGGAAGGCTGAGATCCGGGAGGAGCTGGCTGCCGCACGCGAGCAGACGCTCGCCATGCTGGCGCCGATCGCCGACGAGGCGATGCAGAAGCAGGTGTCGTCGATCATGTCCCCGCTCGTCTGGGACCTGGCCCACATCGGCTACTTCGAGGAGCTCTGGCTCGTGCGCGAGCTCGGCGGGGCCGTGCCGCTGTCGGCCCGCCGCGACGACATCTACGACGCCTTCCAGCATGAGCGCAGCACGCGGGCCGAGCTGCCGCTCCTCTCGCCCGCCGAGGCCCGCGAGTACCTGGCCGCGGTGCGGGCCCGCACGCTCGAGCTGCTCGACCGCATGTCGCTCTCCCCTGACAACCGTCTGCTGGCGCACGGGTTCGTGTACGGGATGATCGTCCAGCACGAGCGCCAGCATCAGGAGACGATGCTCGCCACGCTCCAGCTCCGCGACGCGCCGTATCCGCCCGCCGCCGCCGCGCCCGACCCGCCGGCCCGCGGGCCGCGACCCGGCGACGAGGTGCTCGTCCCCGGCGGGCCGTTCACGATCGGGACGGACACCGAGCCGTGGGCATACGACAACGAGCGGCCGGCCGTGACGATCGACGTCCCCGCGTTCTGGATCGACGTCGCCCCCGTCACCAACCGCCAGTATCTGGCGTTCATCGCCGACGGCGGCTACGAGCGGGAGCGGCTCTGGAGCGGCGCCGGCTGGCGGTGGCGCGGCGAGGCGGGCGCCGAGCATCCCGAGTTCTGGCGCCGCCGCGACGACGGGTCATGGGTGCGGCGCCGGTTCGGCGTCGACGAGCCGCTCGTCCTCGACGAGCCGGTGATGCACGTGTCCTGGTACGAGGCGGATGCGTACGCCCGCTGGATCGGGAAGCGCCTGCCTCACGAGGCGGAGTGGGAGAAGGCGGCGACCTGCGGGCGCTACGGCCGCAAGCGGCGCTATCCGTGGGGCGCCGCCGCTCCGGCGCCGGCCACCGCGAACGTCGGCGGGCGCCTCCTCCGGCCGGCGCCCGTCGGGGCGTACCCCGCCGGCGCCAGCCCGTGGGGCTGCCACCAGATGATCGGCGACGTCTGGGAGTGGACCGACTCCGACTTCCACGCCTACCCCGGCTTCGAGGCGTTCCCCTACGCGGAGTACTCGGAGGTGTTCTTCGGAGGGGACTACAAGGTGCTCCGCGGCGGCAGCTGGGCGACCCATCCATCCGTGCTTCGCGCCACCTTCCGCAACTGGGACTACCCGAACCGGCGCCAGATCTTCAGCGGCTTCCGCTGCGCCCGGGACGCCTAGATCGTTGATTCCCTCGGGCGGGCAAGGGTCCGCGGCAAAGGCGCCGAAGTTGGCGTTGCTGTTGCAACGTCGACCTTGGAGGCCACGTGCACGCCGACCTCGACGCCCTGCTGACCGCACTTTATGTGCTG
>DASQXS010000009.1:0-3878 GCA_035639615.1 Gaiellales bacterium | reverse complement strand
AGACTCCGTCGAGAGTCGCGCCGTGGTTCCAGGCCGCGATGAATGCCTGCAAGCCGTTGTCCCCGCCTCCCAATCTCGGGCCGCCCGGTGGGGATGGGTGATGAGCGTGGCGACCGACCTGCAGAAGACGCGCGGCACCGGCGCGTCTGTTAGAGAACGTCTTCTTCATACACATCGACGGCTGCTGGCGGGGGCTGCGGTCCTGCTGTTCGGTGTGGGTGTGGTGGTCGTGGTCGTGAATCCATTCGCGGGCACAGCGTCCGGGCATGGTGGCGCCGTCGACAACGGCTCGCCGACCTCGACCCGCCGGGTGGAGCGAACGTCGCTCTCCTCGCAGACGCAGGTGAGCGGCACGCTTGGCTACGCGGGCTCGTGGATGGTGTCCGTCCCGGCCGCTGCGCCAGGGCAGGCTGTCTACACGATGCTGCCGTCCGCCGGACGGATCGTTCGTCGTGGGCAGCCGCTGTTCATGATCAACGGCGAGCCGACGCTCCTCTTGTACGGCTCGACCGCGGCGTGGCGCGCCTTCCAGGCCGGCATGTCGCCGGGGATGGACGTCGCCGAGTTGAACGCGAACCTGCGCGCGCTCGGCTTCGGCGCGCCGAGTGGCGATGCGTTCACCTGGTCGACGAGCGCAGCGATCTCGGCCCTGCAGCAGGCGCACGGCCTCACCCGGACCGGAACGCTTCTGCTCGGAGCGGTCGTGTTCGAGCCGGGCGTGCTGCGGGTGTCGAGGGTGACGGCGACCCTGGGTGCACCGGCTCAGCCAGGCCCGGTCCTGGCCGCAACCTCGACCCGCCAGCACCTCTCGGTTCAGCTCGACGCCGCCCAGCAGTCAGAGGTCAATGTCGGCGACCGGGTCAGCGTGACCCTCCCCGACAGCCGCACGACCCCGGGTGTGGTCAGCGCGATCGGGAAGGTTGCGACGACGCCCTCCAGCGACCAGCAGGGCGGCGGCTCCAGTTCGCCGACGATCGACGTCACCGTGCGGCTCCTCCACCCGAGCGCGGCCGGCACCCTCGACCAGGCGCCGGTGGAGGTCTCGATCACCGAGCAGAGCGTCAGCAACGCCCTGGCCGTCCCGGTGAACGCGCTCGTCGCGCTCGCCGGTGGCGGCTACGCGGTGGAGGAGGTCGAAGCGAACGGCACTCATCGCCTGGTGGCAGTGACGCCCGGCTTGTTCGACGACGCGCAGGGGCTCGTGCAGGTGGCCGGCAGCGGCCTTACGGTCGGCCAGCGCGTCGTGGTGCCCGCCTCGTGACCGCCGAGGCGCCGAGCCTCGTGTCCGCACCGCTCCCGCATCCGCAAGGGGTGCCGGTACTCGAGCTCGAGGAGGTGACGAAGATCTATGGCGTCAGCCCACGGGTTGCAGCGCTGCAGGGCGTTAGCTTCAGCGTCGGCGCCGGCGAGCTCGTGGCCATCGTCGGCCCCTCCGGCTCCGGCAAGTCGACCCTCCTTCACCTGATGGGGACGCTCGAGCGGCCGACCAGTGGCCGGGTCGCGATCACCGGCCTCGCCGTCGCCGAGCTGGAAGACCGCGAGCTCGCCGCCGTTCGGGCGACCCGGATCGGCTTCGTCTTCCAGCAGTTCTTCCTCGCCGAGCACGCGAGCGTCCTCGACAACGTCGCCGACGGGCTCCTCTACGCAGGCGTTCCAGCAGCGGAACGTCGTGAGGAAGCGGCAAACGCGCTGACCGCGGTCAGCCTCGGCGCCCGGCTGAAGGCACGCCCGCCCCAGCTCTCGGGCGGCGAGCGGCAGCGGGTCGCGATCGCGCGCGCGCTCGTCGGCACGCCAGCGATCGTGCTCGCCGACGAGCCGACCGGCAACCTCGACAGTACGACCGGCGCGCAGATCATGACCTTGATCGAGGAGCTGAACGGCAACGGGGCCACGATCGTCGTGATCACCCATGAGCACGCGATCGCCACTCGCTGCCCGCGCAGCATTCAGCTGCTCGACGGCCGCGTGATCTCGGACACCGTCGCCTGATGCAGGCCGGGCTCGACGCGCCGAGGCTCAGCCTGGCTGATCTGGCCCGCGTTGCCAGCGTCGGCCTCCGCACTCGCCGCGTTCGAGCGGCGCTCTCGGCGCTCGGGATCGCGATCGGGGTCGCCGCCATCGTTGCCGTCCTCGGCCTCTCCTCGTCCTCACAAGCTGGATTGCTGGCCGAGATCGACCGGCTCGGCACCAACCTTCTCACCGTCACCAACGGCCAGACACTCTTCGGGGAGACCGCCGAGCTTCCGCTCGCCGCACCCGGGATGATCCGCCGCATCGTTCCGGTGACCCAGGTGCAGTACACAGGCTCGACCAGCGCCAACGTCTACCGCAGCCCCTATATCCCCACGGTCAACACGAATGGTCTCGCCGTCCGGGCCGCGAGTCTCGGCCTGCCGCACGCGGTGCGCGCGACGGTTGCGCAGGGCGTCTACCTGAACGCCGCGACCGCGCGTGAACCAGTCGCCGTCATCGGCGCGCAAGCGGCCAGCCTGCTCGGGATCTACCGCATCTACCCGGGCGAGCGAATCTGGCTCGGCGGCATGTGGTTCTACCTGGCCGGCATCCTCAACCCCGCCGTCCTCGCCCCCGAGATCGACGACTCCGTCCTCGTCGGCTTTCCCGCCGCCGAGCGCTGGCTCGGCTTGGACGGCCACCCGACCACGATCTACGTCCGCTCGGTCACGAGCGAGACCGCCGCCGTCCACTCCGTCCTTGCCGCCACCGCCGACCCCGAAGCGCCGAACGAGGTCGACGTCAGCCAGCCCTCCGCCGCCCTCACCGCCCGCGCCGAGGCACAGGGCGCCCTCAACAGCCTCTTCCTCGGGCTCGGCGCCGTCTCGCTCCTGGTCGGCGCCGTGGGCGTCGCCAACATCATGCTCATCGGCGTTCTCGAACGAAGCAGCGAGATCGGCCTGCGGCGCTCCCTCGGCGCGACCAAAAGACAGATCCGCACCCAGTTCCTCGCCGAAGCGATCCTCCTCGCCCTCCTCGGTGGCGCCGCGGGCGTCGCCGCCGGCGCGACCTCCACCGCCATCTACGCACACCTCAAGCACTGGAGAATCGTCATCCCCACCACCGCCTGGGCCGGCGGCATCGCTGCTGCGCTCCTCATCGGCGCGACAGCCGGACTACTCCCCGCCATCCGCGCCGCGCGCCTATCGCCAACCGAAGCCCTCCGAACCGTCTGAGCCGCCCCTCTCGAGGTGTGGCCTTGCGAAAGAGTCCTCGGCGGTCATGAGCCTGTCCTGTTTGCTGCGCGCCGCGTGTGTCACATCTTGTCCGGCATTCGACCGCCGGTTGAGGTGGCCGGTCATCCTTCTGCGGGGATTACCGGTCCGGCCCGGCTCCTTGCGGGGATTACGAGGCTGATTCTGGCGCGGGATCTGCGCGGGAGGAAAGAAGCCGGCGGTCGATATGTCAAAGACATATACGATTTGCAGGACTTTTCCGGGAGCGACGGGACTCGAACCCGCGACCTCCGGCGTGACAGGCCGAATCGGGCACGACGACGTCGGTTGCCGAACCCCTCCGAACCGGCTCATTTGCAGGTGCTTTTCGCATTGTTCGCGACTCCATTCCGCATGGTTGAGCCAATCGTCTACGCGACGTCTGGGCCACGAATGGGCCACGGAATCTCGTCTTGCCAGACAACGCCGGGTCCGGCTACGAGGACGTCTAAAGCGAGTCGGTTTCCAGCCGAGACCTGCGGATACCACAGGCTCGATGGCCGAGAGAAATCTGCTGGTTGTCCTGCTCGACGATCCGTTCGAGCTCCGCTTGCGAGAGGCGATCGAGGAGCGGAGCGGTGGGCCGCAGCACGTGCGCATCGTTGCGCCAGCGCGGCTGGGGCCGCTCGAATGGCTCGCCACCGACGAGGA
>DASQXS010000008.1:0-10279 GCA_035639615.1 Gaiellales bacterium | reverse complement strand
TGCACGGACGCGTCCGCATGTTCAACCTGGGCTTCGCGGTGTTCACCGCGAGCTCGATCGCGCTCTCGCTGACCTGGATGGACGGCTCGGCTGGGGCGCTCTGGATGATCGCACTTCGGATCGGCCAGGGGATCGGCGGCGCGCTCATCATGGCGAACTCCTCGGCGATCCTCACCGACGCCTTCCCGCCGCACCAGCGCGGGCTCGCCCTCGGGGTGAACGCGGTCTCGGCGATCGCGGGGTCGTTCGTCGGCCTCGTGCTGGGCGGCGTCCTGGCCCCGGTCTCGTGGCGACTCGTGTTCCTGGTCTCGGTGCCGGTCGGTCTGTTCGGAACGGCGTGGTCGTACTGGAAGCTCGAGGAGCGCGGCATGCGCAGCCCAGGCCGCGTGGACTGGTGGGGGAACCTCACGTTCGCGGCCGGCCTGATCGCCATCCTCGTCGCCATCACGTACGGCATCCAGCCCTACGGTGGCCACACGATGGGCTGGACGAACCCCCGGGTGCTGGCCGGCCTGATCGGAGGCGCGGCGCTCCTGGCGGTGTTCGCCGTCATCGAGCTTCGCATCGAGGAGCCGATGTTCCGGCTCGGCCTTTTCCGAAACCGCGCGTTCACGGCCGGGAGCCTCGCGAGCCTCCTGGCGTCGCTCGGCCGGGGCGGCCTCATGTTCATGCTGATCGTCTGGCTCCAGGGGATCTGGCTGCCGCTGCACGGCTACAGCTTCGCCGAGACGCCGCTCTGGGCCGGGATCTACATGCTCCCGCTCACGGTCGGCTTCCTGGTCGCCGGCCCGGCCTCGGGATGGCTCTCCGATCACTTCGGCGCCCGCCCGTTCGCGACCGGAGGGATGCTCGCCGCCGCGCTCTCGTTCCTCCTCCTCGAGCGGCTGCCGGTCGACTTCGACTACCGCTGGTTCGCGCTCCTCCTACTCCTGAGCGGGCTCGGCATGGGCCTCTTCGCCTCGCCGAACCAGACCGGGATCATGAACAGCCTCCCGCCGCAGCGGCGCGGCGTCGGCGCCGGGATGAGCACGACGTTCCAGAACTCGGCGATGGTGCTCTCGATCGGCATCTTCTTCTCGCTCATGATCGCCGGGCTCGCGTCGACGCTTCCGGGCACGATGTCCGCTGGGCTCATCGCCCAGGGCGTGCCCACCGCCGACGCGCACCGGGTGGCGCATCTGCCGCCGGTGGGCCTGCTCTTCGCGTCCTTCCTGGGCCTGAACCCGATCCAGCAGCTGCTCGGGCCTGCACTGCACCACCTGCCGCCCGGCCACGCCGCCTACCTCACCGGCCGGGCCTTCTTCCCGCGTCTGATCTCGGGCCCGTTTGCGGCCGGCCTTCGTGAGGCGTTCGACTTCGCGATGGTGGCCTGCCTGGTGGCGGCGGCGGCCTCGTGGATGCGGGGCGGCCGCTACGTCCACGACCTCGAGCCGCCCGCACGCCCGGTCCCGGCCGAGTCGGTGGACGGCGAGCTGGCGCTCCCGCCCGCGCACGGCGACTGACGCCTACCGGTAGATCGCCGACGCGTCCTGGGCGGGTGTGACGGTCCGCTGGGCGACCCCGGACTCGACCGCCGCCTCGCGGACGGCGTGGGCCACGGCCTCGACTACGGCCTTGTTGAAGACGCTTGGGATGACGTACTCCTCGTGGAGCTCGTCCTCAGTTATGACCGCGGCGACGGCGCGCGCGGCGGCCAGGTTCATCGGCTCATTGATCGTCGTCGCCTGTGCCGACAGCGCCCCGCGGAAGATGCCGGGGAAGGCGAGGACGTTGTTGATCTGGTTGGGATAGTCGGACCGGCCGGTGGCGATCACCCGGACGGCGCCCTCGACCTCCTCCGGGCGCACCTCGGGGTCGGGGTTGGCCATGGCGAAGACGATCGCGTCCTCGGCCATCGACCGCACCGCCTCGACCGAGACGGCGCCCGGGCCGGACAGTCCGAGGAAGACGTCGGCGCCCGCGAGCGCCTCCTCCGCGATGCCGGTGAACCCGCGCGGGTTGGTGTTCTTCGCGTACCACTTCTTGATGGCGGTGAGCCCCTTCCTGCCTGGGTGCAGGGCGCCATCGCGGTCGCATCCGACGATGTCGCGGACGCCCGCCTCCATGAGGAGCTTCGACACCGCGACGCCGGCGGCGCCGACGCCGACGAGCACGACGCGCAGCTCATCGAGCCGCTTCTCGACCAGCTTGGCGGCGTTCAGGAGGCCGGCCAGGACGACGACGGCCGTGCCGTGCTGGTCGTCGTGGAAGACCGGGATGTCGAGCTCGCGGCGCAGGCGGCCCTCGATCTCGAAGCAGCGGGGCGCGGCGATGTCCTCGAGGTTGATGCCGCCGAACCCGGGCGCGATCGCCTTCACGACCGCGATGATCTCGTCGGTATCAGTTGTGTCGAGGCAGATCGGCCAGGCGTCGATGCCGGCGAACTCCTTGAAGAGCATCGCCTTGCCCTCCATCACGGGCATGGCAGCCCTGGGGCCGATGTCCCCGAGCCCGAGCACGGCGGTGCCGTCGGTGACGACGGCCACCGAGTTCTGCTTGATCGTGAGGGCGCGGACCTTGTCGGGGTCGGCATGGATGGCCCGGCACACCCGGGCGACGCCGGGGGTGTAGGCCATGGAGAGGTCGTCGCGCGTCTTCACCGGCGCCTTGTTCTGCACCTCGATCTTGCCGCCGAGGTGCATGAGGAACGTCCGGTCGGAGACGTTCACGATCGTCACGCCGTCGACGCTGCGCACCGCGTCGACGATCCGCTGGCCGTGGTCGGAGTCGGCCGCCGCCACCGTCATGTCGCGGGTGGTGTGCTCCTTGCCGACCCGGACGAGGTCGATCGCGCCGAGGTCGCCGCCGGCCTCGCCGATGGCGGCCGCGACCTTGGCGAACGAGCCCGCGGCGGCCGGGATCTCGACGCGCATCGTCAGGCTGTAGGACGCGGAGGGGTTCGGAGCCGGCATGGGAGAAAGCCTATCGGGTACGTGTCATGCCCTCGGATACGCTTCGACCGGATGGCCACGGTCAAGCAGACCCAGCCCAAGGACATCAACCTCGACGACGCGCCCGCGAAGCAGTGCGACGTCTTTCTGGTGGACGGCAACAACCTCGCCTACCGGGCGTTCTTCGCGCTCCCCGAGGAACTGCAGACCGTGGACGGCTTCCCGACGAACGCCCTGCTCGGGATGGCGAACATGTTCATGCGGATGCTGATGGACTACCGCCCCCGCACGGTGCTCGTGGCCTGGGACTCCAAACCGACCGGACGGCTCGAGATCGCCGCCGACTACAAGGCCCATCGCAGGCCGATGCCGGAGCTCCTGCGCCAGCAGCAGCCGTGGTTCGAGCCGATCGTCGAGGCGTTCGGGTACCGCAACCTCAAGGTCGAGGGCAAGGAGGCGGACGACGTCATCGGCACCCTGGCGCGGATCGCCGAGGAGGCGGGCCATCGCGTGTGCGTCGTCTCCACGGACCGCGATGCGTTCCAGCTCGCCTCCGACGCGGTCTGCATCATGATGACGCCGCGTGGCATCCAGGATGTCGTCGTCTACACGCCGGAGCGGATCCTGCAGCGGTACGGGATCGGCCCGGACCTCGTGCCTGACTTCATCGGTCTCAAGGGCGACACCTCCGACAACATCGTCGGCGTCCCCGGGATCGGCGACAAGACCGCGGCCGAGCTCCTCATCCAGTTCGGCACCATGGAGGGCATCTACGCCAACCTCGACGCCGTCTCGGGCCAGAAGCGGCGCGAGACGCTGCGCGCCCACACCAAGGACGCCGCCGACTCGAAGCAGCTCGCCACGATCGACCGAGACATCCCGCTCGAGGTCGATTTCAACGAGCTCGTGGCCGAGCCGCCGGACCGGTCGACCATGAAGGAGCTCTTCCGCAAGCTCGAGTTCCGAGCGCTCTTGAAGCGCGTCGACGAGCTCGAGGAGGCGATCCCCGGTGCGCCGTCGGTCTCGACGACCGCAGAGGTGGAGTGGCGCGAGGCGGATGTCGCCGACCTGCGCGGCCTCGATCGGGAGGTCGGCCTGGCCGTCGCGGCCGGACAGGCCGCGGTCGCGGGGGGCGACGGCGCCGTGCTCGTCGCCGCGGCGTCCCCAGACCGCGTCGTCGAGGCGCTCCGCGACCGGCGCGTCATCACGCACGGGCTCAAGCACCCCGCCCTCCTCCCGGCCGGAGACACGGCCCTGGCCGCCTACCTGCTCGACCCCGGCCGGGCCGGGTACGAGATCGACGACCTGGCCGAGGAGGCCGGCGTCGCCGTCCAGGTCGGCGCGGACGAGGCAACGGCCGCGCTGGTGCGCTCGGCGGCGACATCCCGGCGCCTGCACGAGGGCATGTACGCCCGGCTCGCCGAGCGCGACCTGACGGGGCTCTACGAGCAGATCGAGCTCCCGCTCGTGCCCGTTCTGGGGGCGATGGAGACGGTCGGCATCAGGGTCGACCAGTACCGCCTCGCCGAGATCGCGGCGAAGCTGGCCGACCAGGTGGAGGAGTTGGAGGCGCAGTGCCACGAGCTGGCCGGCGGCGCGTTCGTCATCGGATCCCCCAAGCAGCTCGGCGAGGTGCTCTTCGAGCGGCTCGGCCTCCCCGCCGACCGCAAGGGCAAGACCGGCTACTCGACCGACGCTCGCGTCCTCGCCAAGATCCGGCACCTGCATCCGATCGTGGACGTGATCGAGCAGTGGCGCGAGCAGTCGAAGCTCCTGAACACCTACCTGCAGCCGCTGCCGGGCCTGATCGACGATGCCGACGGCCGCCTGCACACGACGTTCAGCCAGACGACGGCGGCCACCGGGCGGCTCTCGTCCATCCGCCCGAACCTGCAGAACATCCCCATCCGCACGCCGCTCGGCCGCGAGATCCGAAGCGCCTTCGTCGCCGGGGACGGGTTCACGCTGCTGTCGGCCGATTACTCCCAGGTCGAGCTCAGGATTCTCGCCCACCTGTCCGAGGAGCCTGCGCTCAAGGACGCGTTCGGCCGGGGCGAGGACATCCACCGGGTCACCGCGGCCGAGGTGCTGGGGAAGCCGCCGGCGGAGCTCACCCGCGAGGAGCGGAACCGGGCCAAGGCCGTGAACTTCGGGATCATCTACGGCATCAGCTCCTTCGGCCTCTCGGAGCAGCTCGGGATCTCCCGCGAGGAAGCCCAGTCGTACATCGATACCTATCTCGCCCGCTTCCCGCATGTGAACGAGTTCATCGCGGGCACGATCGCCTCGGCGAAGGAGCGGGGCGTCGTGACGACGCTCTTCGGCCGTCGCCGGCCGATCCCCGAGCTTCGGGCGTCGAACTACCAGACGCGCAGCCTGGGCGAACGACTCGCCGTCAACACGGTCATGCAGGGGAGCGCCGCCGACATCATCAAGGTCGCCATGATCGCCTGCCACCGCCGGCTGCGCGACGAGGGCCGGCGCTCGCGGCTCGTCCTGCAGATCCACGACGAGCTCCTGTTCGAGGCCGCCGAGGGCGAGACGACCGCGCTCAAGGCGATCGTGTCAGAGGAGATGGTGCGGGCCTACCCGCTCGACCCGCCGCTCGAGATCGACATCGGCACCGGGTCGACGTGGCTGGAGGCGAAGTGAGCTGGACGCATGTCGACGGGCGCGTGAGCGCGCTCCCGGCCCGGCGCGGGGATGAGCCGGGGACATACCTGTGGATCGACGCGGGTGAGCGCCACGAGCGCCTCGTGGCCGAGCTCTTCCTGCCGGCGGTGGCCGCGGAAGATCTCGACGGCGCGCTCGGGGTCGCGGTCGGCTCGGTTCGCGGCCCGGACGGGGACCGGACCGGCGAGGTGCGGCTCGAGTTCGGGCGCGTGCGCGACGGCCGCGGCGTGCTCTCGGCTGCGGGCGCCGGCCTCGACGCGGATATCCGCTTCGACCTGAGCGGCCACCCGCCCGAGGGCGGCTTCTGCCGGCACTGCGGGGCGGAGCTCGAGGTGGACGTCGTGTCGGTGATCACTCCGCCCGACGGCGGTGTCATCGGCATGCCCCGGACCCGCTGCGGAGCGTGCGGCGCGCGATAGCCGGCGCCGTCGTTGTCCTGGCGGCGGCCGGGTGCGGCGGGAACGGGAGCACGCCGACGACGCCGCCGAGGTGCCCGAAGGTGACGGCCGCGAACGTCGCCCTCGCGGCCCGGCCGGACCAGGTGCCGTCCGGGACGGAGGGGATCTGCTCGCTCCTGCGGTACAAGGCCGTGTTCGGCCAGCCGCGCTGGCGCGACGTCCCGAAGGAGATCAGGGCGCTCGACCCGTCGGTCCAGGTCTGGGAGGAGCGCTCGCTCCTCTACGCCTGCGGGGGTTGCGACCAGACCGCGTTCCGGCTCGACTGGGTCCGCCGCCACCATCCCGACTGGATCATGCACACGGCGAGCGGGGCGGAGGTGCACCCGCTGCGGCACCCGTCCTGGGTGCTCCTGGCGTTCGGCGACGCCCAGTACCAGGACGCCTGGGCGAACGAGGTCCGAAAGAGCCTCGCCGCCGGCGGCTGGACGGGGGTGGACATCGTGGACGCGGGGAACCGGCCGCGCTGGTCGGGGACGCCTGTCGACCCCGCCACCGGGCGGCCGCTCGCGGAGGAGGACCGCGTCACCGACCTCGCGGAGGCGCTCAGCCTGATCCATGCGGCGATGCGGACGCAGGGCTTCTTCGTGCTCGCGCAGAACGGGCCTCCGGGGGTGATCGAGCCCGCGGAGATCAACAGTGCCGACGGGGTCGCGGCCGGCGACGGCTTCGCCGCCCTGCGCGGGTGGCGCTGGGAGCGGCTTCTGCGCTACTACCAGCAGGTGCAGAAGGAAGCCGGCTGGGCCTACGTGTGGGAGACGGCGCCCGCGGGCGACCAGCGCCGGATCGTCTACGGCCTTGCGAGCTATCTGCTCGTGGCGACGCCGAACGGCGCGTACGGCGCCCCAGCCGGAACCGCGCCGGCCGCGGTCTACGACCTCGATCTCGGGCCGCCCGACCCGGGAACACCGGTCGCGCGGATCGGCGAGGCGTGGGCGCGCTCCTATCCGAGCGGGTTCGTGGCGGTGAACCCGTCCGACCTGTCGACGACGCTCAGCATGGGCCGAGCGGGCCGGGTGACGCTGCCGCCCGGGTCGGCCGCGATCGCGGCCGGCACCCGGCTCGTCACCACGTTCTGACCGGGCGCGCCTCCTGCTTGCTCGGGGTTGCAGGCACGGCGTTTGTATACTACCGGCCGGCCGTCCCAGAGGTCGGCTGCTGCATGACTTCATTTCTGCGAGAGGACTGATTCAGCCACCAGATGGCTTCGACCGACGACACGTGGATGATCGAGGTGGACGGGGTGCTCGTCCCCGACTACGACCGGACGCTGACCGACTTCAGCGAGGGCGATGTGGTCACCGGCAAGGTGGTCCGGGTCGACAAGGACGAGATCCTGGTCGACATCGGCTACAAGTCGGAGGGCGTCATCCCGGTGGCGGAGCTTTCGATCCGCCGCTCCGTGAACCCCGACGACGAGGTCGCGCTCGGCGACGAGATCGACGCGCTCGTGCTCCAGAAGGAGGACGCCGACGGGCGGCTGATCCTGTCGAAGAAGCGGGCGCGGTTCGAGAAGGCCTGGAAGCGGATCGAGGCCGCCGCCGAGAGCGGCGAGCCGGTCGAGGGCCACGTGATCGAGGTCGTGAAGGGCGGGCTCATCATCGACCTCGGCGTACGCGGGTTCCTGCCCGCGTCGCTGGTCGACATCCGCCGCGTGCAGGATCTCGAGGAGTACCGCGACCAGGTGCTCCTGTGCAAGGTGATCGAGCTCAACCGGAGCCGGAACAACGTCGTCCTGTCGCGCCGGGCCGTGCTCGAGGAGGAGCGCAAGGAGGCGCGCCAGCAGATCCTCGACCGCCTGAGCCCCGGCGTCGAGGTGGAGGGCCAGATCTCGAACATCGTCGACTTCGGCGCGTTCGTCGACCTGGACGGGATCGACGGCCTCATCCACATCTCCGAGCTCTCATGGAGCCACGTGAACCACCCGTCCGAGGTGCTCGAGATCGGCCAGCGGGTGCGCGTCAAGGTTCTCGACGTCGACCGCGACCGGCAGCGGATCTCGCTCGGCCTGAAGCAGACCCAGACCGACCCGTGGCAGCGGGTGATGGACGAGTGCCGCCAGGGCGACGTCGTCGCCGGCCGCATCACCAAGGTCGTGACGTTCGGCGCGTTCGCCGAGATCGTCTCCGGCGTCGAGGGCCTGATCCACATCTCCGAGTTGGCCGAGCACCACGTCGAGAGCCCGCGCGAGGTCGTGAACCAAGGGCAGGACGTGAACGTGAAGATCGTCGAGATCGACCCCGACCGGCGCCGGCTCTCCCTGTCGTTGCGCCGGGTCGAGCCCAGCGACCCGGTGAAGACGATCGACCTCGGCCCCCCGGGCCCCGCGGCCGAGCCGGAGGTGCCGGAGCTCGGGCTCTCCGAGGAGGTGTTCGCCGACGCGCCGGCCGAGCCCGAGGAGGAGCCGGAGGCGGAGGCGGCCGCCGAGCCCGAGGGCGGCGAGGCGCCCGAAGCCGAGGCCGAGCCGGAGCCTGAGGGTGAGGCAAGCGCGGCGGAGGAGCCTGAGCCCTCGGAGGACGAGGGCGCCCGCACCGACAGATAGAAGCGTTGTCGTCGGGCTGACCGGTGGGATCGGCGCAGGCAAGACCGAGGCGCTCCGGGCGTTTGAGCGGCACGGGGCTGCGACCCTCTCGAGCGATGCCGTCGTGCGCGAGCTCTACGCCCGCCCAGAGGTGCGCGCCGCCGTGGCGGAGCATTTCGGCCCAGGGGTCGTCAGCCCCGGCGGCGAGGTCGACCGGGCGGCGGTCGCGGGCATCGTCTTCGCCGACCCGGCGGAGCTGCGATGGCTCGAGGGCCTGCTCCTGCCCCTGATCTCGGCGGAGTTCGTCCGCTGGCGCGACGACCATGTCCGCATGGGGGAGAGGCTGCTGGTGCACGAGGCACCGACGTTGTTCGAGGCGGGCGTCGAGGACCGCTACGACGCCATCGTCGCGATCACTGCGCCGGCCGGGGTGCGCGAGCGCCGCCGCCCGGGCGCCGCCGCCCGGATGTCCCACCAGCTGCCGGAGGACGAGAAGGCCGCCCGGTCCGACTTCGTGTACGAGAACGCCGCCGGCCTCGACGAGCTCGACCGGTTCGTCGCCGGCGTCGTCAAGGCGCTCACCGGCGGATGAGGAGGATCGCCGCTGCGCTGCTGGCGCTCGCGCTTATTGCGGGCGCCGGGTTCGTCTGGGTCGACCACACCCAGCCCGGATGGTGGGTGCGCCTGCGCTACCCGCTCTACTACCGCGCCTACATCGTCGGCTACGGCCACAAGTATCACGTCGACCCGGCGCTGATCGCGGCGGTCGTCTACGAGGAGTCACGCTTCAAGGTCAACACCCGCTCGGGCGCGGGTGCGATCGGGCTCATGCAGCTCCTGCCGTCCACCGCCCGCGGCATCGCCGAGCACACGGGTGGGACCGAGGTCCGGCTCCCTCAGGATCTGTACGACGCCGATATCAACCTGCGCTACGGCACCTGGTATCTGGCCCGCCTCCGCCAGAGGTACGCCGGCCGGCAGAACGCCGGCGATCTCGCCCTCGCGGCCTACAACGCCGGCCAGGCGAACGTCGACCGCTGGATCGCGGCCACGCCTCCCGGGCAGGCCGTCGCGATCCGCTTCCCGGGCACGCGCGAGTACGTCGCGGACGTGCGCCACCTCCAGGGCCTCTACCGACGGGCGTACGGATCGGAGCTGGAGGGGGCGTGAGCCGGCGGACGGAATCCCGCCACGCTGAGCAGGGTGGACGAAATCGTCCGCAGTGGAGGCGAGACCGCGCTCTCGCCGGAGCGCGATGGCGGTCCGCCTCATCCCGGAAGGAGGGGGCCCGTGGGGGAACCATGGGTTCCCCCACGTCAAACCGCGGTCGCAGCGATCGCCAGCCGGCCCGAGACCTTGCCGGCCCGCGTCACCCGGAAGCCCGCCTTCTCGACCGCGGACGCGAGCTCGAGCGACCCGAGTGGGTAGAGCAGCTGCTCGTGGGTGCGCACACCGTCGGCGTCGTCGATCTGGAGCGTCCATGCGACCTGGCCGTTCGCCTGCTTGGTGAACCGGCTCGTCACACGGGCCGTCGGGTCGTCCCGCCACACGGACGCCCGCTGCTCCGCCAGGTCGCGGACGACGAGCATGAGGACACCGCCGTGCTGCGTGCAGGCGCGCATCTGTGCGAGCGCGAGCGGCACCTGCGCCGGGGGCACGAGGTGCAGGCCGTTCCCGACGGTGATGACCGCGTTGAAGGT
>DASQXS010000007.1:0-16456 GCA_035639615.1 Gaiellales bacterium | reverse complement strand
ATGGAGCAGAACACGAGCGACTACGGTCCCGTGATCTTCGTCCGACGCATCGATGTTCCTACAACCGCCGACACGATCAGCGCGCAGATCCGAATCACCGCCGACAACGCCTACGAGCTGTTCATCAACGGCACACCGATCGGCACCGGGAATGACTGGAACGTCATCTCGACGTTCCCGGTCACGGCGCTCCAACCCGGCGCGAACTGGCTGGTCGCCAAGGTGACCAACTTCGCAGGCCCGGCGGCGCCATTCGAGAACCCGGCCGCGTTGCTCTACAAGCTCCGGGTCACCTACACGACCTGATCGGAGAAGAAAGGGGGCCGGGGCGGATGCAGTCCGCCCCGGCCTCCGCATGCATTCGCGCGTTGCGGCTCGAGACGCCTAGCGGAGCACCGAGCCACTGCCCTCGACGTTCAGGGTCTCAGTCTTCCCAATCGGGACCGAGACCCATCGTGGCTCGATGCCCGCGACGTTTCCGCTCCACGGCGCCGGGATCATTGCCCACCGACCGGGCATGAGCGTGATCCGGTAGTGGCCGGTCGCGTCAACGCGCGCCGAGGGGCATGGCCCGATCTCGTCCATGGTCCGGCAGAACACGAGGGAGCCGCGATAGATGACCCGCGTGCAGCTGTTCGCGGCCGGGCCGGCGCACACCCGAGTGGACACCCTGCCCGTCAGCGTGCCCTTCGACGCGCCGGCGGTCGGCGGCACGCCTGCGCCGGCCGACGGCCGCGGGGCAGCGCCGCCGAAGCAGCCGATGCCGAGGATGGTCATCACGACGAGGATCGGAGCTACGCGGCGCAGAGTCGTTCCTTTCCAGGGCCGGCGAACCTATGACGGCGGACATCTCGGATCGGTTCCAGCCCTGCGTCATTCAGTACGCCTGCGCCCACACGGCTGCGGCCGCTGCCGTCCGTCCGCAGCACACGCAGGCACTTCCTCGCGCCGGTTGCTCGTCGAGCGGCAGACACCGGATCGTCGCCGAGCTCTCGCCCTTGACGCGGGTCTCGCACTCGGCGCGGCCACACCACGGGGCCGAAACGAACCCAGCCGCGTCTCGGAGGTACTCGATCATCTCGTCGTAGCTGCTCGGGTCGCGGAGCGTTCGCCGCTCCTGCTCGTCGAACGCGTTGCGATAGAGCGACGTCTGGACGTCTTTGAGAAGCTCGTTGATCGTCGTGCCCACGTGCGGGAGCGGGACCTGCTGTTTCTCGCCGGTGTCGCGGCGAGCGATGGCGACGCGCCGGGCAGCGAGGTCGCGGCCGCCGATCTCGATACGGAGCGGCACGCCCTTGAACTCCCACTCGTTGAACTTGAACCCGGGCCGGTGCTCGGGGCGATCGTCGACACGGACGCGAACGCCCGCTGCGCGCAGCTCGTGTGCGACGGCAGCGCCGGCGCGCACCACGTCGGCCCGATCCTCGTCGCGGAAGATCGGCACGATGACCACCTGCTGCGGCGCGACCCGCGGTGGAAGCCGCAGCCCGCGGTCGTCGCCGTGCGCCATCACGACGCCGCCGACCAGTCGCGTGCTGGCTCCCCACGAGGTCGCGTACGGATACTGCTCGCTGCCGTCGCGGGCCGTGTAGCGGACGTTGAACGCGCGCGCGAAGCCCTGGCCGAGGTAATGCGACGTCGCCGCCTGAAGCGCCTTTCCGTCGGGCATGAGCCCTTCGAGCGTGTACGTGTCGAGAGCGCCGGGGAACCG
Organism: Gaiellales bacterium; assembly: GCA_035639615.1. Taxonomy (GTDB): domain Bacteria; phylum Actinomycetota; class Thermoleophilia; order Gaiellales; family JAICJC01; genus JAICJC01. Next base: position 14,745 of record DASQXS010000007.1, on the reverse strand, counting down.
CTCGCTCTCGCTCTTGCGGCCACGCAGCACAGGGATCGCGAGGACATGCTCGATCGTGTCCGCGTAGACGTCGTGCAGGATCGTCAGCGTCTCGGCGACCGCCTCCGCCTCAGTCTCGTGCGCGGTATGGCCCTCCTGCCAGAGGAACTCGCTCGTGCGCAGGAGAAGGCGAGGCCGGAGCTCCCAGCGGACGACGTTCGCCCACTGGTTGTAGAGCAGCGGCAGATCGCGGTACGACTGCACCCATCGGGCGTACGTCGACCAGATCAGCGCCTCCGAGGTCGGACGCACCGCGAGCGGTTCCTCGAGCGTCTTCCCACCCGCCTCAGTGACCAGCGCGACCTCGGGCGCAAAGCCCTCGATAAGCTCGCCCTCCTGTGCCAGCACCGAAGCGGGGACGAACAGCGGGAAATAGAAGTTCTCGTGCCCCGTTGCCTTGATTCGATCGTCGAGCTCGCGCTGGATCGCCTCCCAGATGGCGTAGCCGTACGGCTTGATGATCATCGCGCCGCGAACGGCCGAGTTCTCGGCGAGCCCAGCGCGGCGCACGACCTCCCCGTACCATGCGGGGAAGTCGCTCGACTGGGTGGGCAAGCGTGTCGTGCTCATCGGGACGCTCCCGAGAGCAGGCGTGGTATGAGCATCGCGTCTCCTTCGTTGACGTCGACCGGCGCGGCGGGAGTGGTTGCGGCGCTCCGGCCGACAGCGGCGGGAGCGCCTACGCCGGGACGTACACGAACGGCGGCCGCGGAGCGACGGCCGGAACCGGCAGAAGCTCATCCACGAACCGCAGCGACGTCATGCCAGAACGATAGCGGGCCGACGGCATCTCCGGCACCGGCCTCGAGAACCGCCGCGCCGACGACGAAGGCGCTCATCGTCGCCATTAGTACCCGGCGCCTGCCTACCGAGGTAGATCCTCAGTTGGTGCGGTCTTCGCCGGTGAGACGTTCGATTTCGGTGCGTGCCCGGTCGAACAGCGATGCCTGTTCAGGCTCGATTCGGGCGCTCTCCGGCGGGTCGTGCACCGGCAGATGCCGGGCTTCCTCGGCGGTGATCGTCAGCGTCACCCGGTGGTCATCGCCGATCGTGGCGACCTGGGACGCCTCCACGTAGTGTGGCCGGTCGACGTAGTTATGGAAGGCGAAGCCGCCATGGTGGGTGATCGCGAGCCCATCGAAGATGTCCTCGTTCTCGTCACCGACGACGAGGAACACCTGGCCGACCTGCTCGCCATCGCGTGAGATCACTGCCCAGCCATGCTCGATCACCTTCCACGACACCGCCATCCGCATATCTTAGCCATGCCAGGGTGTGGCGGCCCCCTGCGGCCGACGGCCTAGCGGCACAGGTGGTAGCCCCTCCTGTTCACCACCAGGCAGAACTGCATGATCGCTCGGTTGACGACGACCTTGTGCAGCCTGCGCTTGTAGTGGGCGGTGGCGACGACCTCGCGCACGTTGGGCTTCCCGCTCACAGAGAGCACCTTGAACAGGTGATTGCCGCACGACCAGTGCCCGAACCCTTGACAGAAGGTGTGTCCCGTGATCTGGCCCACCCGAGCGTCCGTGGCGCACCAACTCACGGTGGCGGATATCTCGCGGGTCACGACGTTGTCGGCATTGCGATGCTTCTTCTGCAGGTGAAGCTGCGTGCAGAGCTTCTCGCCGGCAAATGCCACCTGCACATTCACAGCACAGCTGAGCGCGGCGATGGCGCTCACGAGGACGACGAGCCCCCTCATCACGTTCTCCTTTCTTTTGTGGTGGAGCGCTTCCCGCCAGACGATACGCAGCGGCGCGGATGTCTCGGAACCTCCCGCCCATCCGAGACCCATCCAGGAACTCCAGAGCCTTTGGGGCTCATCCGGCACCGAGGACTACCAGACGTCCCATTGGGTGAATGCCGAGGCGGAGGCCAGGGCTCGACCATTGCCTTCGTCGTGGGAACGGTTCCTGCAGTACCACCAGGCCGAGAGTGAACCACGGCGCGCTTGCGACATCGGGGCGCTGCTGTGCGGTTTCAACTTCCTAGTGTTTACTGCGCCAGACGGCGGGAATGGGTGGCCTGGGTGTCCGGTGATGCCGAGCCACCGGTATCCACAAGTGGTGCAGGCGGCTTTCACGCTTAGTGTCGATCCCTCTTCTGCCGGAACTACCTTCAGGCGGGCCTGTCGCCCGAAATCGAGGATGTATGGCTCGCCGCCGTCGCGGATGCCGGAATCGACCCGGCCTAGCGCTCCTGTGGCCGTTGGACGGCCGGCCGCATGGGCTCGATGACATATCTGGCGCCGGTGAGCGCGATCCTGCTCGGCTGGGCGATGCTGGGCGAGCGGCCGCCGCGGCTCGCCGCCGCGCGCGGGGTGCTGTGGCTAGTCGGGTGTCGCTGGCGCGGCGGCGCTGAAGCTTTAGCGGCGGTCGGCGAGCTCGCGGAGGGCCGCCTCGAGCGCGTCGACGCAGGCCGCGACGTCAGCGGCCGAGCTCGACTCCCGCGGGGAGTGGCTGATCCCGCCCTTCAGGCTGCGGACGAAGAGCATGGCGACCGGCACGCCGGCCCGGGCGAGCACCTGGGCATCGTGGCCGGCACCGGACGGGAGGGAGGGCGCGCCCGCGGCCGCCCTTCCGAGGACGTCACGCAGGGCCGGGTCGCAGGCGACCGGCTCGATGCGCATCGTCAGGTCCACGTGGGCCTCGCAGCCGTGCGCCCGTGCGGCGTCCTCCGCGGCCTCCCGGATCGCGTGCTCGAGAGCGGCGAGCCGCTCCGCATCCGGCGCGCGGGCGTCCACGCGCGTGGTCGTGCGCCGGGCGATCACGTTCGTCGCGCCCGGCTCGACGGCGATCGCCGAGCCGACCGTGACGACCGCGTCCGCGATTCGGAGGGCCGCGGCGGCCGCCTCCACCTGGAACGCCGCGGCGCAGAGGGCCGCGTCCCGACGGCTTCCCATCGGCGTCGTCCCGGCGTGCCCGGCCGCTCCGGTGATGACGACCCGGAGCTCGAGGATGCCGACGATCGAGGTCACGACGCCGAGCGGTGCGTCCTCCCCGGCCAGCACCGGGCCCTGCTCGATGTGCGCCTCGACGAACGCGGCCGGCGCCGGGACGAGCCAGCCGTTCCCGGGTGTGAACGAGCGGCCGCCCGCCGCCAGCGCCGCGCGCACCGTGACGCCGTCGCGGTCAGCGTTCTCGAGCTCGGCGGCGTCCAGCTGGCCGCTCACCGCCCGGCTGCCAAGGAAGCCGTCGCCGAAGCGCCAGCCCTCCTCGTCGCGGAACGCGACGACCGTCACCGTGCGCGCCCCCCGGTCCAGCCGCGACACCGCTTCCAGAGCCGCGACCACGCCGAGCGCGCCGTCGAAGCGGCCGCCGCGGGGGACGGAGTCGAGGTGCGATCCGCACCAGACCTCGGCCAGGCCCGGCTCGCGCCCGGGTAGGCGGCCGTACAGGTTCCCGATCGCGTCGGTGCCGGTCTCGAGACCGGCCGCGCGCATCCACCCCTCGACGAGCGCGTGGGCCGCGTCCTCGTGCTCGGAGAGCGCCGGCCGGTTGGCGCCGTCGCCGCCGCCGATCCGGTAGAGCTCGTCCAGCCGCCCCTCGACCCGCGATCCCGTCACCGCAGGATCGTCGCCGGAGGAGCGAACGAGCGCACCTTGGACGTCTGCAGGTGCAGCGAGAGCAGCGACTCGGCGTGGGCGACGGCGGCCGGGACTGCCTCGACGATCGGGACTCGGAGGCGCCGCTCCAGCTCGGCCCGGACCGAGACCATGGCGCCGCAGCCCATGCAGAGCACCTCGGCCCCCGCTGCGACCGCCCGCGCGCCGGCCGCCTCGATCCGGTCGAGCGCCCCCGTCGGGTCGTCGTCCAGCTCGAGCACCTCGGCTTCGCTCGCCTCGACCGCGGCGCAGCGTGCCTCGATCCCGTAGTGGCGGAGCAGGTCCCAGGTGGCCGGGGTGGCCGGGTCGAGTGTCGAGACGATGCCGAACCGGTGCCCGAGTGACATGGCGAGCAGGAAGCTCGCCTCGGCGATCCCGACCACAGGCGCGTCGGTCAGCTCGCGGGCGGCGTAGAGCCCGGGGTCGCCGAAGCAGGCAACGATGGCGGCGTCGAACGTCCCCGCCCGCTCAGATACGAGCCGGGCGACGGCCGCGGCGGCGACCGTCTCGTCGTACCAGCCGTCGATGAACGGCACGCTGCCCTCGACCGTGGCGGCCTCGATCTCGGTGCCCGGCCGGGCGGCGGCCCGGGCCGCGTCCGCCATCCCGTCGGTCATCGAGACGGTGGTGTTGGGGTTCACGAGCAGGATGTGCCCGCTCATACCCTCGCCGCCTCGAGCGCCCGCCGCTGTGCGGGGATGAACCGGCCCGTTCCGGGCGGGGCGGCCTCCGCGGCGCCGTCGCGGAAGACCGTCGTGCCGCGCACGAGCGTGCGCACCACCCGCCCCGTCACCTCGCGGCCTTCGAACGGCGTCCACTTGTGGGTGTGGTGCAGGTCGGCGCCCCGGATCGTCCACTGTCTGGACGGGTCGACCAGCGCCAGGTCGGCGTCCGCGCCGATCGTGATCGCGCCCTTCCGCGGCGTGAGCTGCCAGAGCGCGGCCGGCGTCGTCGCCGTCCAGCGGGAGATGTCGTCCCAGCCGAACCCGCGGGCGCGGGCCTCGCCGACCACCACCGGCACGAACGTCTCGATGCCGGGGAGACCGTTCGGCGCCGCGAAGATGTCGTCGGCGCCGCGCGTGCGGCTCTCGTACGTGAACGCGCAGTGGTCGGTGGTGATGCAGTCGATGGTGCCGTCGGCGAGCCGCTCCCACAGGTGCTCCACGTCGGCTCGCGACCGGATCGGCGGGGCGCAGCGGGCGAAGGGCCCCAGGCGGGCCAGGTCATCGTGGTCGAGCGTGAGGTACTGCGGGCAGGTCTCGCATGTGACCCGAAGGCCGCGCGCCTTCGCCCGTGCGACCGCGTCGGCGGCGGCGCCGCAGCTCAGGTGGACGATGTGCACCCACGCGCCGGCCGCTTCGGCCAGCACGATGGCGCGGCTCACCGCCTCGACCTCCACCACGGGCGGGCGCGAGTCGTGGTGGGCGAGCGGGTCCTTCCGCCCATCCGCTTCCATTCGCGCCAGGCCGGCCCTGAGCAGCGTGTCGCTCTCGGCGTGCACGCCCAGCATGAGCCCCGTGGGGGCGAGGTGGGTGAGCGCCGCCAGCAGGCGGTCGTCGTCGACGCCGGGGAAGCTCGGGTCGGAGTTGCACATGAACGCTTTCAGGCCGGCCGCGCCGGCGGCGACCTGCTCGTCGATCTGCTCGGACGTCGTGGACTGGACGACGCCGCCCCACAGCGCGAAGTCGACGACGGCGTCCGGCTCTGCCAGCGCCCGCTTGCGCTCGAAGGTGGCGCCGTCGACCGTCGGCGGCCGGGCCTGGGGCATCTCGACGACGGTGGTGACGCCGCCCGCGGCGGCGCCCCGGCCGCCCGCCTCGAACCCGTCGTGCTCGTCCGGGTCGGGGTCGAAGAGGTCGGAGTCGTCCTGTATGAAGTGGGTGTGGGCGTCGACGACGCCCGGCAGGACGACGAGGCCACCCGCGTCGATCAGCTCCGCGCCCGCCCGGTCGGCGGCGCCCGGGGCGGCCAGCTCGGCGACGACGCCGTCGGCGAGCACGACGTCGATCGGCCCCGTCCCGGCCGCGGTCACGACCTGGCCTCCGTGAACGATGATCCTGGACTCGCCGCCTGCCATGTGCCCCTCCGTCGTCGTCATTGGTCGAGGTGCGGCGACAGCACCTCCTGAAGGCCGTCGCCGACGAGGTTTGCCGCCAGCACCGCGATGAAGATCGCGATCCCGGGGAACGTCACATACCACCACTGCGTCAGGTAGTAGTCGCGGCCGACCGCGATCATCGATCCCCACTCCGGGGTCGGCGGCTGGCACCGAGCCCGATGAAGGAGAGCGCCGCGAGGGTCAGGATGGCGTAGCCGAGGTCGAGGCTCATCTGGACGATGATCGGCGTCGTGCAGTTCGGCAGGATGTGGCGGAAGACGATTCGCGCGCGGCTTGCGCCGGCCAGGCGCGCCGCCGAGACGAACGTCTCGTTGCGAAGCTGGAGCACCTGCCCGCGGACGAGCCGCGCGTACCAGGGCCACCACACGGTCGCCGTTGCGAGGGTCGCATTCACGAGGCTCGGGCCGAGCGCCGCCGCGACGCACAACGCCAGGATCAGCGCGGGGAAGGCGAGGAACATGTCGGTGATCCGCATCAGCACCTCGTCCACGAGCCCGCCCGCGTAGCCGGCGATGAGGCCGACCACCGTGCCCAGGCACGCAGCGATGGCGAGGATCACGACGCCTGCCGTGAGGCTGTACCGGGCTCCGTAGAGGACGCGGCTGAAGAGGTCTCGGCCGACGTCGTCGGTGCCGAACAAGTGGTGGGAGCTCGGCCCCAGAAACTTCGCCGCCGCGTCGAAGCCGTTCGGGTCGTACGGTGCGATCAGCGGCGCGAAGATCGCGCCGAGCATGAGCAAGCCGAGCAGCACGAGCCCGAGCGCGCTGAGCGGGTTCCGTAACAGTCGGCCCAGGATCGCGGTCGTGCCGCGGAGGCGGCGGCTGACGTCGTCGGCGGCGCCCGGCACATCGGGCGTCGGGGCGATCTCGGCGGGAGGGACGACGCTCACGCGCCCGCCTCCTGGGCGTCGGCGATGCGCGGGTCGAGCAGGAGGTAGGCGATGTCGACGAGCAGGTTCACGATCACGTACGTGACCGAGATCAGCAGCGTCACGCCCATGATCGCCGCGAAGTCGAGGTTCGAGATCGCGTTCACCGCGTAGAGGCCGATGCCGGGCCACGAGAACACGACCTCGACGAGGACGCTCCCCGCCAGCAGCGTCCCCACCTGGAGCCCGAACACGGTCGTCACCGGGATGATCGCGTTCGGCATGATGTGCCGCCGCACGACGAGCGACCGCGAGATCCCCTTGGCGACGCTCGCCCGGACGTGATCGCTCGTCCCGACCTCGATCACCGACGCCCGGGTCATGCGGGTGATGACGGCCATGCTCCCGGCGGCGAGCGTCACGGCGGGCAGGATGAGGTGGCTGAGCGAGGAGCGCAGCGCAACCGTGTCGCCGCTCCAGATCGCGTCGAGCACGTACAGGCCGGTGGCGTGCGTCGGCGGCAGGAGCGACGGGTCGATCCGCCCGCCCACGGGCAGGATGTCCAGCCGCTGGTAGAAGAGGATCTGGAGGATGATCCCGAGCCAGAAGACGGGCATCGACACCGCCGCGATCGAGAACAGGCGGCTGACATGATCGGGCAGCCGTCCCGGGCGGAGGCCTCCGAGCAGCCCCAGCGGCACCCCCGCGACCAGCACGATCAGCATCGCGGCTAGGGTGAGCTCCACGGTCGCGGGGAAGAATTGGCGCAGGTCGTCCGACACCGGCCGGCGGGTGGTGATCGAGTCGCCCAGGTTGCCGTGCAGCAGGTCGCCCATGTAGGTGACGTACTGCTGCGCGAGCGGCTGGTCGTAGCCGTACCGGTGCCGGAGCACCTGCACCTGCTGCTCGGTCGCGTGCGGCCCCGCCTGCAGCCGGGCGGGATCCCCGGGCACGATGTGCGTCACCGCGAAGGTGACGACGCTCATGCCGAGGAGCACGAACGGCAGAGAGATCAGGCGTCGGAGGAGGAGCCGCCCCATAGGTCGCTCAGGCGCTCAGCCTGTACGGGTCGACGGAGTTGATGTACATGCCGTTGAACTCGAACCCCTTCAGGTCGGGGCTGATCGGCAGCAGGTAGTTCACGTCGCTCAGGAAGATGTACGGGGCATCCTCGACGACGATCCGCTGCGCCTGCGCGTAGAGCTGCATGCGCTTCGCCTCGTCCGGCTCGGCCGTGGCGTTGTTCAGGACGGTGTCGAACTGCGGGTTCGAGTAGTAGGTGAAGTTGTACCCCGCAGATCCCTGGGCCGAGGTGGCGAAGAGCGTCCACAGGAAGTCGAACGGCGTCGCCAGCGACGGCCACCAGACGACCCCGTAGGACTCGTTCGCCGTGGCCTTGTTCGAGAGCGTGCCGACCCACGTCGACGGCGACAGCTCCTGGATCGAGACCGTGATCCCGAGGTCCTTCATGTTCGACTGGAACTGCTCGCCGAGCGGGCGCTTCCAGTAGTAACCCGTTTCGTAGATGAACTTGAGCGAGAACCCGCCGCCGTCGAAGCCGGCCGCCGTGAGCATCTTGCGGGCCCGGTCGGGGTCGTAGGTGTACTGCGGGAGCGACTCGTCCCAGCCGGGGAAGATCTTCGGCAGCGGGCCGCGGGCCTGGGTGGCGGTGCCGTTCAGGACGCTCTTCGTCCACGTGTCGTAGTCGAAGCCGTACGAGATCGCCTGGCGCACGGCCTTGTTCGCCGTCGGGCCGGTGCGGCACGGCAGGCCCAGGTAGTAGACGTTGAAGCTCGGGTCGTCCGTCACCTTCACGCTGTCCTCGGAGCGCATCGAGAAGACGACGTCGTCGGGGAGGTAGAGCGCGATCTGGCTCTGCCCGCGCTCGATCTCGAGCCGGCCGCTGGACGGGTCGGACACGTACTGCACGAGCACCCGCTCGAAGTGCGTGCCCTTCCAGCCGGCCCAGTACTTCTCGTTGCGGGCGAACGACGCCTGCTGGTTGAGCTGGTAGTTCGTGAGCGTGTACGGGCCGGTGCCGACCATGTTCGACCGCAGCCACGACTGAGCCCAGTCGTTGCCCTTGTGGTCGGTGATCGCCTTGGCCGAGATCATGTAGACGCCGTAGAGGCTCGCGAAGCCGTAGAGCAGGCCGTCCGAGAAGCCGGACAGGTTGACGACGACGGTATGGTCGTCAGGCGTGTCGACGCTCTTCACGGTCGAGAGGGCGTAGGCGATGCCCTGCTTGACCGCGATCTGGCGCTCGATGTTGAGCTTCACGGCGGCGGCGTCCAGGGCGGTGCCGTCGGTGAAGCTGACGCCCGGCCGTAGGTGGAAGACGAGCCTGTTCTTGCTGTTGTCGAGCTCGTAGCCTTCAGCGAGTCGCGGCTCGACGTCGATGGTCGAGCCCTTGAACTGGAGCAGCGGCTCGTAGACACACCGCCACAGGAGCGGCGACTGGCCGTCGAGCGAGACGCCCGGATCCAGCGTCACCGGTGTCGCGCCCGAGGTCATCGTGAGCACCTTGGCGGCGGCCTGGCTCGATCCGCCGCTGCCGGCGTTTGCGTTGGTGCCGCCGCAGGCGGCGGCGATGGCGGAGATGCCGGTGATCGAGAGGCCGGCGGCGCCCGCGCGGGCGAGCGCGTCGCGCCTGCTCATGGGCCGGCGCAGCAGGTCGTCGATGAGGCCGGCCCGGTCGGGGGCGGCGGGCTGTTCGGGGTGGTCGTTCACGCGTGTCCTCCTGGAGATGGCGGCTGGGCAGGCGGCGCGCCGGCGACGCGGTCGTGGAAGTGGCAGCGGACGGTGCCGCCGTCGGCTGCCGGAACCGGCGGCGGCTCGGTCGTGACGCAGATCTCGGGGTCGCCGAGGCTCTCCCGCAGCCAGCAGCGGGTGTGGAAGCGGCAGCCCGACGGCGGGGCGGCCGGGCTGGGCGGGTCGCCCCGCAGGACGATGCGCTCCCGGGCAGCCTCGGCGGCCGGATCGGGCACCGGGGCCGCGGAGAGGAGCGCGACGGTGTAGGGATGGGCGGGTCGGTCGAGCACGCGCCGGGCCGGCCCGACCTCGCACATGCGGCCGAGGTACATCACGGCGATCTCTTCGGCCACCTGCCGCACCGCGCCCAGGTCGTGGCTGATGAAGAGCGACGTCAGCTCGAGGTCGCGCTGGATCTCGGCCAGCAGCTCGAGCACCTGGGCCTGGATCGAGACATCGAGCGCGCTCGTCGGCTCGTCGGCGACGAGAAGGTCGGGATCGAGCGCGAGCGCCCGGGCGATGCCGACCCGCTGGCGCTGGCCGCCCGAGAGTTGCGATGGGTAGCGGCGCTCGGCGGCGCGGGGGAGGCCGACTCGGTCGAGCAGGTCGCGCACCCGCGCCGTCCGCTCGGGCCGGGTGCCGCGATCGTGGATCCGCAGCGGCTCCTCGATCCAGTCGTGGACGTCGATGCGCGGGTTCAGGCTCGAGTAGGGGTCCTGGAAGATCATCCCGATGCGGCGCCGCCACGGGCGCAGGCCGCGCTCGTCGAGCGGCGCCAGGTCGCAGCCGTCGAACTCGATCGCGCCGCCGGTCGGCTTCAGCAGTCGCACGACCGCCCTGCCGAGTGTGCTCTTCCCGCAGCCCGACTCCCCGACGAGCCCGAGCGTGTGCCCGCGGGCGATCTCGAGGTCGACGCCGTCGACGGCGCGGACGTTCGAGTGCCGGCGCGTGTAGTGGACGCGCAGGTCGCGCACCGAGAGCAGCGGCGCGGGAGCGGCCGCGCTCACGCGCCCGCTCCCGCCGCCGTTGTGCGCACCGGCCGGCCCGCCTCGGCCTCGGAAAGCGTCACGGGGTTGTGGCAGGCGAAGCGTTGGTCGGGGCGGCCCTCCTCGGCCGCCAGCTGCGGCTCTTCGACGGTGCAGCGCTCGAGCCGCCAGGCGCAGCGCGGGGCAAACGGGCAGCCGGGCGGGATCGCGGTCGGGTCGGGCGGCTGGCCGGGGATGGCGGCGAGCGTGCCGTCGACGTCGCGGTCGGGGCGCGCGATTGAGCGCAGGAGCCCGACGGTGTAGGGATGCCGCGGACGGGCGAACATGTCCGCTACCGGGCCGGACTCGACGATCCGGCCGGCGTACATCACGTTCACGCGCTGGGCGGTGGCCGCGACCACGCCGAGGTCGTGGGCGATCAGGATCAGCGCCGTCCCGAACTCGCGCGTGAGAGTCCGCATCACCTCGAGCACTTGGGCCTGGATCGTCACGTCGAGGGCGGTCGTCGGCTCGTCCGCGATCAGGAGCTTCGGCTTGAGGGCGAGGGCGATCGCGATCATCACCCGCTGGCACATGCCGCCGCTGAGACGATGGGGGTAGCTGTCGAGGACGCGCGCCGGGTCGGGGATGCCGACCTCAGCGAGCAGCTCGGCGGCGCGCTTGCGGGCGGCGGCGCGCGTGATCGACTCGTGGGCCTGGAGCGCCTCGGTGATCTGCTTCGAGATGCGCACGACCGGGTTCAGGCTCGAGGTCGGGTTCTGGAACACGATCGCGACGTCGCGGCCGCGGCGGCGGCGCAGCTCGGACTCGCTCAGGCCGAGCAGATCGGTGCCGTCGAGCGCCAGCCGCGACGCGGTCACCTCGGTGCGACGGCCGGGCACGAGGCCCATGAGCGCGAGGCTCGTCACGCTCTTGCCCGACCCCGACTCGCCGACGAGGCCGACGGTCTCGCTCGCGTCCACGGTGAAGCTGACCCCGTTCACCGCCGGCACGGCGCCGGCCCGGGTGCGGAAGCGCACGGCCAGGTTCTCAACCTCGAGCAACGGCATCAGCCGGCCTCCGTCCCCGCCGGCGGCTCGAGCGCGCGCCGGGCGATGCCGTCGGGCAGACCGATCGCCCCCAGCGCGGCCACGAGCGTCCTGCGGGCGTCGTCCCAGTCCCCGGTCATGAGCGCCCGCAGGCCGAGGCCGTCGCCGAGCCGGGCCAGGATCAGCGCCTCCTGCTCGTCGGGCAGCCGGGGTGAGACGAGGCCCGCTTCGTGCCAGCGGGTGAGGGTCTCCGTGACGAGCGCCTCCCAGCGCAGGTCGGTCTCGACGAGCAGGTCGGCCATTTCCTTGTCGCCGGCCGCCGTGCCGACGAAGTTCAGCCACAGCCGCCACTCGCCGTGCCGCTCGGCCGCGTGGGGGACGGCCACCGAGACGAACCGGTAGACGCTCTCCTCGGCGGTGGGGGCGTTCCGGATCTCTCCCTCGACGCGATCGAGCCACCTGCGCATCGTCCACTCGAAGCAGGCCGAGATCAGCTCCGACTTGTCCGCGAAGTAGTGGGTAAGGACGCCGGTCGTGAAGCGGCCCTCGCGCGCGATCCGGCGCAGCGACGTCGCCTCGAGCCCGTCGCGCATGATCACGCGCCGCGCGTGCATCAGCACCTCCTCGCGGCGCGAGCCGACAGTGCTCATCGGGTGCTCCGGCGGGACATTACAACTGTTATGACGACGCTATCGAATGCGCCCCGTACGTGTCAAGCGGGATGATCCCGGCGTGGAGGGCTGGCCGACACTTGAGGAGGCAGCGCTGGACACGATGCCGCGCGCCATCACGCACGTCGTGCAGACGGTCTATGAGTGAGATGGCGGCATGCACCAGCGTGGGATTGCCCGCGACACTGGGAGCTACCAACCTGACGGAGCCTTTGCCACTGGCTGAGCGGGGCGACGGGCGCCCGCCGGCTTGTCGCGGTGCGCCGGGAGCGGATGGGCGTAGTACTCTGGCGCTGCACATCTCGGCGAGGAGGAGGAATGGCTGACACACGGGAAGTGGCGCGGGAAATCACGGAGGCGTTCAACGCCCATGACAAAGCGCGGATCGCAGAGCTGAACGCGACTGATGCGGTGTTCGTGGCGCCCCCAGAGATCGAGTTTCGCGGCCGGGAGGCGGTCACGGAGTACGCCATGGGGTGGTTGAACGCATTCCCCGACGCCCGGATCGAGGTGCACGATGAGATCGTGGCCGGCGATAAGGTGGTGCTTCAGTTCACCTTCCGGGGCACGCACACCGACACGCTGCGTGGGCCGCAGGGCGAGATTCCTGCCACCGGCAAGTCGCTGGTCGGCCGCGGCGTGCAGATCCTAACCGTCACCGGCGGCCAGGTCGCAGAGACCCAGCTCTACTTCGATCAGGTACAGGTGCTCACCCAGCTGGGACTGATGCCCGAGCCGGCGAGAGCCTGACCAACGGTCAACCGCGGTGCCGCCCAGAAGCCGGGCGGAGCCGCTGCCCATGGGCGCCCCACCGCGTCAGCGGGGTGGCGGTGAGCGCGGCGGCTGAATGCGCACGCCACGCGCCTGCACTAGCCTGCCAGAAATCTGTAAGGTCACGCACGACACTTGGCGGGTACTGATACCGTTCGGCCGGGCGGGGCGGCGGTCTGGCCGTCGGGTCGTGTGCTGCCGACGGCCTCCACGGCCCACCATTGCCGGTGCGACGCGCGGCCGGGTGAAATCAGCCGATGGATAGGTCGAGGGCAGGCTGGGCCGACGCGACTTCGACCGCAGGCCCGAGCATTCGCATAGCGGGACTCTGGATGAAAGCGTGTCGACCACGGATCCAACTGGCGCCAGCGCATCGCGAGGTCGGCCGTAGTGATCATCTCATACCGCGCCCCCGCTGGCGCTTTTTACGAACTCTGTAAGATCGTCATCAGCTCCGGTGACTTCAGGCTCGCCGTCACGTGGTGTATGACCCCAATGTGCATGGCTCCGACGTGAATATCAGGATCAGTGATGATACCCACTACCTTGGGCTCGCTGGCCTCGATCCTAGCTCCGCTGCACGCTCCCACCGGACCAGTTCGAGATCTCATCCGGGCTTCCTTTGTCAGGGGCGTCGACATGGCCACCGAACATCAACGTGTCACGTAGCCGCAGGGCCGGCCGATCGGCCTTCGCCGACCGCCGAAGATACAAAATCCGGTCCCCGTAGCTTATGGCCACATTAAGAGATGACTTGCCGCACCCACGCCTGGCTCAACCGCTACCGCGGAGCCTGCTCATCCGCTGGTCGAATAACCCCGAAAACCACCGCGCCCTCCTCCACCTCGCCTGCGGCTTCATCACCTGGCGCCTCGCCACGCCAACGACCTACCGGGATAGGTTCTTAGCAGGCCGCCCGGCCGCCACAGGGTTGAGTTCCCGAAGCGACTGCTGTCGGATCGTGCGAATCAGGGAGAGAGAAACGGGTTCAGGGGAGCGAGACCACCGTTCGGCCCGCTATGCCGGCATGCTCCCCTCCGCACGGGGAATGGACCGAACTGCGCATAATGACCAGAGTGATTCGAATCGGCGACCGCCTCCACGCCCATCGCCATACATTTCCAGTCGGTGCCACGAGGACGATGTCTCGACACCACCCGTAGCCGCCCGCAACGCCACCGCCGCCCGTGTGCACACTTGAGAACACGAGGACCATATCGCAAACCCGAACGATCATAAGCGGAATGGAGCGTACCGGGATCGAACCGGTGACCCCCAGCTTGCAAAGCTGGTGCTCTCCCAGCTGAGCTAACGCCCCGCGGGCGCCATTGTACCGCCTCATCGGGTCGCATCGCCCCGGCGCTATACTGCCGCACCGTGCTAGGGAGGGTCCGGCAGCGCGTGCCACGAGCCCGGTTCGCGGGGGCCTGCGGGGCGGCGGCGGCCGCGATCGCCACCCTCATCTACTACGGCGGCCCGCCCGGCGTCGACCTCCCGTCGCACGTCTTCCAGACCTGGCTCTACTCGCACGCCGGGTTCAACCTCTGGAACAACTACTGGTACGCCGGCCGGTATGAGTTCGTCACGTACTCGGTGCTCTACTACCCGGTTGCGTCCGCGATCGGGCAGGCGCCGGCGACGTGCCTGGCCGCGGCGGTGCTGGCCGGCGCGTTCGCGAGCGTCTCGCGCCGGGAGTGGGGGAGCGCTGCGACCGGGCCGAGCGTGACGTTCGCCGTGACGGCACCGTTCATCCTGATGGTGGGCGGCCTGTACCCGTTCCTGGCCGGCGCGGCGGCCGGCGGCGCGGCGCTCGTCTGCATCCAGCGCGGGTGGCGGGCCGGCTTCGGGCTCGCCCTCCTCGCCGCGCTCGGCTTCTCGCCGCTGGCCTTCGCGCTCCTCGTGGCG
>DASQXS010000006.1:0-15816 GCA_035639615.1 Gaiellales bacterium | reverse complement strand
GCCTGGATCGCCGAGAGGCTGCTCGCAAGCGGTCACGCCCCGGCCGACGCTCGGACTGCGGCTCTGGTCGAGCGCTGGAGCGGTTCGCGACCGGACGTGCTGCGCGACGGCCGAAGTGCCGCGTACCTGACCGCCTCGGGGCAGACCGCCGACCTGGAGTTCGTGCTCGAGCACGTTGACGACCTGAGCTGTGCCTACCGGTTGCAGAGAGGCGAGGTCGTGGCAGCCCCGGAGGCCGCCCTGGTGAGCGCACACGCGTGATGACGGGCCGACCCGACACGACCACCCCCGTCGTCCTCCTTCGCCTGTTCGGGCACTGCGGTGTGGGCGTCGCGCGCAGCCTGGGCAGGTGGGGCGTGCCCGTGTACGCGGTGGACAACGAGCCGAATTCCCCCGCCGCTCACAGCCGCCACCTGAGGCGCCTGTTCGAATGGGACATCGAGCGGTCAGAGCCGGAGGCCACGCTCGAGTTCCTCGCCGACCTGGCCGAGCAGCTGGGCGGCCCCCCGATCCTGCTCCCCACCGGGGATATCGCCAGCCTCTTCGTGGAGGACAACGCCGAGCAGCTGCATGCCCACTTTCGCTTCCCCGCCCAGCCGCCCGGACTGGCCCGTCGCGTGTACTCCAAGCGCGGGCTGTACGAGCTGTGCGCCGAGCACGGGCTGCCCACCGCAGGGACCGAGTTCCCCCAATCCGCCGAGGACGTCGCGGCCTTCGCGCGGCGCACCAGGTTCCCGGTCATGATCAAGGGCATCGACCCGCGCCGCCTGCAGGCGCACACCGGCCGGCGGCTGGCACTTGCGACGGACGCCGCCGAGCTCGACCGCCTGTATCGGCAACTCGAAGACCCCGAGTCACCCAACCTCATGCTGCAGGAATTCATCCCGGGGACCGATCGCGACTCCTGGATGATGGATGCCTACTTCGACACCACCGGCGAGTGTGCATTTGGTGTCACCGCTCGCAAGATCCGCCAGTACCCAGCCGAGGGCGGCGTCACGAGCCTGGGCATGTGCGAGGCCAGTCCAGCCCTGTATGCGGCGGTCTGCCGGTTCGCTTCCACTCTCGGCTACCGCGGCATCCTGGACACGGGCTATCGCTACGACTCGCGCGACGGCCAGCTGAAGCTGCTCGACCCCAATCCGCGCATCGGCTCCAGCTTCCGCCTGTTCGTGAGCCCCGACGGCATGGATGTGGCGCGCGCCCTGTACCTGGACATGACCGGCCAGCCGGTGCCCGCGACCGCTCACCCGGACGGCCGCCGCTGGTTCGCCGAGCACT
This sequence comes from Gaiellales bacterium, assembly GCA_035639615.1. Classification (GTDB taxonomy): domain Bacteria; phylum Actinomycetota; class Thermoleophilia; order Gaiellales; family JAICJC01; genus JAICJC01. Next base: position 14,535 of record DASQXS010000006.1, on the reverse strand, counting down.
GCGAGCTGCGGCGGGCCGCTCGCATGTTGTCCTCGCCCCGGCGGCCAAGTCGCCTACCCGGCTGGGCTCGCTCGTTCGCCGGCGTCCGGGAGACCGCATGGTTCGCGCGCGACGACATGCAACCCTTCCTCAGGATGTGCGGCTCCCTGGTCGGAGCTGCGCTTGGCCATCGTGACCGGACCGTGCACGCTCCCCTGCGCACCCCGCTCGAGTCCCCCGCCCTGAAAGGAACGTCGCAGACGTGAAGCCTGAGATGACAGTTCCCACTGCCTTGCGGGTTCTGCTCCGCTGGTCATGGCTCATCGTGGTTCTGGGACTGGCCGGCGCGGCTGCCGGCCTGATTCTGTCGGCCAGACAACACAAGACGTTTCAGGCATCGTCGCAGGTCAGCTACGTGCAGTACGTCCCCGGGAAGGACAGTCGCACCAACGTCCCCATCCCGGCGCCCGAGCCGTTGCGCACCACCGCCGACTGGTCGCTGGCGATGTTCCAGGATCCCAGCGTCGCGAAACAGGCGGCCAATCACGTGGGAGGCATCAGCGCGACCCGCCTCCTCGCCGGCCTGCGCATGACCCCGATCACCGTGACGGAGGTCACGCTCAGCTACACCGCAAGCTCCCAGTCAGCCGCCTCGAACACGTTGAACGCCTACCTGACGGCGTTCTTCGACAACTACACGCAGACGCTGTACAAGTCGATCAGCACATCCCAGGAATCGGCAGCCAGCCAGATCGCGACGCTCCAGGCATCGCACCCCTCGCCGCTCTCGGGCGCCGCGAGGACCATCGCCCAGCTCAAGTCCGACCAGACCACGATGGAGAACCTGCGCCAGACGTTGAGCAGTCAGCTTGGGTTCAGCAGACCCAGCAGCGCCACCGTGCAGTCCAAGCCGATCCCGAAGCCGGTCGCGATGGCCGGCGGCGGCCTGGCCGGGGTTGCCGGCGGCATCCTGCTCGTGCTGGTGGCCAGCCGCATGCGAGGTCAGGTCGGAGACCGCTCCGAGATCGAGGAGCTGGGAGTCCGGGTGGTCGAGGTGGACACGAGCGACAGTGCCGACCCTCTGCGGCTGGAACTGGACGTGTTGGGGGTGGGACGCGGTCTGCGGGTGGTGAGCGTCTCGCCCGCGGCCGGCGCCGAGGCCTCGACGGGCGTCGGTCTCGCCCTTGCCCGGGCGTACGCCGACGTCGGAGTGTCCGTACTGCTCATCACCGCAGACAGCGCAACGGCGTCTCGCGCCGACCTGCCTGGCTTGGCCGAGTTCCTGGAGAACGGCGCGGCACCGCTCAAGCCCTACACGGTGTCTCCCAACCTGGCGTGGGTCCCGCCCGGGCGGTTGCGCCCCGACTCCAGCCATCTGTTCACCTCCGGCTCCATCTCGCGCCTGCTCAACGAGGCACGTCGCCTGGCCCACGTGATCGTGATCGAGACCGGGCCGGTGAACGACCAGCCGGAGGCAGCCCTGCCGATCGCGTGTTCCGACGCTGCGGTGGTGGTCATGCTCAGCCACCGCACGAGCCGCGCGGAGTTGGGTGATGCCCTGCGAGAGGCGAGCCGAGTCGCTCCGCGGATGCCGCTCGTGTGTATGGATTACGCCGAGCCGAACAGCGCCGAGGTGGTACCGCGGGTGTCGGCGCCTCGCCAGACATCGATCCCCGTTCTCGCCTCCAGAGCGCTCGACGTACCGGGCGAATCGTGACGCGACTCGTGGTGATCGGCTTGGACGGCGGCACCGACGCCGTGCTCGACCTCGCCGACGCGCCCGTGCCGAACATCCGCCGCCTGCGGTCGGGCGGCGCATCCGGGATCCTGCGCTCGACGGTGCCGCCGATCACCGCCGCTGCATGGCCGTCGATGCTGACCGGCTGGAACCCCGGCCGCCACGGCATGTTCGACTTCCGGGTGATAGACATCACCCGGCCGTCATCGTCGTGGGGCGCCGGCCAGTCGGTCGGCTTCACCGACGGACCCAGCTTCGTGACCTCGCGGTCGTGGGCCGGCAGCGCGGTGTGGGACCTCGCGGGCTCCAGCTGCGCGCTTATGACCATCCCCATGACCTACCCATGCTGGCCTGTGGACGGGGTGATGGTGGCCGGCTTCCCGCTGCCCGACTATGACCGCAATCACACCTACCCCGAGGGTGCCGGGGATGACATGCCGCCGCTTTTGGAGAACGGCGAGGACATCACCGAGCTGGCCGACGGCGAGCTGGCCGTGCAGTGCCAACAGCTGATCGAGCGTCAGGCTGCAGTCGTCCGCGGCTGGCTCTCCGACGGCCGCCACACCCTGGTGATGGCCGTGTTCCAGGGCACCGACTTCGCCCAGCACCGGCTGTGGAAGTACCTCGCGCAGCCCGGCCACCCGCTGTACGACGCGCTGCTTCGCATGTACGGGACGGTGGACGAGGTGGTGGGCCTGGCGCTGGACGCGGCCGGCGATGACGGACACGTCGTCGTGGTCTCCGACCACGGCTTCGGCCCCCATCCCACCACCTTTGTGCACACCGATCAGGCGCTGGCGGATGCCGGCCTTCTGGCGCTCCGCTCGGGCTCTCACGGGCCCGGCTCCATGACCCGCATTGTGGGCGCAGCCCCCATGCTGCGGCGGCGCCTGCGCCGGCTGGCCCACAAGTTGCCCGAGCGGGCCGGCAACTGGTTGGCGGCGCGCTACACCAACCTCAATTCGATCGACTGGGCGCGCACCGACGCCTTTCGATTCCCGCTCTATACCCCGGCGGAGGGCGTGGTCGTGAACCTGGCCGGCCGCCAGCCCCACGGTCGCGTCTCCCCCGGCGTCGAGTACGAGGCCGTGCGCGACCGCGTTATCGCCAGTCTGTCCGCCCTGCGCTCGCCGGATGGCAGGCCGGTGGTGCAATGGGCGTGCCGCCGCGAGGAGTTGTACAGCGGCGAGCTTGCGGATCTGGCACCGGACGTGATCGCCCTGTTCCACACCGAGTTCAAGGGCCACGCCGGGCTTGGCGACGTGTTCACCGCCGTGCCCCAGGCGATCCTGGACCGGTTCTCGGGAGTGCACGCGATGGACGGCGTGTTCGCCGCTCACGGTCCACTGGTTCCGCCCGGCGTGGACCTCGGGGCCTGCGACATCGTCGACGTCGCCCCCACGCTGCTCGCGCTGCTCGGCGTGCGACCCCCAGCGGACATCGACGGCCGGCTGATGGCAGGCGTGCTGCGAGGCGATGAGGCGGGCGAGCGCGATGCGCTCGAGCCGACCCTGATCTGCCCGCCGGAGGAGGCGCTGACGCCGGAGGAGGAGGCCGCGCTGGAACGTTCGTTGCGCGCACTGGGGTACCTGGAGTAGCTGGGGTGGCGATCGCCGCAGCTACGCCGCTGCCGGCCGCCCTGCAGAGGTCGTACGGCCCGTATGCCGGCGGTCTCACGCTGGCGGCCGCGACGGGCATGTCGACAACAACCGTGGCGGCAGCTCTGGTATCCCGAAACCCTCACATGCTGATGGCGAGCGCCGGCGTGATCAGCGTGTGCGCGGCGTTTGTGCTGCGACCGCTGTGGGGGCTCATGCTGATGCTGGCACTACGGCCGCTGATGGACGTGTGGGCCAACACCTCGCTGGCGGGCGTCAGCGGCCTCCGCTCGCTCAACGTCAGCTCGCTGATGGCGGTGGTGGGCCTGGTGGTGGTGGGCGCGTTCGTGGTTGAGCAGTGGCGCGATGTGAAGCACGCACCCTCCACCCGTCCGCTGGTGGTGTTCCTGTTCCTGGCGGGGGTCAGCGTTGTCACCGGACATCTGCATTCGGCCGGCATCACCGAGCTTTCCCGCTACGCCACGACCGTCATCCTCTATCTCGCGGTGTTTGCCGCCGTGCGCACACGGCGCGATGCGCTGCAGATCGTCGCCGCGATCCTCGCCTCGGCCATACCGGTGATCGTGATCGGCCTTTACCAGGTCGGCTACGGAAACATCACGCCGTCCCGAGACGGACTGCTGCGGGTGCATGCCACGTTTGTGGCGGTCGACTCGTTCGGCATCTTCATGGCGCTTATCTGCGTCGTCGCGTTGCCGCTGGTGCTGACCCGGGGAATCCACTGGCGGTGGATGGTTGCGATCGCTGCGCCGTTCGCGCTCTTCGACTTCGTGGAGTCCTACGCCCGCACCGGCTGGATCGCGACAGTCGTGGGCGTGCTGATCATCGCCGGTCTCCGCTACCGCTGGCTGCTGCTGGCGATCCCCGTCGTGCTGGTGCTCTTCCTGATCGCCGTACCGAGCGTCTCAGCCCGCTTCGGCGACCTCACGCGGAGCACATCTTACGGGCCCGGGAACACGCTCAGCGGGCGTTTCAACCTTTGGACGGAGAACCTTCCGACGGTCGAACGCAACCCCATAACCGGTCTCGGATTCGGCTACATCGCCGCTCGCCCAAACGGTCACCCCGTCCACAACGATTACGTGCGGGCGGTGGTCGAGACCGGCGTGACGGGGCTCTTGTGCTACCTCTGGCTCATCTGGGCGACCGCCAAGGCGAGCTGGGCCTGGGCGCAGCGAGGGATGCGGTCCAGATCGGCCGTCGACCGGGCACTGGGTCTCAGCCTGTTCGTGGTCGTCCCTGCCTGGTATCTGATGAGCGGCACCTCGAACCTGATGTCGCAGGTCGTGGTGGCCGGGGTGTTCTGGAGCCTGGCGGCCTGCGGCCATTCCCTGCTGCGACGGGGCGCCGACTCCGAGTTCGGGTATGCGTAGGACGGGCGCACCCACACAGATTGCCGCCGTCAACTCGTCAACCAGCCGCATGCCGGTGGTGGCGGCGCGCGGCCCTCGGGAGAGCCGCACTGGGTCGTTCGCATTCCTACTCGGCACGGGCCGCTGCGGGTCGACGATCGTCGCTCAGGTACTGGCGCTCCATCCGGACGTCGGGTTCATCTCGAACTTCGACGACCGGTTCGCAGGGGCGAACGCCCGCGGCCGTCTCAACAATCGCACGTACCGGTCGTTGCCCAGGCAACTGATGAAACTGGGAGGTCGCCGGGGTGGGCAGACTCGCGGCGCCTTCTCGGCAATCGGGATGACCCCCTCCGAGGGTTACCGGCTGCTGGAGCGGCATGTGTCACCCATGCTGGTCGCACCCTGCCGCGATCTGACTGTCGACGACGCTCACCCTTGGATCACGACGCGGTTGAGCGAGTTCTTCGGGCGGCGCGCAGAGGCGCAAGGGTGCCGCGTGTTCCTGCACAAGTTCACCGGGTGGCCGCGGGCGGGCCTACTCAACGCGGTGTTCCCCGACGCGCCGCTGGTGCACGTCGTCCGCGACGGTCGAGCCGTCGCATCGTCCCTGCTTCAGCAGCCCTGGTGGCCGGGGTTCGGCGGGCCGCAGGCGTGGAGCTTTGGCGACCTTTCCACCGATGACCGGGCCGCTTGGGAGGCGTCGGGCCGGTCCTTCACCGTTCTGGCCGGGTTGGAGTGGAAGATCCTGATGAACGCGTTCTCACGCGCGCGTGACTCGGTGCCGGCCGAGCGATGGCTCGAGTTGCGCTACGAAGACGTCGTCGCTCGACCGCGGGAGCACGTCGAGCTCCTGCTCGCCCACGTCGGCCTCGAATGGACGGCGGGGTTCGAGCGAGCTTTCTCGCGCCTCCGGTGGATCACCGTTCGCCGCGACGCATATCGGAAGGAGCTCTCGAGCGTGGATGTCAGCCGGCTCGAGGCCGTGCTCGGTTCGGAGCTTCGCCTGCACGGATACTGATTCATCTGGTGTGGCGGAACGGACGGGCGGGCTGATCGAGTAGCAGCGATCTGACGGGATCGCCGGAGCCCCGTCATATCACTCCCGGTCCGCGTCTCCTGGGTCGGCGGTTTTAAGTCGGTGAAGAACAGGGTTTGAAGTTGGAGAACAACCGTGATCGGCGCCGCGGAACAAGTAACGTGGGGGCAGTTAGACGTTAGAGCCGTCGCGCAGGGATTGCCTGCTCGGCTGCGTCGCAGACAGGAGTGCGTCGATGATGAAGAAGCACTGCGACCCATGTGACGTCCGGGTGACGCATGATTGGGAGTCTGACTCCATTGACCGGTTTGTTAGCGGCATCCTCTTCTGGGCTTGGTATCTGCCCATCGATCTCATCCGCGGTCACGCCGCGGTCAGACCCGAGACGGGGATCAGTCCGGCGGTCACGCGCACCGCCTCGACGCCCGCGCCCGTTCCGAGTTGCGTCGAGGACTTTGCCATGGCTGGGGCGGCAAGTGGCGAGCGTTTCGTGTAACTCGCCGTCATCCGCCGCCCGAACGAGTCCGGGACGAGCGCGGTTCGTGTATGGAGCCGGTGACGCGTGGAGACCCGGCCGGGTACTGATGGTCAATAAGTTTCACTACCTGCGCGGCGGCGCCGAGCATTACGCCTTCGATCTGGCGGAACTCCTGAACCAGTTCGGCATCGATACGACCTGGTTTGCGATGGACGATGCGCGCAACCTGCCTGCCGAAAGCGACCGCTTCTTTGCATCCAACGTCGACTTCGAGCATCCCAGCGGGATTGGAAAGGTGCGGGCCGCGGGACGCATGCTGTACTCGGTCAGCGCTCGCCGCGGCATCTCGGCGCTCTTGGACGATCACCCGGTGGACGTGGCCCACGTGCACAACGTGTATCACCAGCTCTCGCCGTCGGTGTTCGGCTCGCTGCGCCGGCGCGGCATCCCTGTGGTGATGACGGTGCACGACTACAAGCTCGTGTGTCCCGTATACAACCTGATGTCCAACGGACGCATCTGCGACCGTTGCATCGACGGAGGGCTGCGAAACGTGGTTCGGCAGCGCTGCAACCGCGGCTCGCTCACCGCCAGCGTGCTGGTCGGCGCCGAGTCATGGGCTCACCGCCGGGCCGGCTTGTACACGCGTGGAGTCGACCTCTTCATCACACCCAGCCGCTTCGCCCGCGACGCGCTCGTGCGGGCAGGGTATCCGGCCGATCGCATTCGCGTGCTGCCCAACTTCGTGGACACCGATCGCTGGGCGCCGTCGGCCGAACGTGGCGGGTACGTGGCATACGCCGGAAGGCTGAGCCATGAGAAGGGCCCGGACGTGCTGATCCGGGCGCTGGCCGGCACGTCGCTACGGGGAGTGGTCATCGGTGAGGGGCCCGAGCGGGAATCGCTCGAACGGCTGGCCGGTGAGCTAGGCGTCGACGTGGCGTTCCTCGGATTGCAGCCCAAGCCCAGGGTGCGTGAGCTGCTGGCGGCGGCCGCCGCGGTGGTCATCCCGTCCCGCTGTGTCGAGAACTGTCCGCTCACCGCGATCGAGGCGATGGCGCTGGGCCGGCCGGTCGTGGGAAGCCGGGTGGGAGGGCTTCCCGACCTGGTCGAACACGGGGATCAGGGCCTGCTGGTCGATCCCGACGAGCCGGAGGCGCTACGCGGTGCCCTGCTTCGGCTCGACGCCGACCCCGACCTGGGCGAGATGATGGGCCGCCGTGGCCGCGCCCGCGCGGTCGATCGTCACTCCGCGCCTGCGCACCTCGACGCCGTGCTCGGGATGTACGCCGAGGCCTCGGCGCGGACCCGCCGGACACCGCCGCCGGCCCGAATGGCGGAGGCGACGCCGTGAGGGTCGCCATGATCGGCCAGAAGACCAACCTGCTGCATATCGGCGGGGTGGAGACACACGTCCATTACCTGACGAAGGAGCTGGAGCGGCGCGGCCATGAGGTCGTCACATTCATCCGCCGCCAGTATGGGTTCGACATGGTCGGGCGCCCGCCCGGCGCAGTCGTCAGCCGCCCCTGCATCCGCACCAAGCACTTCGAGGCGATCACCCACTCGAGCGTGTGCGCGCTGGACGCCGGCCTGCGCGGGTTCGACGTCATCCACTTCCACGGTGTCGGGCCGTCGTTGGCCATCCGGTTGGCCCGTGTACGGCGGCGCCCCGCGGTCTGCGTGACGATTCATGACCAGGACTACAACAAGGATAAGTGGTCACGGGCCGCGCGCCGCATGCTCCGGATGGGAGAGAGCTCTGCGGTGCGTAGGGCCGACGGGCTGATCGTTGTCGCGCGGTACCTGCGAAACCACATCGCCGAGACCTACGGCAGGGTGGCCGACTACATCCCCAACGGCGCCGAATCCCTCACCTTCCGCGGCCCCGGGGAGACGCTGTCGAGGTTCGGCTTGGAGCCCGGCCGGTACGTCATGTTCGTGGGCCGGCTGGTGCCCGAGAAGGGCTGCGACAACCTGATCAGGGCGCTACGGGCGAGCTCGACGCCGTATTCGCTGGCGGTGATCGGAGGCGCGAGCCACAGCGACGGGTATGTCGAGTACTTGCACGAGCTGGCGGCCGGCGATCCGCGGGTCAAGTTCCTGGACCGGCAGTCGGGCGATCCCCTGGCCGAGCTTCGGTCGAACGCCGCCGCCTATGTGATGCCCTCGCTGCAGGAAGGCTTGCCGCTGGCCATGCTGGAGGCGCTGTGGTTCGGCCTGCCGGTGATCGCCACCGACATTCCGGCGGTGCACGAGCTCGACGCCGAGACGCTGGCGGAACGGGTTACGCTGGTGCCGCCTGCCAATATCGAGTCCCTGCGCTCGGCCTTGGACGAGTTGCCGTTTCCCGCCGCCCGACCGAACCGACCGGGGTCACTGGTGTGGCCGGACTGGTCGGACGTGGCCGCCCAGGTGGAGTCGGTGTATGACCGCATCGCCCGCAGTTCTCGAACCGAGCCGGTGGGTTACGAATCGAGCGGTCGCCGGGCGCCCGCGGCGCCCAGCGGACGCCTGTAGCGCATCCGTCTCCACCCGGTGATCCACTGGGCGGCGGCGATCGCCGGCAGGAGAAGCTTGACTGCCGCCGGCACCGCCGGGTCGCGGCGAAGACGCGAGCGGATCTCGCGACGCACCGCCATCACCTGCGGCCTGCGCCGCCGGGCGCTGATCGAATCGTCCGAGATGCTGTAGCGGCCGCCGTCCCGCCAGCTCAGGAGCACACGGCCGCGGAAGGCGACGCCGACGCCAAGCGCCCAGTCCTGGGCGAAGTTGGAGGCAGCGAAGCCCCCCGCGTCACGTGCCACCGAGGTGCGGATCAAGACCGATCCGGTAACGGGCATGATGTTGCGCACGGCATTGGTCGCCGCAAACCCGGTGCGATGCCGTGCCAGCCGGTCAGCCCAGGCGGGCGGGAAGGGCTGCCGCTTCACCGGCTCGCCCCGCTCGCGGTTCCATGCGGTCGCCCTGCACAGGGCGATAGCTGCGTCCGGGGAGCCCTCGAGCAGCCCGTGCAAATGCTCGATTGCGCCGGGGGCCAGCTGGTCGTCGCCGTCCAGGAACATCACATACGGCGAGTCGGCCGCCTCCAGCCCGACGTTGCGCGCCTCGCCCACCGTCACCCGCTCCGACAGCCGGATGACCTCCGCGTTGCCCGTCTGCAGTCGCGCGGTGGACGCGTTGTCCACCACCAGCGTGCGAACGGCCAGGCTGCCCGGGTCGACGCTGGACACCGCCTCGGCCAATTCCTCACCGAGATCCCAGGCCGGGATGATCACCGTTACGTCGGCATTCATGCCGGCGACAGCCCAGGGATCAGGCGACGTGCGTTCCCGGCGTACACCGACGACAGCTGGTCACCCGACAGACCTAGCCCGGAGATCGCCCACCGGCCCTGCCGGGGGACGGACGACGCGGAGTAGGGGAAGTGTTCGTCCTCCGTCTCCAGGAACCGGAAGTAGATCCGGTAGGTGGCCTCATCCGGCGGGAAGCGATCTGTCCCGAACAGCACCCGGTCCGGGTGCCGTTCCACCAGCCTGCCGGCCGCTCGTGGTTGACGGCCCAGCTCGGACACGCGAGCCGAGATGTCGACGTGGAAGTTCGGGTGTTCGTCGAGCATGCGCGAGACCCAGCCCAGATTCTCGGCATAACAGCCGACGTGGGCGCCGATGAAGGTGCATGTGGGATGGGCGGCGACGGCTGCCTCGAGCGCCTGCATGAGGCGCTCAAATCTCGGGTAGCGCCTGCCGGCCACCGCCCAGTCCGGACTCTCGACCAACTCCTCGAGGCGTTCGTTGCAAAGGTCGATGCGGCGGAAGAACGCCGGTGGGTCAGCGCTGTGCACGACCACCGGCATGTTCAGCTCGGCTGCCGTCTCCCACAGCTCGCCCAGCCGCGGGTCGTCCATGAGTACCAGCCGATCGCCGGCATCGTGCACGTGCAGCCCCAGGTCCTTCCACACCTTGAGCCCTCGCGCACCCTGGTCTGCCGACCGGCGCAGCGAACGGGCGAGCGTCCGGCCAGGCTCGGCACCCCGCAGCGCGTTCCAGTCGACACGGCAGAACGTGACGAAGCGCCCCGGATGGGCATGGTCATAGCGGGCCAGGTTGGCGTCCAGCTCGGTCTCCGAGCCCCCATCCAGGTTGACCAGCGCGGAGATGTTCAGGCGGTCCATGAGCTCGACGAGGCCGCTGACGTCGGGAATCACCCAGCGCGCCCCGCCCGACAGCCACCGGCCCAGATGATTGTGGGCGTCGATCGCCGGAACCCGCGCCCGCTCGGGATGATGCTCGGGCAGCACCAGCATGGATTCCGGCCGCCACCGGCGGAGCATGGCGGCTGCGGCTACCGCCGTGGGGCCGGGCAGCGAGCGCGGGGTCCTGCGGGCCAGCCGGGCCCAGTGCACGACCACCCGCCGCAGGCCACCCGGCACCTAGCGCCGCGCTCCATCCGACCTGCCGCGGATCAAGGATTCGCCTGGATCAACTGTAACGAGTTCAGGATATCGAGCCGGCCGCCGGTCGAGACCTTGCCGGCTAGCCCGGGCTTGACGTCCACGCCGCCCAGCAGGGCGGCCTTGACTGCGGCCACCGACGAGTTCGGCGAGATGCTCCACAGAAGCGCAGCCGCGCCTGTGACGAAGGCGGTGGCGTATGAGGTTCCCGACTTGTAGCCGTACGTCGAGGCACCGCTCGCCGGAAGGAAGTTGGTCGTGTAGATGTTCACCCCGGGGGCGGCCAGAGCCACGGTGTTGACACCGAAGTTCCCGAACGAGGCCAGGGTGTCGAACTGGTCCGTGGCGGTCACGCAGATGAGATTCGCGTCGGGATACGCACATGGATACTGAGGTGTGCTGTCGAGGTCCGATCCCTGGTTGCCGGCCGTGACAACGAACAGCGTGTTCGGCGCGCCGTCGATGGCTGCTTTGAGCGTGGACGACCCGCGTCTGAGGTTGATGCTGACGTTGGCGACCTTGAGCCCGAGCTGACCGGCGTAGGCGATCCCGTCGGCCAGCTCGTCGACCGGGCAGCTCGGCGCGGAGTTCTTCTTGAAGCAGACCCGGACCGGCACCAGCGCTGCGCTCCAGTCCACTCCGGCGACGCCGACGCTGTTGTTCGTGATCGCACCGATCACACCCGACACCTGGGTGCCGTGACCCTGGTCGTCGATCGGCTGCTTTGGTGGGTCGACGAAATTGGCGCCGTCTGCCTGATCGATCTGCGTGTCGAGATCCGGATGGGTGAAGTCGATTCCGGTGTCGATCACCCCCACCTTGATGCTGCCTGAGCCCGTGGTGATCCCCCATGCCGCCTCTGCATTGACGTCAGCCCCGGGAGTGCCGCTGACGTTCTTCACCGTCTGGCCGGTGTTGTGCAGCCCCCACTGGTTCTTGAAGCGCGGATCGTTGGGCACGACCGCCGAGGCCACGCCCGCCAGATAGTCGGGCTCGGCAAACCTGACAGCGGCGTGGCTCCTGAACCACGCCTCCGCGGCGGAAACACTCTCGCCCACAGGAAGCCGGACGAGCACGACTCCCTTGACCAGCAATCGACGCTGGATGCGCGCGCCGTTGGCCCTGACCACCCGATGCTGACGCCCGCGGCCGACGCCGGGCGTAAAGCCGACCAGCAGCACGCCGGGAATCTCGGGAGCGGTCGCCTCGGAGGTGGTGGCGCCGGATCGGAGGCTCGGCGCCGCGCCGGCCGACGTCGCGGCGAACGTGACCAGCAGACTCGCAGCAAGCAAGGCGCCAGCACCCACCCGCCTCCGGAGTCCGACCATCGAGCCCAGGCTACTGCCGCGTCCACGGACGGTCAAGGCCGTTCACCAGGAACGAACCTGCGGATCCGCGGCCCTCCGACTCCGTCGGATCCTGCCTCCATCGTACCGGCGGATGGCCGCCTGCCCATCCCTCGGCCTACGGCGTCAGGAATGGATCGAGCGTGCGCGCCCGGGCCAGTGCCTGGGCGCGTTCGGCGCCCCGCGTGATCGTGCTCAGCTGGTACCACAGCTGCCAATCCGTCGAGTCCTTTGCGATCGCCGATCGAAGGGCGCGACGGGCGTCTGGGAACCGGCGCTGGGCGATGTCGGCCCGTGCGATGGAGGCGTCAGGCGAGGCCGACCAGGGCTGCCAGCGACCAGCCCACGTGGCCAGCGAGCGAGCGCCCGCGGGGTTCCCCGCGGCCAGGTCGTCGGCCGCTCGGGAGTCCAGCACGTTGCCGACGAGCGCGAAGCCGGCGAAGACGGCCAGCGCGCCGGTTACGAGCAGCATGCGCCCGGAGACGGGCGTCATGCGGGATGGGTGCAGGGCCAGGAGTGCGCCGCCCAGGGCGATTGCGGCCACGGTGACCGCCGGCACCTCCCAGTCCCAGTCGAACCCGGCGTGCACGAGGTAGGCGGCGTAGGCCCCCGCCAGCGCCGGCACCAGCGGGTGGGTCCGAGCGCGGGCGGCGGCCACCAGCGGCGGCACCAGCACGCACAGCAGCAGTACCAGGCCGACCGGGCCTAGCTCGGCCAGCATCCCCAGGTACACGTTGTGCGCGTACTGGATGTCCAACGGTTTGGAGCGATGCGCCAGCCACCATCGCTGGTAGGTCGCCGCGCCGGATCCGACCACGGGATGAGCCCGATAGTCGTTCACCGCCGCCCGCCAGAAATCCGGCCTGCTGTTCAAGGCGAGGCTGCTCAGGCGACGGTTGTAGTTGTGCCCCGACGGCGGCGGCGCCTCCGCCAACCCCGACACCCCGTTGTCGAGCGCGCGAAGCGGCGATCCCACGCTGAGAACGTATACGCCCGCGGCGAGCACGAGCATTCCCACCAGCGTCCCGACGTACAGCCGGCGCTGGCGTGCCGTGAGTCGGATGCCGAGCTCGCGCTTGGAGAGGGCCCGGACGGCCAGATACCCGGCGATCGCGAATACAGCGAGCACGACCACCATGATCCGCCCGTCGCGCGTCACGTCCGAGAGCCACCGAGCCTGCGAGTGCGGATACTTCGCGCGGGGCGCATTCCTCGTCAACGCCCGGAACTGGGCGGCGATCAACACCGAACCCAGCGGTGCGGCCAGCGCCACCAGCATAGCCGCCGACCACCGCACCCGCTGCCGGGCGACCAGGCCCGTCACGGCGAGCCCGACGATCAGCGCTCCGACGGCGCCGCGGCTGAACGTCAGGTACAGCGCGGTGGCGAGAACCGGCAGCAGGGCCGCCGCAGCCAACCGGTAGGGGCCGCGGCGGGTCGCGAAGCCGAGCGCCAGCAGCACGCCCAGCGTGGTCAGGATGCCGAGCCCGTTCCAGTAGCCGAGCGGTGCCTCCAGCCGGGACTGGACGAGGTGCCCCGCCGAGTCGCGGTGGTCGCCCAGAAGCCGCGTCCACAGGGCATACGCATCGACCACGCTGATCGCGGTCAGGATGGAAAACGCGATCGTCTCGACGGTCGACGGGGTCGCAATCGCCGCCACCACGAGGGCCACGGCGGTGTACACCAGGACGCGCTGGAGGGCGACCATCGGCGGGCCGGGGGCGGCCGACCAGGTGGTCGACAGAGCGGTCCACGCCGTCAGGCCCAAAGCCGCGGTCGTGACGAGCCGTTGAGCCTGCGTCACGCGCGGCCGGGGGTGACGTCGCATGAGCGCGACCCCGGCGCCCAAGAGACCCAGGGAGACAGCGCACCAGCTCACGGCCGAGGTGTCGCCGCTCTGGAACGCCAGCACGAGCAGCGCGAGCGCTGCCAGCGCAGACGGCGCCACGGCCAGCGTCGTCTCCGTCTCCGGAAGCCGGGCCCGCGAGCGCCGACTATCGACCATCCCGCTCATGCTGACACTTTACGGGTCACTCGACCGGCTTCGACCCTGCGGCGGATGGACGATCATAACCTTGCTCATGCCCCGCTCCACGCCCACCCGGTTCGTCGTTCTGACATCGCCTCGCAGTGGCTCGACATGGTTCGTGGACACGCTGAACCGGGCACCCGGTGTCGCGGCGTACGGCGAGCTCTTTCAGCCCGGCCGGATGCGGCCGTTCACCTGGGGCGCCCAAGGATTTCCCTCCTATGTCGTGTACAGACGGGAGGGCCGGGGCGGTGCTGCCAAGTATCTGGGCGAGCTGTTCGCGGGCCAGGAGGGCGCGGCGGCGGTCGGCTTCAAGCTCATGTACAGGCACGCCGTCGAGCACCCGCAGGCAATTGCGTACCTGCGCCTGCGGCGCGCCCGTGTGCTGCATCTGGTGCGTCGCAACGGCGTCGACGTCGCCTTCTCGCGGGCCGCCATCGAAGCTCGCTCGTATGGCCATGCAACCGACCCCTCGGCGCTCGAGGCGGTGGCACTGACGCTC
>DASQXS010000005.1:0-4992 GCA_035639615.1 Gaiellales bacterium | reverse complement strand
GCCCAGCCGGCCGCCGGTCACGAGCAGCACGGCGAACGACAGGGTGTAGGCGTTCACCGCCCAGGAGAGGCCCGAGATGGAGGCCGAGAAGTCGGACTTGATCGCCGGAAGGGCGATGTTCACGACCGTGTTGTCGAGCATAACCATGAAGAGGGCGAAGCACATCGCCCCCAGCGTCCACCACTTGCGATTGGCCTCGGTCAGCACCGGCATCAGCGCTCACCCCCGTTCTCGGCGGCAGCCAGCACCCGAAGGAGCGACTCCCGCATCTGCTCGATCTCGCGTGCCGGAAGCACGGTGAACCAGCGTCCCATGAGCTCCCAGAACTTCGGCAGCCGCGACACGAGCTCGTCGCCCGTCTCGGTCAGCGTGACCAGGACGACGCGCCGGTCGCGCGAGTCGCGCTCCCGGCGCACGTACCCGGCATGCTCGAGGCGGTCGATGACGCCGGTCACGGTGGAGGCCAGCATGTGGCATTCGCGGCCGAGGTCGCTGGCCGCCTGCCTGCCTCCGGCGGCATGCAGCGCCTGCAGGACGTGGGCCTGCGGCATGGTGACGCCCTCACGCTCGAGAAGCGGCCTGATCGTTCGCTTGGAGTGGGCGACCAGGTCGCCCCAGAGCCGCCCCACCTCGGTGGCGAGCTCCTGCTTGGAAATCGTTCGTGCAGACATGATTCGCGTGCGTGCCTTTCGCGTATGAAGCTTTCTATGCGAAATATAGCAACGCGAATCGAGTCTGTCCAGCCTCATCGGAGGGGCTACCAGAGCCGGCCGAGAGGCCGGACGCGTGCTGCGAGCCCGAGATGGGGGAGGCGGAATCCCGCCTCGATGGTGCGCAGGAGCGAGTATCCGGTTCGGGGTGCGGTCAGCCGGGCGTGGGCGCGGCCGCCGTGGATGACGGCGATGAGCGGGGTGTGGCCGCCGTGGATCCCCGGCAGGCAGCACCCCGACGTGTCGCCCTTCTCGGCCTCGTCCCAGGTGATGAAGACGGCGCCGCGGTGGCGGAAGCCCGGCGAGTGGATGACCTTCCGGACCCAATAGTGAAGCCACCTGTCGGCGG
Source organism: Gaiellales bacterium (assembly GCA_035639615.1). Classification (GTDB taxonomy): domain Bacteria; phylum Actinomycetota; class Thermoleophilia; order Gaiellales; family JAICJC01; genus JAICJC01. The sequence goes on along the minus strand of DASQXS010000005.1, from coordinate 3,933 downwards.
CTCCGATGCTTCCGGTGTGCATGTTGTGCGCGTTGTTCGGGACGACGTAGCTCAGGGCGGGCGGGTCGCTGAGGCTGCGCGGGAACGCCGCGAAACGGCGGATGCTGCGGCGCTGGCGGCGTTTCTTGGTCACGCTCGAGAAGTACACGAACGGGTTGTGATGGCGGGTGTACGTCCCGGTGTTCCCGCCCGTGTATCCACGGGACGGCAGGCCCTCGAAGAAGCCGCACCAGCGCAGCCCGTGGCGGGAAAGTTGGCGGGCCAGCGTCGGCCCGGCGTAGGGGCCCTTGCAGCTGTCGCTCGCGCAGCCCTGCGTCGAGCCCGAGATCATGGCCAGGTAGTTGGGGAGGCTCGGATGCGACACGCTGAAGTACCGGGTCGCGAGGGCGTGGCGGCGGGCGAGCCGGTTCATGTACGGCGCGTGGGGGTTGCCGATGATCTCCGAGTACTTGTGGTTCTCGAGGACGAAGACCCAGACATGGCGGAGCCGCGGCACGCTTGCCTGCGCGGCGGGCGCCATGATCATGGCGACCACGATCGCAGCCAGGGCCACGAATGGCGGCGCCCACCTCCGCATGCGCGGACCCTACCCGATCCGACGCAATTGCGGGGTCAGGCACGCAATTGCGGGGTCAGGCACGCAATTGCGGTGCCAGACGACGCCGGGGCGATTCGATGCGACCGGGGCGCCTGCGATCCTCTGGCCGGATGCGAATCTTCATCTGGCACGGGTACCTGCTGGCAGGCACCGGCTCCAACATCTTCGCCCGGGAGCTGGCGCGGCACTGGAGCGAGGCGGGCCACGACGTCACGGTGTTCTCCCAGGAGCCGCATCCAGAAGGCTTCGACCTAGCCGGCGCCTTGACTGTGCGCCCGGACGTCGGCGGCCTCCTGCCCGTCTTCGTCCTCGACCGGTACGAGGGCTACCGGGTGGAGCTCGTGCAGGACGTGAGCCGCGCCGACCTCGACGCCTGGGTGGCTGCGAACGCTGCCGCGATCCGCGATCGCCTGCCCGCCGATCTCGTCGTCGCCGACCACGTCGTCCTCGGCGGCCCGGTGGCCGCGGCGGCGGGTGCGCCGTACACGGTGGCCGTGCACGGGTCGGAGCTCGAGTACTCGATGCGGGGGAACCCCGAGCTATCGGAGTGGGGCGCCCGGTCGCTGGCGGGCGCGACGGCGGTGATCGTGGGCTCCGAGCACATCGAGGGCGTGCTCGAGGAGGTGTGCGGGCCGGTGGAGCGGGTGCACATCGTCCCGCCGGGCGTCGACGTCGACGAGTGGCGGCCGCGGGCGCGCGACGAGGCCCTGGCCGGCCTTCTCGAGGAGGCGCGGCGGGATCCCCCGAACCCCGGGAATGCGAACGAGCGGCTTCCCGACGAGGGGAATGCCGACCGCCTGGCCGCCTTCCTTGCGGGCGACATGCCGACGGTCGTCTACTTCGGCAAGCTGATCCCGAACAAGGGCGTCCAGGTGCTCCTCGATGCCCTCCCCGAGGTCGACGCCCGCGCCGTCATCGTCGGGTTCGGCCCCGCCCGCGCCGAGCTCGAGCGCCGGGCGGAGGGGCTGCGGGCGCTCTTCACGGGCCCGTTCGAGCACCGCCACCTCGTGCACCTGCTCGCGCTCGCCGACGTCGCGGTCGTTCCGTCGATCTTCCCCGAGGCCTTCGGCATGGTCGCCGCCGAGGCGGCCGCGGCCGGGTGCCCACCGGTCGTCGCCTACCACTCGGGCCTGGCCGAGGTCGCCAAGGGCCTCGAGCAGAGCTACCCGCCGGGGATGGGGCGCCTGGCGAGCTTCGCGAACGGTGACCACGCCGAGCTCGCCGACCGGATCCGGGCGATCCTCGCCCTCCCCGAGAGTGACCGGACGGCGCTCCGGGCCGCTGCCCGCCGCGCGGCGGTCGACCGCTGGGGGTGGGGCAGCGTCGCGACGAGGATCCTCGAGGCGAGCCTCGACGGTTGATCGGGGCGCTCCAGCGCGCGCCTGGGTCCGAAACGCTTCGGCGGCGTCGTGCGATGGAGGGATGGGGAGAAGCGGCGGGGTCTGGCCCTCGCTCGGAGACCCGGGCCCCGCCGAATCCCCGTGGCGCCTACGCGGCGCGCCGCCTGGCGAGAACCTCCAGCTCCGTCGGCGGCACCGCCGGGCTCCACAGGAACCCCTGCCCCAGCTCGCATCCGGCCCGGTCGAGGACCGCCCGCTGGGACTCATGCTCGACCCCTTCCGCGAGCGCGGTGATCCCCAGCGAGGAGGCGAGCGCGACGATCGTCTTTGCGATCGCGGCGGCCTGCGGCGTCGAGGCGACGTCGTTGATGAAGACGCGATCGATCTTGAGCGTCGACACCGGCAGCTCCGCCAGCCGCGCGAGCGAGGAATACCCGGTTCCGAAGTCGTCGATGGAGATGCCGACTCCGGCCGCGGCCAACTCCAGCAGGGGCCGTTCCAGCGCCGACCCCTCGGCCATCATCGCCGACTCGGTCAGCTCGACGCAGAGGCCGGACGGGTCGCCGCCGCACACCCCGATCAGGCGCAGCAGCCCGGCCGCACCTCGACGGACGAGCAGCATCGGCGGCGTGTTCACCGACACCCGGACGTCGATGCCGGCGTTTCGCCACGCCCGCTGCTGCCGACAGGCCTGTCCGATCACCCATTCCGAGAGGATCCCCATCAGCCCGGCGCGCTCCATCGCCTCCAGGAAGACGCCCGGCAGCACCAGTTCGCCGCCACGCCGCCATCGCACCAGGGCCTCGTAGCCGACGATGTCGCCGCGCCTGAGGTCGACGATCGGCTGGTAATGCAGGACGAACTCGTCCCGCTCCAGCCCGCGCCGGATCTGCGCGACCAGGCCGAGCTCGGCCTCCGGGTGCGCGATCAGCTCTCGGCGGCGGATCCCGCCCTTGCCGACAGCCTTCTCCTCGTACATCGCCTGGTCGGCTGCCGCCAAGAGCTCGCGAGTCGTCCGCCCGTGCTCGGGGAAGTAGCTGATCCCGACGGAGGCGCCGATCGTCACCTCGTGCTCGGCGAGGATGAACGGCTGCGCCAGCGCGCGCCTGATCCGGCCGGCCATGGTCTCGGCGATCTGCTTCAGATCGCCGCCCGATGCTCCTGCCGCCGAGAGGAGCACCAGGAACTCGTCGCCGGACTGGCGGGCGACGAGGTCCGCCTGGCGCGTAACCGCGCGTACGCGCGTCGAGATCAGGCGCAGGAGCTCGTCGCCGACCGCGTGGCCGAGGCTATCGTTCACCAGCTTGAAGCCGTCCAGGTCGAGGAACAGCACCGCGGTCTGCGCCGACCCCGCCGCGGCGTCGACGAGCGAGCGACCCAGGCGCTCGGCGAACGTTCTCCGATTGGCGAGGCCGGTCAGCTCGTCGTGGCTCGCGCGGTGCGCGGCCTCCGCCTGCACGAGCCGCTCGGCGGTCACATCCTGGATGTAGCCGACTACCAGCTTGGGCCGCCCGTCCGGCCGGTGTGTGAGCACCCGGCCGCGGTCGACCACGTAGGCGACCTGGCCGTCGGGGCGCCGGATGCGGTACTCGCACTCGAACGGATGGCCATCCTCGCACGTGGCCCGCCACGCCTCCTCGACCTGCTCGACGTCGTCGGGGTGCACCACGTCGTAGAACACGTCCGGGTTGGTCGCCCACTCCTCCGCGGAGCGTCCGGACAGGCGCACCAGCTCCGGGTTCGGGTACGGCGCCAGGCCCGTCTCCGCGTCGTCGACGTAGACGGCGATCGGGATCCGCTCGACGATGTCAAGCGCCCACGCCGCGTCCGAGTCGGCGGAGGCGCTCCGTGGGTCGTGGTCGGAGCTCATGAGCTGGTTGTGCGAGTGGGAAACTGGCGTGGGCGCCCCCAGGGCGGCGCCGTGTGCCCGCCCAAGGGTCCTCCCCACCCGGCGTCGGCCCGGCAAACCTTTGCCCGCGCGGTGGCGATGGGGCG
>DASQXS010000004.1:0-2847 GCA_035639615.1 Gaiellales bacterium | reverse complement strand
CTGCCCGCCGATCTCGGCCCTGTCCGTGAACGAGGACCTGTACCGGTTCGGGCTTCCCCAGGCGTCCTCCGACCCGCCCCTCTACGCCGCCCAGATCCTGGTGGCGTCGCTCAAAAACCGCGGGATCAGGTTCGCGCACGGGCCGAGGACGGGCGCGCACCCGGCCGGCGCACGCACGGTCGCCAGCGAGCTCTCGCCGCCGATGAGCCGGCTCGTCCACCAGATGGACGTCGTCTCGGACAACTACTACGCCGAGGTGCTGACGAAGGCCGTCGCCCGGCATGCCGGACTCCGTGGCACGACCGCGAACGGCGTTCGCCTTACCCGCCGCGCCCTCCACAGGATGGGCCTCCGCCTGCACGGGGCGCGCATTCTCGACGGGTCCGGCCTCTCGCGGCGTGACCGCCTGAGCGCGCGCCAGATCCTCGGCATCCTCCGCCATGCCGGCGCCCAGCCGTGGGGCTGGTACTTCCGGCACGCCCTCCCGCTGGCCGGCGTGAGCGGGACGCTCCGCGACCGGATGACCTCAGGCCCGGCCCACGGGAATGCCTTGGCCAAGACCGGGACGCTCAGGGACGCCTCGGCCCTCTCCGGCTACGTGAACTCCCGCAATGGACACCGGATCATCTTCTCGATCGTGCAGAACCGCGCCCAGCTGAACGTCCTCGCGGCCCACCGCCTGCAGGACTCGATCGTGCAGCTCCTGGCCGGCTCGCGGGTCGGCTAGCGGGTGCCGCTCCTCACAATCCGATCCGCCATGGTCCCGGTACCAGCGCACATGAGATATCTACGACTCGCGGCCGGTCTGGCCGCACTCAGCCTGGCGCAGGCAGCCTGCGGCGGCGGGTCTTCCAGCGGCACATCGACCCCGGCGGGCGGTCGCGCCACGGGCGGCGGTGGCGGCGGCGGGACGCCGGTCAACGTGACCGAGAAGGACTTCTCGATCACGATCGCCGGAGGGACGACGCTCGCCCCCGGGACGTACACCTTCAACGTGACGAACGAGGGGCCCTCCGCCCACAACCTCACGATCGAGGGCCCAGGCGTCGAGGACGAAGCCACGCCGACCTTCTCGACCGGCACGAAACAGCTCACCGTGACGCTCAAGAACGGGACGTACGAGTTCTACTGCTCTGTCCCGGGCCACAAGCAGGCCGGGATGGACGTGAACGTCACGGTCGGAAGCGGCGGTGCGTCCGGCGGCGGCTCGACGGAAAGCTCCGGTGGCGGCGGCGCTACCGAGAGCGGCGGCGGCTGGGGATAGCTGGTGGATGAGACGGCGGGCCGGCCGCTTCCCGGCCCGCTTCTCGCCGGCTTCGCGCTGAGCGCGGTCGGCGGGCCGCTCGCGCTCACGGCCCTGTATGTCCCGGACGCCGTCGGCGCCGGCGCCCTGCCGTCGACCGGTCTCGTGACGCTCCTCGGCGTCGCCCTCTTCGCGGCGCCGATGCTCGTCTGGTGGCGTTCTCGGACGAGATCGCATCGGCCGGCGGGCTCTACGCCTTCGTCGAGCTGGCCGCGGGCCGCCGCTTGGCGTGCGTGCAGGGTGCGGTGTGGACGCTCAGCTACTTCCTCTACCTGCCGTTCACCGTGACCGAGCTGGTGTACGACCAGATCCCGGCCTCGTTCCCGGGCATCCGCCCGTACCAGACGCCGATCGAGGTCGCGGCGCCGGTGCCGCTGGTGGCAGCGGTGCTCGCGGCCGAGCGCGGGCTCATGGCTGCGATGGTCGCCGGCGCCGCCGTCCAGATCGGGCTCTCACTGGCGCTCGGCGCCGTGGTGCTCAACCATTCCGGCTCCGGCGCGGGCGCGTTCGCCGCCCACGGAGACGCCCGCGACCTCGCCAGTGGCGCCGGTAACGTCTCGCTCCTCTTCGTCTGCGCCGGCCTGCCGCTCTTCCTCGGCGGCGAGGTGGCCGGCGGCGGCCGGACGCTGCGGCGGACGATCGCCCATCGCCGTGTCCGCAGTCGGGGTGGTCACGGTCGCCTCGACCTTCCCGCTCGCCTCGCTGGGCTCCGGCCTCGCCGCCTCGGAGGCGCCCGGGTTCGCGCTGGCGAAGGCGTACGGAGATAACGGCTTCGCGGTCGCCGTGGCCGCCGGCGGCGTCATCAGCGTCACCGGGCTCATCGTCGCCGAATACATCGCCCTGACACGACTCGTCCCGGCGATGCTGGGGACGGGCGGCGAGCCACCGCGCTCGTGATCGGCGCGGCGTTCGTCGCCGGCGACCTCGTCAGCCTCGCCGATCCCGACCGCGCCTACGAGTACGCGCTCACGCCGGCGCTGGTCGCGCTCTACGTGTCGCAGGCGATCGTGTTCGCCGTCTACCCGCGGCTGCGCGGCCGCCGGTCGCTGCTCGACATCGCCGCCGCCGCGACCGCCACCGTCCTCATGGGCTTCGGCGTCGACGTGGCGCTGTCGCAGCAGCCGTACTTTTCGCGTGGGGGAACCCATGGTTCCCCCACGGCCCCCTCCTTCCCGGCATGAGTCGGACGGCCATCGCGCTCCGGCGAGAGTGCGGTCTCGCCTCCGCAGCGACTGCTGAGATCCACCCTTCAAGAAGGGTCGCGGCGTGGAATGCTGTGGCCGGGCGAGCCGATCGACTCGCCGGGCTGCCGGCCGAGGTCGACTACGTTCCGCCCACGCTGAGCCGAAACACGTCCGGCCGGTGGTAGTGGCCGGCCGGGTCGAACCGCTGCCGCTCCTCGTCGAGCAGCGCGGGGTCGAGCGTGGCTACGAGGATCCCCGGCTCGTCCCAGAGCGGGCCCGCCAGATACGAGCCGTCGGGAGCGAGGATCGCCGAGCCGCCGCGGCTCATGAGCTCGGCGCCGTCGGCCAGCGGGACGCCCT
>DASQXS010000003.1:0-2772 GCA_035639615.1 Gaiellales bacterium | reverse complement strand
GACCTTGGTCCCGATCCCGCCGCTCCCCCACGGCGACAGCCGCCCGCCGCCGCCCGCCCCGGCGACCTGCGCGGCGTCCACCACCTCCGCGATCCGGCGGGCGCCCGGCAGGGCCGGGTCGCGGTCGTAGACGCCGTCGATGTCGGTCAGGAGGACGAGCAGGCGCGCCTGCAGCATGATCGCGACGTGCGCGGCGAGGGCATCGTTGTCGCCGAAGGTGATCTCCTCCGTCGCCGTCGAGTCGTTCTCGTTCACGACCGCGACGACGTCCCAGCTCATGAGCCGTCGCAGCGTCCGGCGCGCGTTCACGTACGAGACCCGCCGGTGGACGTCGGCCTCCGTCAGGAGCACCTGTGCGGTCTGGGCGCCGTGGGCCGAGAACGCGGCCCGCCAGTGGTCCTGCAGGAGCGTCTGCCCGACCGCCGAGGCGGCCTGGAGCTCGCCCACGCCGCCGCGGCGGGCGCGGCCGTCGAGCTCGCCGATCCCGAGCGCGACCGCCCCGGAGCTCACCAGCACGACCGGCGCCCCGGTGCGCTGAAGGCGGGCGCTCTCGCCCGCGAGCCGGGCGAAGACGTCGCGGCGCGGCCGCCCGTCGGCGTCGACGAGGGTGCTCGAGCCGACCTTCACCACCACGATCCGGCGCAGGCCGGGCCGGCGGCTAGCCATCCGCCTCCACCACCGCCCGGGCGCGGGCGAGCTGCGCCGCGAGCGCCTCGGGCGTCTGGCGGCCGCCGGCGGCCTCGGCGGCGGCCGGCGCGGCGAACCGCTCGCCGGCCGCGACCCGCCGGGCGACATCGGCGTGGGCGCTCCGGAACGGCACCCCGTCGCGCACGAGCGCCTCGGCCACGTCGGTCGCGACGCAGGCGCCGTCGGAGGCCGCCTGCGCCATCCGGGCCGCGTCGAAGCGAATGCCGCGGAGGCACACGGCGATCGCCGCCAGCGCGGCCGAGAGGTCGTCGACGGCGTCGAAGCAGGCGCGCTTGTCCTCCTGCAGGTCGCGGTTGTAGGCCAGCGGCAGGCCCTTCAACGTGGCCAGGAGGCCGGCCATCCGCCCGGCCGCCGTCCCCGCCTTCCCGCGCACCAGCTCCGCGGCGTCGGGGTTCTTCTTCTGCGGCATCATCGACGAGCCGGTCGCCGCGGCGTCGTCGAGCTCGGCGAACCCGTACTCCGCCGACGTCCAGAGGACGAGCTCCTCCGCAAGCCGGGAGAGGTGCGAGAAACACATCGCGCATGCGAAGACGAGCTCGGCGCAGTAGTCGCGGTCGGAGACGGCGTCGATCGTGTTCTCGTGCGCGGCGCTGAAGCCGAGCTCGGACGCCACCCAGGCCGGGTCGAGCGGCAGGCTCGACCCGGCCAGCGCGCCGGCACCTGAGGGGCAGACGTCGGCGCGGCGGTGGACGGCTCGGAACCGGTCGATGTCACGCGTGAGCGCCCAGACGTGCGCGGCCAGGTGCTGGCCCAGCCACACCGGCTGCGCGCGCTGGCCGTGGGTGTAGCCGGGGAGGACGGCGCCGCCGTCGCGCTCGGCGACGTCGAGCAGGGTCGTCGCCAGGGCGCGGATCCCGCCCGCGAGGCCCGTGGCCGCATCCTTCACCCACAGCCGCATCGCGGTCTGCACCTGGTCATTCCGGCTGCGGCCGGCGTGCACCCAGCGCCCCAGGTCGCCGAGCTCGCGCTCGATCGCCGAGTGGACGTCCTCGTCCGACGCATCGGGGGCGATCTCGATGCGCGGAAGCGCCGTGCAGATGCGCTCGGCGAGGTCGGCCTCGAGGATCCCCCGGCGGGCCAGCATCCGCACGTGGGCGGCGGTGGCCGCGAGGTCGTGCGCGAGGAGGCGACGGTCTATGTCGAGCGACGCCGTGAAGGCGCGCACGTCGGGATCGAGCTCGCCCTGGAGCCGGCCCGCCCAAAGCGTCGCGCTCATGCCGGCGCCCCCTCGGCGACGCGCGCAGCCGCCGCCCAGGTCTTGGACGGGAGCGACCAGATGTGGATGAAGCCGGCAGCGGCGCTGTGCTGGAAGCTGTCGCCCTGCTCGTAGGTGGCGAGGCCGTGGTCGTAGAGGGCGCCGGCCGCGCGGCGGCCGACCACCCGGGCGGAGCCGCGGTAGAGCTTCACCCTGGCGGCGCCGGTGACGGCCGCGGCCGTCTCGGCCATGAACGCGTCGAGCGCGCGCCGAAGCGGCGAGTACCAGAGCCCGTTGTAGACGAGGGTGGCGTAGCGCTGGGCGAGCTCCGCCTTCTGATGAGCGAGGTCGCGGTCTGAGACCAGCTCCTCGACGCCGGCATAGGCCGGCAGGAGGAGCGCCGCCGCCGGCGTCTCGTACACCTCGCGCGACTTGATGCCGACGAGCCGGTTCTCGATCATGTCGATGCGGCCGACGCCGTGGGCGCCGGCGAGCGCCGCCGCGCGGCCGATCAGGTCGACCAGGCCGAGCTCCGCGCCGTCGACCGCAACCGGGATGCCGGCGTCGAAGCCCACCTCGACGACCTGCGGGGCGTGGAAGGCACGCTCCGGAGCGAGCGTGAGCGCGAACGCCTCCTCCGGCGGCTCGAGCCACGGGTCCTCGAGCGGCCCCGCCTCGATCGACCGCCCCCACAGGTTCTGGTCGATCGAGTAGGCGGCGCCGCTCTTCACCGGCACCTCGATGCCGTGGCGGTGGGCGTAGCCGATCTCCTCCTCGCGGGTCATGCCCCAGTCGCGCACCGGCGCGAGCACCGCCAGCTCGGGGGCGAGCGCGGCGACGGCGGTCTCGAAGCGCACCTGGTCGTTGCC
>DASQXS010000002.1:0-2197 GCA_035639615.1 Gaiellales bacterium | reverse complement strand
CGGGTTCTGGCGGCTGCAAAGCTGCGCGCTGCGGTGTCCTCGGTCGCGCCAATAGGTTCACTATTGGCGCTCCCTGCGTCCTAGCATCGCTTGCTTTTCGCTCGCCATCGACGCCAGCAACGTTACCGGACGACCCACTAGTGGTCACGGCGGACGGCGGTCGCGACGTCGGTGCATAAACGGCGTCAGACTCCTTTGATTCATGGGCTGCCATGGGCGGCCGGGTGCAGAAAACCAGCCAGGCTGATTTCATGCACAGCTGATGCAGCTGCCCGAGGGCTTCACGTGCCGCCCGCCCCGGCCCGAGGACGGCGAGCGGATCGTCGCGATGATGAACGAGGAGACCATCGCCGTCGTCGGGGTGCCGATGGCCAGCCTGGACTGGGTCGTGACGCCGTGGACGGCTCCTGGGGTCGACCTCGAGCACGACTACGCCGTCATCCTCGCGCCCGACGGCGGCGTCGCCGGGTATTTCTTCCTCGAGTGCGAGCCGCCCCACACGGAGGTGTTCAGCATCGGAGCGGTCGCGGTGCCGTATCACGGGCGCGGGCTGGGGGCGGCCATCGTGGCGGAGGTGGAGCGGCGCTCGCGCGGATTCCTCGATCGCGCGCCGCCCGGCCGGCGGGTGGTGATCCACGCCGGGGCGCTTGCGAACGAGCCGCGCGCGGCGGCGCTGCTCTCGGCGCACGGCTACATCGAGGCCCGCCGCTTCGCCCGCATGCAGATCGAGTTCGACGCGGCGCCGGAGCCGCCGGCGCCGATCCCCGGCATCGAGATCCGGCCGCTCGCGCGCGGCGAGGAGCCGGCGGTGTACGCGTGTCTGCGCGACGCGTTCGTCGACCACTGGGGCGAGTCGTGGCCGACCGAGGAGGCGTGGCTGCACAGTCATGTCGACGCCACGACCGAGTTCGACCCGGAGCTATGGCTGCTCGCCTGGCAGGGCGTCGAACTGACCGGAGCCCTCGTCGGACAGCCGCGGTCGGAGGAGGATCCCGCCCTCGGGCACATCGGCGTGCTCGGCGTCCGCCGCCTCTTCCGCCGGCGGGGCATCGCCGAGGCGCTCCTGCGTGCGAGCTTCGTCCTGTATCACGGGCGCGGGTCCCGGGGCGTGGCGCTCGAGGTCGACACCGCGTCCGTGACCGGAGCCACGCGGGTCTACGAGCGGGTCGGGATGACGGCTGAGCCGCGGTTCTCGCAGTGGGAGAAGGAGCTCAGGCCGGCAGCGGCCTGACGTAGCGGGCCCGCTGCAGGCGCCGCTCGAACCCCATCCGCTCGTAGAGCGCGGCGGCGCCGGGGTTGTCGACGTTCACGTGCAGGACGGCCTGCGTCATGCCGTCGGTGCGAAGCCCGGCCAGGGCCTGCGCGAGGAGCGCGGCGCCGAGCCCACGCCTCCGCCACGCCGGGACGACGCCCATCTGCTCGATCCATCCCGACGGCGGGTCGAGCTCAACGGCAACGAAGCCGACAGGCTCGCCGGCCGCGAGCGCGACCCGGGACAGGGCGGGCTCGAAGCCGTCGGCAGGATCGTGGCCGCCGATCCATTCCGCAGACGCCGGGTCGGGAAAGCCGGGCCGGTCGGCGAACGCGGCGCGATAGGCGGCGAAGAAGGCGTTCGCGGTGGCGGGCGTCCAGGCGCGGGTCTCGACGTCGTCCGGGAGCGGTGGGGCGGGGACGTCGGCGGCAAGGTCGCGTGCCATCCGGTCCTCGACGAAGCGGCGCTCGAAGCCATGCCGACGGTAGATCGCGTCCGCGTCGGGCGTGAGCGCCTCGGTGCGGATGGTGAGCTCGGCCGCCGGCGCGCGGGTCAGCGTCCAGTTGAGGAGCCGCGTACCGATACCGCGGCGGCGATGCCCGGGGTGCACCCGGCCGCCCAGCGTCGCCCCGTTCACCCAGCCGACGCCGGCGAGCGTGGCGCCGCTCTCGACGCAGATCGCCGAGTCAGCCGAGAGCGCGTCGCCGACCAGGTCGCTCACCGTCTCCTCGCCGTCGTTCTCCTTCACGGCCGCGTCGAGCGCGACCAGGGCGCCGAGATCGTCCGGCGTGAGCCGTCGCCAGTTCATGGCCGTACGGTAGGCGGCGGCCGCATAAACGGGGCCAGGCTCCAGCTCTGCACGACATTGGAGGTGGCTGTTGGATCGGCTCGACGATCCAGATCTCGTCGAACACGAGTACGGAACCACAGATCGGCTGGCGACGC
>DASQXS010000001.1:0-5230 GCA_035639615.1 Gaiellales bacterium | reverse complement strand
CAGCGTCCAGACCGTCCACGACGTGATCGGGGGCCCGGACCAACCCGCGGTGACGGGACCGCCCCGGCCTCCGCCCGCGGGCGATCTCATCCAGAACCCGTCCCTCGAGGCGGATGCGAACGGAAACGGCGTGCCCGACTGCTGGACGGTGGGCGGCTCCGGGACGAACGACTTCACGGCGGCGATGGTGCCGGACACCCACTCCGGCGACTTCGCCGAGCAGGTGACGATCTCGAGCCTCTCCTCGGGCGACCGCCGCCTCGTGACGACGCAGGACCTGGGCCAGTGCGCCCCGCCGGTGACGGTGGGAGACACCTACACGGCCTCCGCGTTCGTGAAGGGGCAGGGGACGATGAAGTGGGTCGCGTACTACCGCACCGCGCAGGGCGGCTGGACCTACTGGACGCAGAGCGCGGCCCTCCCCGCGGGCGCGGCGTATGCACTGTCGAGCTGGACGACGCCCGCCGTCCCGATCGGCGCCTCGGCGATCTCGGTCGGGATCAGCCTGCGGTCGACCGGCACGGTCACCGCCGACGACTTCTTCCTGGCCGACAACGGTGCGGCCGATCAGGCCCCGCCCGCCGTGTCGCTGGTCGCGCCCGGCGACGGCGCGAGCGTGCTCGGGACGGTTTACATCCAGGCGACCGCGAGCGACGACGTCGCGATCGCCTCCGTCCGCTTCTTCGTGGACGGGGCCTCGCTCGGCTCGAAGACGGCGCCGACGCAGGCCGGCGGGTCGACGTATCAGTGGAAGTGGGACACGGCGGCAGTTGCCCCCGGGCCCCACACACTGACGGCCGTCGCCACGGACGCCGCCGGGAACCAGACGACCTCCGCGCCGGTGACGGTGACCGTTGCCAACGACACGACCCCGCCGACCACGACGATCGCCTGCAACGGCAAGTCGCCCTGCGCGGCCTGGTACCCGGGGCCCGTGACCGTCACGCTCAAGGCGACCGACGACGTGGGCGTCGCGCGGACGGTCTATACCACGGACGGCTCCGACCCGTCGGCGACGAACGGCGCCACCTACGGCGGCGCGTTCAGCGTCCCGGCCACGGCGACCGTGAGGTTCCGATCGGTCGATGCGGCCGGGAACTGGGAGCCGGTGCGCTCGCAGCCCGTCCAGATCGACCCGCAGGCGCCGGCGGCGCAGATCACGGCCCCGGCGGGCGGCGCAAGCGTGTCGGGGCCCGCCGTCTACATCCTGGCGCAGGCGACCGACAACGTGTCGGTGGTGTCGGTCCGGTTCTTCCTCGACGGCGTCTCGCTGGGGTCGAAGACCGCGCCGACGACGAGCGGCGGCTCCACCTATCAATGGAAGTGGGACTCGACGACCGCCGCGAAGGGCTCGCACACCCTGACGGTGGTCGCGTCCGACCAGGCCGGAAACCAGACCACGTCGACGCCGGTCACGGTGACGGTCACGTGAGGCGGTGAGGCGTCCGGCCGCCGCGGTCGTGGTCCTCGGCGTGCTCGTCCTGGCGACCGGCGCCTCCCCGCGCGGGCCCGAGGTGCTCTTCTCGGACGCGTTCCAGGGACCCGACGGCCTCGTGACCAACGAGTACGCGACCGGACACCCCGGCGACCCGCACAGCCGCATCTCGCCGCGATGGATCGTCACGTCGGGGTCGCTCTTCCGCCGCGGCGACGCCGGCACGGACGGGCCGATCGACCGGTCGCCGGTCGGCCCCGACTCGACGTCCGCGACGGACTCGGCCGTGTTCCGCGCCTACACCCGGGCGCGCTTCGACCCGAGCTACTCGGTGCGGTTCGAGGCGCGGGTGGCCGCCCCCGTCCTCACCGGCGGGCCGGCCTGGGACGGCTTCCACGTGATCGTCGGCGCCCGGTCCGCGGCCGCCGCCTACTACGTCTCCGTGGCCCGCCGCGACCACCGCGCGGTGATCAAGAAGAAGACGGCGGGCGGCCCCGTGGCAGGCGGCTTCTACGCCGCGATCTCCGCGTACCGGCCGTTCGCGTTCCCGGCCGGGCGCTACCTGCCGGTGCGGGTGGACGTCACCCGAAACGACGGCGGGTCTGTCTCGATCGACCTCTACGTCGGCGGTCGCCCGGTGGTGTCCGCGACAGACGACGACCACGCCTTCACCGGCCCCGGCCGCGTCGGCCTGCGGGCCGACTGGACGCAGATCTGGGTCCGCGACTTCCGGATCACCCGAGCGCCGTCACCGTGAAGTTGTCGAAGCGGAAGTTGTCGTTGTCGCCGCGGATCCCGACGGCGCCGGCGGCGGTGATCGGCGCGCATCCGGTGCCGCGGTCGACGACCCGCAGGAGGCGGCGCCCGCGCCGCCACATCGCGATTGCCACCGACCCGTCGGCGCGGTCGCGGACGGTCGCGGCGATGTGCGTCCAGCGGCGGAACCGGATCGGGTGGCCGGGCACCTCGCCCGGGCCGAGCTCGTAATAGGTGCCGCCGTTGGTTGAGCCGCCGGCGCACTTCTTCTTGACCACGATGCGGCCGTCGCGGCGCTGGAACGAGGCGTAATAGAGCTCCCGCTCGGACTGGTAGTGAAGCCACACGTGCACTCCGTCCCATGGCTCGCGCGGGGTGCGCGCCGACGAGGTGAGGGCCAGATTCCGCAGGCGGAACGAGACCTGCACGTTTCGGAAGTCGCGCCGGCGTGTGTTCAGGCGGAAGACGTCGGAGGCGTTGCAGGGGACGCCTGACCTGGAGGCCGAGCTGCACCCGTCGGGATGGCCGGTCCAGCCCCGGCGCGAATGGGCGAACAGCGACCCCGACGTCATCTGCCACCTGGGGTCGCGGGAGCGCAGGTGGTTCCAGAAGCGGTACTCGTTCGTGAGCAGGCCGTCGCGGTAGTTGAAGCCGTCGTGGAAGAGCACCGTGCCCGGCGGGTGGAGCGCCGCGGCCGGGGCCGGGCAGGCCGCCGCCGCGAGTGCGGCCAGGGCCACCACCAGCGCGCCGACCGCCGGACCCGTGCTCCGAACCGCGCCCACGGCAGCGAATGCTGCCCGGCCGGCCGGGGGACGTGCAAGCGGGTTCCCCGATCCCTTACAGAAGCCTTGCGAGAAACGCCGAGAGCGCGATCCGCCAGCGCTCGGGCCGGTCGAGGTGAAGGTCATGGCCCGCGCCTGCCACCTCGACCAGGGTCGCGTCCGGCACTGAGTCGACCATACGCCGGTACGTCGCGGCGCCCTCCTCGCTCCCCGCCGCGCGGATGACGAGCACTGGGCAGCGAAGCGATGCCCACTCGTCCCAGTAGGAGCGCGAGCCCGTCTCGGCCAGCGCCGCCTCGAGCTCGGCGGGGTCGAACGCCGGCCAGAGCCCGCCGAGACGCTCCTCGAGCCCGGCCGCCCACGTCCGCGCCCACAGCCTGCCGCGGCCGAAGAACTCCTCGGCCGACCGACGCGAGGCGAACGGCACCGGCCACGATCCGAGCCACTCCCGCACGGCGGCGGGCGCCCCCGGATCGGCCTGCGGCGTCGCCTCGGCGACGACCGCCGCGAGGACGAGGCCCGGCCGGCGAGCGGCGAGCAGGAAGGCCGTGTGGCCGCCCAGGGACTGGCCGACGACGATCGCGGGGGCGAGGCCGAGCGCCGTGATCCATTCCGCGGCGTCGTCGACGAAGGCCGAACGGGACATGTCGCCGGGATGGCGCTCGCTGCGGCCGTGGCCGCGCTGCTCGGGCGCGACGACGCGACGCGACCTCGACAACCAGCTCGCCGTCGCCGACCATTCGCCTGCATACCCCGCCAGGCCGTGCAGGAGGACCACCGCCGGGCCGGTGCCGCCGAAGTCCGCGCAGCACAGTCGGACGCCGCGGTCTGTCTGCAGCTTGTGCCACGCCGTCGGCTCCACGCACACGAGGCTAGATGATTGATTCCACGGCCGCGTGATGTCCTGAGCGGTCGGGAGCCAAGCAGCGCAAGGACGCAGGGAGGGCGCGATATCGAGAATATCGGCCCGACCGAGAGCTGTCACAGCAGCGCTTGACAGCGTTCAGGGGGTGTCTGCTACTCAGCAGACACCCCCTGCGCGATGCGCAGGCTCCCGGCCGCAGCACCA
The DNA here is from genome assembly GCA_035639615.1 of Gaiellales bacterium. Classification (GTDB taxonomy): domain Bacteria; phylum Actinomycetota; class Thermoleophilia; order Gaiellales; family JAICJC01; genus JAICJC01. The sequence continues at coordinate 1,188 of DASQXS010000001.1, read as the reverse complement.
CCAACGCCGAGACCGGACCGACTGTCGTGGCGTTCAGGCGCGCGCGGTCGTGGAATCAATCATCTGGCCCCCGTGATCTACGCTCGCCCGGCATGCGCGCCGCCCCGCCGACCGCCGCCGGAGAGCGGTGAGCTTCGCCGTCCCCACCCTGATCGTTGCCTGCGGCCTGGCGGGCCCGCGGCTTTCGGGCGCGACCCCCTCGGCTCGCGAACGGGTGAGCTACGCCGCCCGGGCGTGGCCGCTGTCGCCGAACGCCTGCAGCAACCGGGCGGTGGCGAGGGCCGAGGTCGCCTGGTTGGCGAACAGACGCAGCGCCTGGAGCTTGCGCGGCGTCGGTAGGAGCCGGTCGCGCGGGTCGTCTGCCCAGATGACGCCGACCAGGCCGCCGTCCGCCTGCCGCAGCGGCACGATCAGCCAGTGCCGGTGCCAGGCGTTCGGGCCGGCGCCGTTCAGCCGCGAGCTGTAGGTCGCCGAGGCCGGCGAGCAGCGGGCTGCTCCGTCCTCGTACGGCAGCAGGTAGCAGCCCTCCACCTCGAACGCCGGGTCGAGCAACCGGGCCACGTCGGCGGCCGCGGCCGGCGTCTCGAGCGTGGCCGCGCCGCGCTCCCAGCCGAGCGCCGCGCGGGGGTGATGGTCGCCCGTGGCGGGGTCCCTGAGCTGGACGAGCACCTTGTCGAAGCCAAGCGCCGAGCTGATCCCGTGGCACACGACGTCCAGGACCTCCTCCACCGATCCCGACTCGAGGAGCCGCGACGAGACGGATAGGAGCTCGGTCAGGGCGGCGTGGGAGCGGTCCGAGACCGCCGCGGCCTGCGCGGTCTCGACCAGGACCGCCGCCTGCGACGCGGCGGCGACGAGCACGTCCAGCTCCTCATCGGAGAGCCGTAGCCCGGAGGCGGGCTCGCCGATCGAGAAGATGCCCAGGATGTGGCCGTCGGAGTGGCGGAAGGGCACGAACAGCTCGTCCTCGGCCTGCCACGCGTTCGGGTTCGACGTCGGCGGTCCGCTCGGGACGTAGCGGTCACCGAGGTGCGACTCCCAGTCGAACTCGCCCTGCGGGATGACGTAGGCGCCACGGCGCAGGAAGCGCGGGTCCATCACCGGGTCGAACCATTCCCGCGGGTAGGTCGATCCCAGGAGCGTCGCCCGCGCCTCGTCGTTTCCGAGCACGCTGCAGACGATGAAGTC